>JAUNBG010000003.1:66282-137703 GCA_030527205.1 Planctomycetia bacterium
ATTGAGTTTCAAATGGGCCGATTGGATCGAAAAGTTACATTCCGGAAAAAGTCATAAACGCCATTGCAAGAAGCCCGGCGGTCATAAAAGCAATTCCAAGTCCCCGTAATCCTTTGGGAGAATGACTGTATTCCAATTTTTCTCGAATTCCAGCGAACAGGAGAATAGCCAATGCCCAACCGATTCCTGAGAAAAATCCATACAAACAACTGTCCGCGAAATTATAATCGCGCTGTTCCATAAAAAGCGAACCGCCCATAATCGCGCAGTTGACTGTAATCAACGGCAGAAAAATCCCGAGCGCATTATAAAGCGGCGGGAAAAAACGATCCAAAGTCATTTCAAGAATTTGAACGCTTGCCGCAATAACGCCAATAAAAGTTATAAAGGACAAAAAGCTCAAATCGAGTTGAGCAAGACTTGCAATTCCTGTCCAGGACAATGCGCCTTCTTTTAAAATATAAGTCATGATCAAATTATTGAGCGGAATTGTTATTCCCTGAACAACAATAACCGCAATTCCCAATCCAAGAGCGGTTTCGACTTTCTTGGAAACGGCCAAAAATGTACACATTCCCAGAAAAAGCGATAACGCGAGATTTTGCGTAAAAACCGCTTGAACAAACATGCTTGCTATATGTTCCATTTTATTCCCTATATCATTTAAATGAATGCTTCAATGAAAAAAAGTTTTGCGTTATTAACAGTTGCGACAGGATTGTCTTTCCAAAACAATATTGACCTGTTATTTCATTGATAAACGCTTCATTTTCAATTGTAATTATTCCATGAGTTCTTTATAGCGAATTTTTACGAGCCAAATGAAGAAACCGATCAGGAAAAACGCTCCCGGCGAGAGAACAAGCAATCCATTTGGGACATACCAACCGCCGTTGTTGACGGTTTTCAAAATAGTAAATCCGAACAGAGTTCCAAAACCAAACAGTTCACGGAAAAAGGCAACGGTTAACAGAACAATACTGTAACCGATTCCATTCCCCAAACCGTCCAGAGAGCTTTCCAAAACATTGTTTTTAATGGCAAAAGCCTCGGCTCGTCCCATAACAATGCAGTTCGTAATGATCAATCCGACGAAAACAGACAGTTCTTTACTCAAATTATAGGAAAAAGCTTTGATCAATTGATCGACAAGAATAACGAGCGTTGCGATAATGGTCATCTCAACAATCATTCGAATGCTTCCAGGAATGATTTTGCGAATAATCGAAACGCCAATATTGGAAAAAGTCGTTACAAAAGTAACCGCCAGGCACATCGTCAGCGCTGTTCGCAGATTGGTCGTTACTGCAAGCGCCGAACATATGCCGAGTATCTGAACCGCAACCGGATTATTTTGCATAAACGGTTCGATAAAAGTTTTTTTCATTGTTGGATTCATTATTATACTCCAAAGCTGATTCTGTTCATTCCCTGGTTTTGAGAATAAATCGACTAACAAAACGGTTGTTTGTTATGAATTTAATGGCAAAAAACAAAAGGAATGCTAAAAATCAGCCCTTGATTTTATTCAGTTACCGCTTCTTAATTTATTTAAATAAGGGCCAAAACCGTTTTCTCCAAGCCAATACTCGACTGTTTTGGTTACGCCATTTCCTGTCAATGTTGCTCCGGAAATTCCGTCAACCTGTTCATTCGCATTGGGCGAAGCCGGGTCGACATTCCCTTTGATGACTTTAATGACCGGTTTCCCGGAATCGTCAACTGCAGTTTTGTCGATCCATTTTTGAGTCCATTTCGGATTGGCTATTTCGCCTCCCAAACCAGCGGTTTCCAATTGATCATAAAAAGTTAGATTGGCAACCGTTTTGAAATCGCCTTTGAGCGCAATGAAGCCATACATTGTTGACCAAAGTCCGCGTCCAAAAACAGGAAGAAC
Source organism: Planctomycetia bacterium (assembly GCA_030527205.1). GTDB lineage: Bacteria > Planctomycetota > Planctomycetia > Pirellulales > Thermoguttaceae > JAUNBG01. Next base: position 68,180 of record JAUNBG010000003.1, read on the forward strand.
GATCGTTTGAATGACGCCATTCTCTTTAACGAGATAAACAACCGCTTCATTCGGACGACTGCCGATTCCCGCCGGATCTTGATCTTTGGGAAGTTTCGTTACATTTTTAGGGTCGACATTCTGAGTATCAACGTCGGCAACAGCGTCGCCTGTTTCTATATTAACGACAACGCTTTCAATTTGTGAAAACAAATCTTTAACTTGAGCGGCATTCGGCGATTCTTTTGCGTCAACCAATCCGGCAGCCCGGAGAATATTGATCTGTTTATCGAGTTGTTTATTTTCGTCTTGTTTGGGTTTTAATGAAACAGCAGCAACAGAGACGATAACCGAACAAACGATACAAAGTCCGAAAGCAACGGCAAATGTTTTGAATATTGAATCTTTCATTATTTTATCCGTCCTGTTCATTATTCATTGTTTACAGCAACTCTTTTTAAACGGCGCTTGATATTCGCCTGAACGACGAAATAATCAATCAACGGGGCACAGCAGTTTCCGAAAAGAATAACAAGCATTGTTCCTTCCGGATAGGCAGGATTCAAAACGCGAACAATAATAATCAGAATACCGATTAAAAGTCCGTAAAGGAATTGTCCCTGTTTGGTTATGGCCGCGCTGACCGGATCCGTTGCCATAAAGACCATACCGAAAGCAAAACCGCCAAGAATGAAATGCCAAATCGGACCAATATTAAAAGCGGCGTTTGTTTCGCTGCCCAACATCATTAAAACGGTTGCCATTCCCATTGCTCCAACGGTCATGCTGAGCATAATTCGCCAGGAAGCAACGCCAATGAAGAGCAAAAAGACCATTCCAATCAAGCAGGCCAACGTTGACGTTTCGCCAAAGGAACCAGGAATCAAACCGATAAAACTGTCGAACATTGTATAGCCGGCATTGGACAAACCGTCGATTCCCCCTTCGGTTAAACTGGGATTGGTTGCATAAGAAAGCGGAGTTGCTTTGGAAACGCCATCGACAACAGTCCAGACTTTATCGCCGGAAATTTGACCCGCATAAGCGAAGAATAAAAAGGCTCTCGCAACCAATGCCGGATTGAGAAAGTTTCGACCTGTTCCGCCAAAAAATTCTTTTCCGATCAAAACGCCGAAAGAAATCGCAATGGCGACCTGCCAAAGCGGAATGGAGGGCGGAAGAGTTAAAGGAAAGATTAATCCCGTTACAAAGAAACCTTCATTTACGTCATGACGATTGATCATTGCAAAGAGAATTTCCCAACCGAGTCCGACAACCATTGTCAATATATATAAAGGAAGGAAATAAACCGCCCCATGAATCAGGCATCCGATAATATTCCAATTGAGCGGATTAAAACCGCGTAAATCAGGAACGTCAAAGACGCCGAGAATCGGAAAATGAGCGTTGATCCAGCTGAGTATCCAAAAATGCCAATCGCCGCTTTCCGGAATGCCGTTGATTTCCATCAAACGATTCGCCTGAAGACCGACGTTATACATTCCCATTAAAACGCAAGGAATTAAGGCATAAACGACCGAAATCATCATTCGTTTGAAATCGTTGCAATCGCGAACATGACATTTCCCGGTCGTTTTTTTATCGGGAGTAAAGAAAAATGTGTCTGCCGCTTCGAAAAACGGAAAGAATATGGATAACGGTTTTCCTTCAGCAAAAAGATGCTTTTCGAGCTGACCGAGGATATTTCTTAAAATCTTCATATTAGGCCTCCTCTTTCATCATCGTATCAAGCATAGAGCGAAGCGAAGTTGTATAGTCGTTTTTGCCAAGATCGATCATTGTACAAAGAGCGACATCTTCTTCATCCAGCTCAAGAGCTCCCAATTTCTCGCATTGTTCAATATCGCCGATTTCCAATGCTTTAAATAAAAAGACCGGAAGAATATCGAGCGGCATAACTTGTTCGAGCATATCGTTCGGAAAAACGGCGCGATAACCGCCATGAAGAGCCGTTGTCATTTTAAACGGCCATTTCGGAAGATATTTTGATGCAACGGTTCGAGCGACGGAAAACTTTCGGAATCCCGGAAGAGCCCAACCGAACAATTCGCGAGGATCGCCATTCCCGATAACGCTGACCTGATTGACATAAGGACCCAAACAACAAAGTCCGTTATCTTCAATGGTTCGTCCGCAGAGAACGCTTCCGGAAATGATTCGGTTTTCTCCTTTTTTCAATTCGCCTTCGGTCAGTTCTTTCAGGCAGGCGCCAACTCGAGTCCGAATAAGACGCGGATATTTGACCATTGGACCGGAAAGAGAAATGATCCGTTCGATTGGATAATAACCTTGCGTAAAAAGTTCGCCGATCGCCATAACATCTTGATAACCGATTGTCCAGACGGTTTTCCCCAATCCAACGGGATCAAGGAAATGAATATGAGTTCCGGTTAAACCAGACGGATGCGGGCCGTCAAAAAGAGCAACTTCGACTTTTGAAACATCGTCGCCAGGAATATTGCTGTCTGGAGATTTACAGAGCCAGATTTTTTGACCGCAAATGCGACTTAAAACTTTCAAGCCGTTGACAAAATCGTCTGGGCGTTCATGGATAACGAGTTCTGGATTCGGCGCATGAGGATTAGAATCCATTGCATTAACGAAAAGAGACGACGGCGTTGAATCAATCTTTGGTATTCGACTGAAAGGACGCGTTCGGAGAGCAGTCCAAAGACCGGAGTTGACTAAAATTTCGCGAGTTTTACAGACGCAAAGGTTTTCCAGTTCGGCGGGATCAAATTTTTCAAAATCGAGAGAATTATAAGCGTCATCGCCCTCAAAAAGTTCGATGACAATAGAACGAAACGCTCGTTTTTCTCCGCGACAGATTTCTTTAACAACGCCCGCGCCTGGCGAAGCGAATTTAACGCCGGGATTCTTTTTATCTTCAAAAAGAATTTGACCTGCAACAACTTTCTCGCCAACTTCAACTCGAATTGTTGGTTTCATTCCAACATAATCCGGACCTGTAACCGCAACATGCTTTACTATTTTCGGCTTCGGATCAATCATTTGTTCCGGCGGACCGGCCAAAGAGAGATCAAGGCCTTTTGTTATTTCAAAGTATTTCATCGTTTGGTTCTCTTATAAAATGACGAATCAGGAATGGAAAATTGAAGAAAGATTTTCAATATTTTGAAATATAAAGAATGGCAATGTATATTGTTCAATCATATTGAAACGATCAATATGGACAATTATTCATTGAAAAACACAGAATTATACTAAAAAAAGTTTTGAGGCTTTCTTTTTTCCCTAATCCTCCAATTTATTCATTGTTCATTTATTTTAAAGAAATTTTTTATTTTGTCTATAGTCATATCGATAAAAAATACTTTATTTGAATATTCAATATTTCGTCAGAATAATTGGAATGCGAAAATGACGAAATGGCTGAATTTGATCTCATTCTATTCAAACGAAAATCGAATTTCTGATGATCCAATGACAGCCAGAGAAAAAGGAATCGTTTGAGGGAAAAGTCCAGAAAAGAACTTAGATTAAGACGCGTTTCAATATGTTTTTCTTTTCAAATAACAAATATCCTGCTTGAAGGAAAAGAATCAATTTGTATAATACTTTATAAAGATATTCAATTTATTTGGATGGGAATATTTCCGTCTCCAGAACCTTATTTCTTCTCAACCTTTTCTGTTGGTTTCGCTTGTTTTTAAGAATGTCGAGATATTAAAAAGGAAACGAATAATTTGAATAATTGTAATGAATAATGAAATGGATTTCATGGAGTAAGACAATATGTTGGAAACAACCTATCAATTTTTGAGTATAGGGGTTTTTCTGTTTTTGGGAATTTTGGCCAGCAAAATATCTTCTTTTCTCAAAGTTCCGATTCTGATTGTATTCCTTGTGATTGGAATGCTCGCGGGTTCAGAGGGAATAGGAAAAATAGATTATTCCAATTTTTATGGCGCAAATTATGTCGGAACACTTGCGTTGGCTTTTATTCTTTTTTCCGGCGGATACGATACAAGTTGGTCCGATATTAAAAAGGTTCTTTTTCGAGGGACGCTTCTTTCAAGTCTCGGCGTTTTGGCAACAGGGGTTCTTTTAGGCATTTTTGTTGCCTGGTATCTCGGATATTCATTGGAATGGGGACTCCTGCTCGGTTGCGTTATTTCCTCAACCGATGCCGCTGCGGTTTTTGCCATTTTTCGATCCAAAGGATTCGGTCTGAAAGGGGATTTGAAACCGCTTTTGGAATATGAATCGGGAAGCAACGATCCAATGGCGGCCTTTCTGACGATTTTCATGATCAATATGATTCTGCATCCGGGCGCGTCCTATTGGATAATTCTTCCGAATTTTGTCATCAAAATGACGATTGGCGTCCTTGTCGGAATCATCATAGCCAAAGGAGTTGCTTATCTTTTTAACAAGCTTAAACTCGAATATGAAGGGCTGTATTATGTCCTTGGAATCGGAACCGTTTTTATTGCTTACAGCGTTGCGGAGCTCTGTCAGGGAAACGGTTTTATGTCGGTTTATGTTTGCGGCGTTGTTATGGGGAACAGCAAATTTGTCTATAAACATGGGCTGGCGCGATTCAACGACGGATTAGCCTGGTTGATGCAGGTCGCGATCTTTTTGATTCTTGGACTTCTCGTTTCGCCGAGCGGATTAATTGAAGTTGTCAGCGAAGGAATTGTTATTGGTTTGGCGTTAATGTTTATTGTTCGACCATTGGTCGTTTTTCTTTGTCTTTTTAAAAGTTCTTATCGTTTTAAGGAACAAATCCTTATTGCCTGGGGGGGATTTCGCGGCGCTGCTCCGATTGTTTTGGCAACTTTTCCCGCTATTTATGGAATAGAAAACTCGCAGGAGTTGTTTAATGTCGTTTTTTTCATCGTTTTTACATCAATCATAATTCAGGGCAAAACGCTTCTCCTTTTGGCCAATTGGTTTCATTTGGATAAAAAGGACAAACAACGTTTGCGAGCTCCCATTGAATTTGAGGAAACAGGAAACTCAAATGGCCGAATGTATGAGTTTGAAATTCCAGGCAATTCGTCCTGTATTGGAAAATCGTTAGCCGAGATTCAACTTCCTGGCGGCTCTCTCGTTTTATTGATTCGACGCGGCGATTGTTTTGTTGTTCCCAATGGTTCAACTGTTATTGAAGCGAATGACGATCTTTTAATGTTTTATGATCCAATCGCTTATCCTGAGGTCGAAAAGATTTTGACAGACAACGTTCAGGCGGATTCCGATTCTGACGCTTAAAATCATCGAAGAAACTTGACGTTTTTCGCAAGCAGTTTGATAACCAAAGTTGCCGTTACAGAGAGGGCAACTTCGACTGAGGTCTTGATTTTCCAACGACTGGACGGTTTAACGAAAACCGGGCGTCCAGTTGGCTTTGATTTTGATTCTTCCTGGCGAGGAAACAAAAATTCGAATCGTTTTCAATTCAAAGGAAGTTCTAAAAACCCGGATTTTGCAGCAAATTCAATTCGGATCATTTTGTAAAAATCAGTTCTTGCGGACGAGACGTCCTCGCTAACGGGGTTGAGAACTTCCTTCAAGAATTAAAATGTTGTCGATTGAGATTTCTAAAATTCTAAATAAATCCTTCTAATGATTCTATTAGAAGAATGAATAGAGATTTAAATAACGCAATTCTTTTTGTTATTTCGATATTGGCAATTATTCTGCATTAATCTGCATAAATTGTTGAGTCAATCTGATAATATCCGGAACCGAGTTTTAAAATGACTCGCGCCGGATTGCCGTTTTTCGACGGTTCAAACCCGATTTCTTGCGAACCGTCGCTGTTGAGATTCAATTTGGAACCGTTCATTTGGATTGAATATTCGGACTTTTCGTCAACAACGGGAATCTGAACAACCGCAGTCGCATTGCCGGGAATTTCAAAATTCCAATGAAATTGCGTTCCGTTGACGTTCCAATCGCTGACAATTTTGCCTCGAATTGACCAAAAATGACCGTTTGCCGTTTTAATTTCGTTTTTCATCGGTTCAGGTCGCAAAAGAATTTCGGAATATCCAATCGAATTTTCTGTCTGACCGATTCCCAAAATATTGGCCATAAACCATTCTTGAATATGGCCGAACATACAATGATTCATTGAGCTTCCGGGGCCATCCCAAGTTTCGGAAAGGGTCTTCATTCCCCAATGTTTCAGCATATGAACATAACCCGGCGCATTTTCCCGTTGAATCATTTTCCAAAGAACGTCGCTTCGTCCGGCATCGGCCAGCGATCGAATCAGAAATCGAAAGGCAACTTCGCCGGTCGATTGCCGATATTCCCATTTTTCAATGTCGGCCATTAAATTGGTTAAAACGGCGTCGCGATCTTCTTCTGGAACGAGATGAAAATAAAGCGCAAAGGCATAAGACGCTTGAGACCCCGTCGCAACAACTTTTGTTTCCGAATTATAGTACGCTTTTTGGAAATCATTCTTTGCTTGATTCATTAAATCGGAATAAAACGAAAAATCGTCCGATTTATTCAACATTTGAGCGACTTTCGCCATTATTTCCGCATTGCTGACAAGGAAAGCGGTTGCCGTCAATTCGCCTGGCGTATGCTGGGAATAACCGCCTTTTCCGAAATGTCCTTTATCCAATGACCAGTCATACCAATCGCCGAGTCCGGCGCGAACAAGTCCATTTTCGTTCCGCGTTCCGGCCATAAAACGGACATATCGATCCATTGTTTCATATTGATGTTCCAACGTTTTTGTGTCGCCATACCAACGATAAAGAAAATAGGGAATCTGAACTGCGGCGCTGCTCCATTCCGCGGACCAGAAAAAACCTTCAGAAAATCGCGTATACTCCGGCGCAATATCGGGAATCATTCCGTCGTCAAGTTGCGCTTCGGTCATATCGCGGCAGACTTTTTGTAGCAGAGTATGAATATTGTAATGATACATAATCGACGGCCCCATTAAATGAATCTGTTCGAGCCAGCCGAGCTTTTCCCGATGCGGGCAATCTGTAATGCAGCTTTGCAGATTGCTCCGAACGGAACGGTCAACCATTTGGTCGATTTCGTTGAGCCAAGCCCCATCGCTTTGGAAATCGCCAACATCTTTCGCCGAACTGGAAATATAATCGGCTTGAATTTGAAAAATCAATGGCGAATCGACAATTTCAGCAGCGGAAGAAACGTTTTTGACATTCTTTTCCTGAAGAATTTTTTGAACTTCCGGGTCCTGAATCCATTTTGCGCCTTCAATATATAAATATTGAAATCCCCAATAAGAAAATAGAGGCGAAAAAGGAATAAGCGACTCTTCGGAACATTTTCCGCCGGTTAAGGAATAGGAATGTCCGTTCCAGGGCTGTTCTTTCATTTCAGCAAGCGTTATTTTAATCGTTTTGTTTTTGGGAACAAAGCAATAAACAAGCGGCTGACCGGAAAAATTAAACCCGAAGTTTGCCTCAATCTGACCGTTCGGCAAAACGGAAACCGCTTCCGGTTTCATTCGTTCAATGACAACAACCGGCGGTTGCTCTTCCGCTCTCAAAACGCCGCCGGGCGATTCGGTCAAAATGGCGTCTTGCCAATCTTCAATCTCGACAAGATATTTCGATGAATCGGCAATCGCCATTTTATTCAAGTCCTTGATCCAAGCCGCAGAATCAATTTTGGCGGAAACGTTCTTTTCGGCAGATTTCTGATTTTCGGGAAACATTTTTGCTTGAGAAGCGTCGGCTTGAGAAAACTGAATTTGAGAAACGCTGTCTTGAGAAATATCAGATTGATCAAAACGACTGAAATTCCAATCTTCGCCGCCATAAACGCAACTAAAATCAATTAATCCGAACGCCGCTTTCCAGGTTTCGTCGGAAATAACAGTTTGCGTCGAACCGTCTTGATAACGAATGGTCATTTGGCAGATTAATTTCGGCAATCCGAACGATCCTGTATATTTGACATATCGACCGCCCGGAACGTTAAACATTCCGTTTCCCAATGCAACGGAGATTTTATTCGATGAATCCCGAATCATGTCCGATTTTCCGTCAATTTGATAAGTCGAGTAAAGGCAAGTTTGACGATAATTCGTCCAACCGGGATCAATTCGGCGAGGCATTGAATCAAGCGGGCGGTCATTGAACCAAAGCGAATAATGCCCGAGTCCGCAAATATGAAGAACGGCATAATCGATTTTTTCTTTCGGCTGTTCCAATTCAAACTCTTTTTTAAAGAAAGGAAGCGGATCGTCGTTTGTTCGATCCATTGAAATCCATTTCGCTTTCCAATCTTCCGGATGAATGATTCCTGTAACAAAATAGCTCGATGATGATTCTTGATCGATTATGAATTCCGAATCATTCGAACTGTTTTGAGATTTGGATTCTGTTTTGATTTCAACTCGCCAAAAATAATGCGTTGAAGATTCAAGCGGTTTTCCCTGATAAACGATCCCTTGCGTCTGATCGGATGAAATGACGCCGCTGTCCCAAAGAAGATTGTCGTCATCCGAAGGAGAGCGATCCGCGTCGAGTTCTGATTCTTTTGATGCAACGCAAATTCGATAGGAAATCTGTCGAACGTTAAATCGATTTTTCCCTTGAATTTCCCAACCAAAGAGAGGCATTCCCGAATCAATTCCTATTGCTTTCGGTCGATTATTAACCGTTAAATTGGTTGCGTCGATGTCTTTTTGTTGACTCTGGAACTCGGAAGACAACGGATTGCCTGAGATTGTTTGATTGGAAAAAATTCCCAAATTCAATCCCCAAAAGATCAAAAAAAGAAATAAAAATCGCTGTTTCATTTCAATGGTTCCTTTGTTAATTTTGAAAGCTGTTCATCATTCGTCGATGTTCGATGCCTTTGATTATGCGCAAGGCTGTTGCTTTTCCAAAAAAATGATTCCTGTTTCGCTAAAATATTATCGTTTGTTTTTGCTCAACCTTCGGCAGCGTCAGGTTTCGGAAAAATGAGGCAATTTTCTGCCCATTACATTTGTCATTTTAACATTTTAACGACTTGAAAGAAAGGTTCGATTTCAAAAAAACAAAAAATCAGTTGTTCTGATATTTTGCCCAATTCCCTTCCTTTCTGTAATTTTCCCGGTTTTTCTTTTCGCGACACAGAATATAAGATTATCCGTCGGAATAGAGGATTTTCGCGGCGAACAGGATAAAAACTCCCAAAACGAGCGGCAAAAACAAATCTCTTTTAACGGAAACGAATCATTTTCAAATGAAACTGCCGTTTTAAAAGCGATTTCAATAGCGACGAAATCGGAAGTTTCAAAAAGAAAACGTCCTTGCGTTTTCGCAGCGCAAAAATTTCCAATATCATTACAAAAATGGGGAAAAGAGGAGTTCCTTTTTTCTCGAAAAATCTCTTCTGAAGAAAAGCGTTGCCTCTTCTTTTCCAAACTTATTTCAAATCAGAAGCGTCATTGGGACAAAAGGTTTTTATGCTGAAATCTCTTAAAAAAGATCGTCGGGGTTTTCAAACCCGACAACGTCAAGCGACGGTTAAGAGAAAAGTCTGTTTGTTTGGATCGATTTCGTTCAAGACAAAGAAATGGAATGAACGCTTTGAAGAAATTCTTGATGCAGTTTTTCTGTTGCTGAGGCAATAATCGACGGCGAAGCGAGATCAAACGGCAGACCATTTTGGGCTGTAACAATTCCGCCTGCTTCTCGAACCAATAAAACGCCTGCTGCAACATCCCAGGCATGAGAGGCCAAACCGAAAAAAAGATCAAAACGACCTGCCGCTAAATAAGCGAGATTTAATGCGGTTGAGCCTGTTCGACGAATTCCTTGATATTGATTTCTCATTGAATTGAAAAGATAATGATATTTTGAATCGGAATTTGTATGCATTGGGAAAGATATCGAAAATAAAGAATCAGACAACTTTTCAACGTTTCGACAACGAATGCGTCGACCATTTAAAAATGCCCCTTGTTGATAAGCTGCTGTAAAGCATTCTTCGGCGACAGGATCAAAAATGACGCCGCAAAGCAAATCATTTCCGCAGGTCAAACCGATTGAGGTTGCGAAAAATGGAACCTGATGAACAAAATTGGTCGTTCCATCCAAAGGATCAATAATCCAGGTCAAAGGAAATTCTTTCGGCGATTGCGATCCGCATTCATGTTCGGCAAGTTGAGTCAGACAAGTCTGTTCTTCTCCCAAAATAGAATGCGTCGGAAAGGCCTTCAACAAAATATTTTGAATTGTTTCCTGAGCGGCAATATCAGCTTCTGTGACAAGATCGGCTGGATGTTTTTCTTGATATCCGACTTTTCCCAATTTGTTTAAGAGAATAGAACCCGCCGATTTTGCCGCTTGAATTGCAACGTCCAAATAAACCGATACGTCCAGATAAACCGATGTTGCCATTAGAATTCTCGTTTCAATATAGCAATTAATGTTTTGTGAAATTCCCCATTTTAAACGTTCAAAATCGAGAACTCAAAAAATAAACGACATTTTTGGTCGCAATGCGCCGCCGAGGAATCGTTGATCGTTGATAATGCCGAGGAGAAATAATTTTCAACTTTCAACTCTCCTTTTAAGTCCGATAATATGTCAAAAAGGGACGGAAAACCAAAAACGGTAACCTTTCGATTAAATCTTGAAACAGACCCCCTCTAAAGCTTGAAACAGCCCCCTCGGCAATTCAAAGACCGGTTTCCTCTTCGATAAGACGAATTTTATCGATACGCGTCTGATGACGTCCGCCAAGATAATCGGTATTAAGCCAACGCAAAACAATGGCAACGGCCGCTGATTCGCCGATCATTTCTCCTGAAAGACATAAAATATTGGCGTCGTTATGCTTTCGGCTCAATTCAGCGGTTAATTCGCTATGACAAAAAGCGGCTCGAATGTTCGGAAATTTATTCGCAACAATACACATTCCAAGCCCTGTTCCGCAGATCAGAATTCCGTTATCGACTTCGCCGCAACTGACCTTTTTCGCAACAATCGCTGCAATATCTGGATAGTCGGCATAATAAGTCATTGAATTGAGATTGCCGTTGCCGTTGCCATTTGTATATTCATCTAAAGTTTGATTTTTGTCGCAGACAAGCAGAAAACTTAAGTCAGAACCAATATATTTCAGCGGATTGGAAGAAGAACGAGAACTCTGAAACTCAATAGCCCCAACCAAAGGAGACATTATTTCAATCTCTTTTGATCCATAATCTTTTATTTCATAGCCTTCTTGAGAAAGAGGGACACGGTCGTCATCGGACGTCCATTGATTACGAAACCAAATTTGACGCAATAATGATTCGGCAATTTTTCCTCCGCGATGATCACTCCCAAGGGCGATTCGAAGCATGGTTCACTCCTGTATTATATCATCTGAATTCAAGTCGATCAAACGTTCTTTTGCTTTGGGAACCATTCAATATGATTCAAAAATGAAAAATCGGTTGAATACAAATGATTGAGTTGTTGGGCTAAATAAATTGGAAAAAACAAAACATGTTGAATCCAATCTTTTTTGAAGACGGACAAACGGTCGAAAATGTTTTGAGGAAAACAAACTGGGACTGTCGATAAAACCCCTTATTAAAATGATTTTATTATAATAATAATATCATTAGCGACAAGGGCTTGATTAGAAGATTATTTGCATTATGATTCTCATTAGTCCAAAAGAACGCGGAGGATTCAAGAGTCAAATTGACGGACCTAATGATCAGGATTTTCCAACAAGCTTGATATAAATCAAAAAATAGAAAAGTAACAACAGGAAACAGAAACAAAACAGAAAACGAAGACGGATACAGAAAGCGGAAACAAAAACAAAGTAGGAGACAAAAAACGAAAAACGGAAATGCGGATGAGAGGACTCGAACCTCCACGCGATGAAGCACCAGATCCTAAGTCTGGCGTGTCTGCCAATTCCACCACATCCGCAAAAAGAAAAAAAGATATAAAATAATTATAATTCTTTTTTTTTATTGAACAACCATTCGGTTTAAAATATTTCTTTTCGGAAAGAGAAGCGGTTTTATAAAGAAAGTTCCCAAAAATCGCAGGGAACGCGGACGTCTTGTTCGCAAGAATTGTTTTTTGCGACGCTTCCTGAATTGAGTTTATTGCAAAAACGGGTTTTTTGAACTTCCTGTGAGAGTTCCGCCGTTTGGCTCGAAGGTTGTTACGGCGGAGAGTTTGACGTCGCGTTGATGTTCAGAGTTTTTGCCTTTCTGAGCCAATGATGCCCTTGTTGAGACCCTTTTTGACAGATTTTATGAATGATGCAACAAAAAAAATAATTGGGCTGTTTTTCTTTTGGTCAATGCGACGCTTTTTTATCAGAAACGATTTGAGAAAGATCAGGATCAGACAACGGCGTTTCAACCGTTCCAACTCCGGATAAAAATGTGATCGTTGCGATTTTTGCCCCGCGAGGTCCCTGAATTTGGTTGACAACTCCAATTCCGTATTTTTTATGGCGAATCAAATCGGAAACCTGAATCGTCATTTCAAGATTAATTGATGACGGTTGAGAAGTCGACAGCTCCTGTTTTTGAGAAGAAAGCAAATCCGTTGCCAAGGTTATTGCCGACGGAGAAATTTCGACAGATTTGGACGGAATTGATTTCTTTTTTTTCAGAGCAATTTCCTGTAAAAATTCCTCTTCATATAAAATGACGCGCTCAGGAGAATCGTTCTTGTTTTCGTTTCCCAAACGTTTTTTTCGTTTGCTTGAAGATGTTCCTGCTTTTTTTGTAACTGGATTGGATTGCGTTGGCGCCGCAGAAAAATCGTCATATTGAAAAACGGCTTCTTCGGTCGATTCGCTATGAATGTCGTCATATTCCGGATCAAGTTCTGGTTCCGGTTCGAACGTTATTTTGATATAATCGTTGCGTTTTTCATTGCTTTTGGGACTTTTTTCTTCGGATGGCTGAGGAATGGGAGTTGCAGATTGATGATTAAACGCCAATCCGGATTCGCACGCGTTGGGGGTTGGATCAATTGTTGACAATGTTTCTTGAGATTCTCGATTGCTTTCGATTGCATTGATTTGATCATTGGGGAGCTCGAAAAGAAAACGACTCAAGATTGAAGAGCAATAAGTTCCGCGATACTCTCGAAATTGCGTTCGACTCAAACGAATTTCTTCTTTTGCTCGAGTAATGCCAACAAACAAGAGTCTTCGTTCTTCTTCGAGTTGCATTTTATCGTTGACAGAACGTTCATGCGGCAAAATATTGTCTTCCAATGCAATGAGATAAACAATCGGAAATTCGAGTCCTTTGGAAGCATGAAGCGTCATTAAAGAAACGCGATCTGTTTCTTCGTCCCAGGCATCAACATCGCTGACCAAAGACGCCTGTTCCAAAAAACGTTCCAAACGGTTTTCGTTCCGCATTGAAGAAAGCGATGAAGAAAAAAGTTGCGGTTTATCTTGTTGAAGTTTTAATTCTTCATTGAACATTTTATCGAATTCCCGCATTTCTGACAAAAGTTCCTGAACGTTGGCCAAACGCTGTTTGTCTTCTTCCGAGTCGGTTTCCTGAAGCAATTGGAGATAATTGGTCTCTTTTAAAAGAACTGAAAGAAGAACCTCGAGATCAAATTCGGTCGACATTTCTCCCAAATGTTGCATAAGTTCGGCAAAGGATTTGATCGCTTTTTGCGTTCTCGTTGCTATTTTAGGGATTTTTTCGACCGATTGAGTCGCTTCCAAAAGCGAACAATGATTTTGATGGGCAAACTCTTCCAAACGAAGTTGCGTGACTTTGCCGATTCCTCGCGCCGGTTGATTTATAATTCGGCGAAAAGCAATGATATCGTTGGGATTGTAAATGAATTGCAAATAAGAAACAACGTCTTTGATTTCTTTTCGATTAAAAAATTCCAAACCTCGAACAAGTTGGAATGGAACCCCATATCGTCGCAACGAATGTTCCAGATTGCGCGATAACGCATTCATTCGATAAAAAATCGCATAATCCTGCGGACGACGTTTTCCCTGACTGATTTCAAAGGCTATTTCTTGAGCAATGCAATCCGCTTCATCTTGATGATTGAAGCAGCGCATAACGCGGGGCAAAACGCCTTGAGCGTTTTCCGTAAAGAGTTCTTTCTCTTTTCGTTGTTTATTATTCTTGATTAAAGCCGAAGCAATGGCCAAAATGCTTTTCGAACTTCGATAATTCTGTTCCAGACGAATGACTTTCGCGTTGGCAAAATCTTTTTCAAATTCGAGAATGTTGCGTATATTGGCCCCTCGCCAACCATAAATCGACTGATCCGGGTCGCCCGTAACCGCCAAATTCGGATAATTAATGGAAAGGGATTTGGCAATGGCATATTGGATTAGATTTGTGTCCTGATATTCATCGACAAGAATATAACGAAATCGATCATCCAATTGTTCGCGAACATTTGGGTTTTCTTTGAGTAAAATCGCGATATAAAGAAGAAGATCGTCGAAATCAACCGCGTTGGACGCTTGCAGCGCCCGTTGATATTCCGGATAAATTTTTTCAACAAATTGCCCTAATATATGACCTTGTTTCGCCTGATAATTGTCCGGCAAAACCATATTATTCTTAGCCCAACTGATCGCGGAAGCAATTCGCGAACAATCAACGCCCAGAGGAAATTCCTTTTTGTCGACAATCGAGTCCAAAAGAAGTTTGCTCTGATCCATATCGTAAATCGTAAAATTTTGACTCAATCCGGTCAAGGAAGCATAAGTCCGCAAGATTTGAGCGCAAAATCGATGAAAAGTTCCAATCCAAACGCGATGATTCGGGACGAGCAGGGACAATCGATTCTTCATTTCATCGGCCGCTTTATTTGTAAAGGTCAAAGCGGCAATTTGTCTTTGTTGAACCCCTTGATTCAGCAACCAGGCAATTCGATGCGTTACGACTCGTGTTTTCCCGCTTCCTGGTCCAGCCAGAACCAAAAGAGGGCCGTCTTTATGCTGAACCGCTGCTTGTTGCGCCGCATTGAGACCTTCAATGAATCTGTTCGACGATTCCTTTTTCATTCTTTTATTCCATTTTACAAAAAAGAACTCTGCGATTCCGTTTTCCAGAAAACTTTTTTGTTTTTTCGATCTTTAATAATAAATAGGTAACGATTTTAACCAGACTAAAACGGCTTTGAGGCGTTAATAATCTGTCATTGTTCGGACTTGTAACCTGACAAACCGGGATTTTCGATAAGTTTGATTCTCTGCTGTTCTTTTCCCTTTTTTTAATGGACAATTTTATCTTGAACGGCATTTTTTAAGATCATTTATTTTTTTCGGAGTTATCTTTATGCCCGTCTTCCCGAAAAAATCATATAGGAAAAGACCTTTCGCTTGATTTTTTGAAAGGGACGACATTCATAACGTCAGCAATCAGGAGAACTGGATTTCGAAAGACCGTCGTTTCGCCTGCCCAACCCAATATCGTTACGCTTTTCCGGGGATTCGCCAAAAGCAATAAATGAGTTTTGAGGGCTCTGGCAAGACAGGTTTTTTCTTCCCAATATCAAAAAACGGGAAAGTCCAGTTATATAGACTTAAAATCCCATATATTTTAAACCAATATTGTTCAAAATCAACCTTTTTGACGAAATTGATGCAGAAAACCGTTGAATTGTTGAAGAATTGTTTTATTTCCGGACGAATCAATGCGGCAGCAACCGTCTTGAGAATTGCAGAAAAAGCCGATTTCCGTCATTTCAACGCCATTTTGACGAAAAGGTTGATCGGTCAACAATCGAGTTGCTTCGGAAGGATCAACCGCTAAAATTAATTCAAAATCTTCGCCGTCTTCCAACGCATGGGTCAAAGGGGACTTTGCCTTGGAAAAAGAACTGCCGCCGCTTATTCGTTCGAGTTCTTCCGTATTCTTGTTCATAAGCGCAAAGACGTCGGAATGAATCGGAATTTGTGTATCGAAAAGTTGAAAACCGACACAACTTTCCCGGGCAAGCCGCGAAAGATCAAGAAGAAGCCCGTCGCTGACGTCTATTGCCGCATGAATTTGATAATGTTCATTCAAAAATTGAGCTTCCTGGATTCGAGGCAAAAAAAAGAATTGACGTTCCAAAATGCTTCCGCCAAATCGGCCTGTTGTTAAGATTCGATCTCCCGGTTGAGCTCCTGAACGACGAAATGAACCAAATTGAGAAACAAGACCGATTGCCGTTATCGAAAGAACCAGTTTTCCGTCCCAACTATTGACATCGCCGCCCGCCAATGAAACGCCAAACTCGGACGCAAGCGGAAAAATGCCGTTCATGATTCCTTGAGCCAAATTGAATCCATTTGATTTCGGAAGCGCAACGGCAATAACAATTGAATGAGGAATGGCTGCCATTGCCGCCAAATCGCTTAAATTGACAGCCAATGCTTTTCGTCCGATCCATTCCGGCGGAACAAGATCCATTTCAAAATCGACGTCTTCGGTTAAAAGGTCGACCGTAACAACGGTATTGGACTCTTTGCTTCGCAAAATTGCGGCATCATCGCCGATCCCAAGCTCTAAATTGTCGCAAATCCCAACTTTTTGACGAATTTGAGCAATTAGTTCCTGTTCCATTTGTCCTCAATTTTCCAAAATTTTGTCAAAAAATAAAATATTTGGAAATTCAAATAATAATAATTAAATTAAAGAAAAACAAAAAATTCAAAAAGAACGAATAAAGGCGCAAAAGTTGAAACGAAATCTGTTTCAGCGGCAATTTGGATTGATTCCATTGATTTCGCTGACGGATCGTTGAAACAACAAGAGTCTGCCTGGATCGAAATCGTCTGGGCAACAGGTTGCGAATTCTGTTTTCTGTTCGTTGTTGGCTGGTTTGTTTTTCCAACAGTCAACTTTTAATAACATTGAATTGGAATGAAGAAACGCCCCAAATGCCAATATTGCTATTTGCCGCTTTGATATTTGCTTCATTGATACTCGCTGTTGTTTTCAAAACCAAAGAATAAGTCGATTATCCAACATATCGGGAAGCTGTTTGCGAACAAATTGTTCAATTTGGCGATTATAATATCGCGTACTGAAATGAGACGCAATAATCTTTTCGTTCTTAAAGTTTTCTCGACGCTCAATCAAATCGTCGAGATGAAAATGCCCAAATTTATTGATCGCCTCGCGTCGATGATGCGGAGCGACAAAAGTCATTTCTGTAATCAAAATTTCCGCGCGATAAAAATCGGGATAATAATCCAATGCGGCGGCTGTTGTATCGCCAAGAAAGGCAACTTTCGGAAGACGAATTTCATTCGTAAGCTGAACCCCAGATTGATTTAAGTTGCGTATTTCTTCTCCAGTAAGCGAAAGATATTCCGGCTTTAATTTTTTGCGACGTTCCCAAACCAGATAACCGAGCGACGGAATTGTATGGAATGTTTTGGAAACAGTAACAACCAGTTCCCGCGACAGCTCAACGGTATCGCCGTCTTCCAATCCGATGAGCTGACAAGGGAGTTGTCCGCGATCAAGTCGAGCGAAAACATTAAGGAGTTGGCGAACTTCGATGACTTTTTCCGCAGGCAGATAAATCGTCGGCGGTTCCATTTTCATCATTCGTCGACGCGCAATATAAGCGGGAAGAGCGAGAATATGGTCCATATGAGTATGCGAAATGAACCAGCGAGGCGTTCCCATAAATTCCCAAGGTTGCCAACCGAGATCGAAACCGAGTTTATATTCCGAAATGCGCCAAAAAGTTTGAACCGCCGCCCGCGAAAAACCTTCTATTGTCAGATCTTTATATTTCAGCTGATTGCATTTTGATTGATCTTCCGAAAAGAGATTTTCCTTCGGAGTATTCATTAAATATTCCTTATTGATACTAAAAAAGTCGTTAATCTTTCAATTAACGACTTCTTGAATATCCCCTATGAATTTTATGAAAAATATGTAAATATTCTTGAAGGAAGTTCCCAAAACCCCTTAAAAGCGCGGACGTCTCGTCCGCAGGAACTGGTTTCCGCGACGTTTTCCGAATAGAATTTGTTGCAAAAAACAGATTTTTTAGAATTTCCTTTGAAAATGAACAAATGGTTCATTCCTTTATTCTTGTCCGAAACCTGAATTCAGTCAATTCAAATCCGATGAACTTGAACCAACTCATTCGGCAAGCGGAATGTCAAAAGCGATCTAATTCCTTGAATAAATATAGATTATTCCTCTTAATTGGCAAGGGGGGTTAAAATTTTTACGAAGTTTCGGAATGAGGGGGCTGTTTTTTTTTTCAATTTCGTTTATCCTGCAAGAAAATAGTTAAGGAATGATCTAATGGGAATAGCTAAAATTGCAATCGTTGGCCGGCCTAATGTCGGAAAATCGAGTTTATTTAACTGGCTGATTGGCGAACGAGTTTCGATTGTCGATTCCGTTGCCGGCGTAACGCGCGATCGAGTTTCATTTTTATTGGATATCGGATCGTCTTCGGATCAGCGATTGAGAAATCAATCCAGGCGTTCCGGTCTTGATTCAACAGGCAAAAAACAATCAGCCGATCAGAAATCAGAGAAAGAACATTGGGAAACCGAAGAGGAATCCTGTTCGCCCAGACTCATTGAGTTGACCGATACCGGAGGCATTGGCATTGTTGACAAGGATGATTTATCCGAAGACGTTGAACAACAGATTCAATGGGCAATCAATTCCGCTGATCTGATTCTTTTTCTTGTTGATTCGCGATCCGGAATTGCGCCGTTGGATGAATATATTGCCGAACGCTTGAGAAAATTGTCTGTTCCCATTCTTTTGGTTGCCAATAAGTCCGACGATATCAATCTTGAACGAAACGCCGAAGAATTTCAACGTTTCGGTTGGGGCGTTATTCCCGTCAGCGTCAAGCAAAAACGCGGACGGGTTCATTTAATGGACGAATTGGAAAAAACGATTCCAACTTCGATTTTTGACGAAAATGAAGGAAACCATTCCGATGAATTAATCCAGCCGGTTATGAAAATCGCCATTGTTGGACGACGCAACGTCGGAAAAAGTACTTTCGTCAATACGCTGGCCCAGGAAGAACGCGTCATTGCCAGTCCTGTTCCTGGAACAACCCGCGACAGCATTGATGTTCGCTTTGAAATGGACGGTCAAACTTTTGTCGCAATTGATACGCCTGGTTTCATTCGGAAAAAAAGCATTTCAAACGATCTCGATTTTTACAGCACAACTCGAGCCGAACGCGGCATTCGGATGGCCGATGTCGTTTTGATGTTTTTTGATGCCTCGCAGCAAATCAGCAAAATGGACAAACAGCTGGTTAATCTCATTGAAAAACATATTCGACCTTGCATTTTTGTCGTCAATAAATGGGATTTAATGGCTCAACATAAAATGCCGACAAGTCGTTGGGGCGATTATCTTCGCGATACTTTTGGAACAATGGCTCATGTTCCCATTGCGTTTATAACCGGGCAAACAGGTCAAAATGCGCAAAAACTCATTCAGCATGCGCAACGTCTTATGCGACAGAGCCGTCGTCGCGTTTCGACGAATGAATTGAATAAATTGATTATTGCCGCTATGGATTATAATCCGCCGCCGCTTTATTATCATCGAAAAGTCAAAGTTTATTATGCGACCCAAGTTAGCGTTTCGCCGCCGACCATTGTTCTTTTCTGTAATATGCCCGAAGCCTTTTCGCCGAGTTATCAACGATATTTATTGAATGTTCTTCGCGATGAGTTGCCGTTCAGCGAAGTTCCAATTCGTCTCGTCTTTCGTAAACGGGAAAGCGAAGATCGAACCGACGCTGTTGACTCGAAAAGAAAAAGTTGATCTTTGGCAGACCGTTGTTTTATCTTTGTTGGAAGTTCTAAAAACCCGCAGGGAACACGGAAGTCTCGTCCGCAGGAACAGGTTTTTGTGACGTTTTCCGAATTGATTTTATTGTAAAAAACAGATTTTAGAACTTCCTTTGTTTAATTCAGACGCTTCAAACCGGCGAATGATTCAATCCATTGAAGATTTCAGATCGTTCTGGCTGTCAACGTCAATGTCAATAACTCGCGAATTGGCGGGCAGAATGTCGAACGAATTGCGGAAGGCAAATTCTGCCGTTGCCGCTTCGATCAAAAAATCAGCGCTTTTTAACCGCCTTAACCAGCTCAACCAGTTCAATCAACTCAACCAGCTTAACAGGCTTGAAAATAAACGAAAATGCGTCTCGGGCAAAAAGCTCTTGACGTCGATGACTCTTTTTATTATACTCAATCTTTGTTGACTTAAATTGTCAATGACGATTTAAGTTGTTATGAAAAGGAGAGACTTTTTTCTTAACATCTAAGCCAAAAAAGAGGGCGGCTTTCGACTTCAACGATCGATCCGTCGTTTCCGGTTTATGATCCCAACGTTTTAACGTTTTCGCGAGGCTTGATCCTTTAAGGAAGTCCTAAAAACCCTTTCGGAGCGCGGACGTCTCGTCCGCAAGAACTGTTTTTTACGAAATGATCCGAATTGAGTTTGTTGAAAAATCCGGATTTTTAGAACTTTCATTTAATATAACTTCGATCCTTATTTGAAAATCCGACAAACGTTTTTCTGCGAATGAGAATCTTCTGAAAATAAGCTCCAACAGGACCAATCGAAATGGCGAACTACAAAACGCATTTGGCAGGCGGAACGGTTGCCGGAATTGCTTTGGGCGGCTTTTCGCATTGGATGGCCGACGTTTCTCTTTCTGCCTCTCTTTTTGCTGGCTGTCTTTGTTCGATCGGCGGAATTCTTCCCGATATTGACAGCAAAACGAGCACATCATTCAAGCGTTGTCTTGCTATTGTTGCTGGAGTTTCGTCATTATTATTGGTCAGTCGATTGAGAGATTTCCCGTTGGACGTTGAATCGGTTGTTATGATTGGCGGCGGAATTTATATTGCGATCAGTTTTTTTATCGGCGGTTTGATTCGACGTTTTACGGTTCATCGCGGCATGTGTCACAGCATACCAATGGCGGTTATTGCCGCACAAATTATTTATCTTTTGACTTCTGGAACGACTGAGCTTCGTTTGTTTAAAGCATTCGCGATTTTTTTGGGCGTTCTTGTTCATCTGACTTTAGATGAATTCTATAGTTTCGAAGTTAATAAAAAGTCGATAACCAAAAAAGTTCGAATTAAAAAATCGTTTGGAACGGCGCTTAAAGTTATTGATTTTGAGAATATGAAATCAACTTTGTTCTTTTTCGCCATTATTATTTGCCTGACCGAAACAATAATGCATGAACCGAATTTGACTCAAAATAACGCAAATAATTCTCAAGTTGACCTTCGCGGAAAGTTCGCCATTGATCATATGCGGAAGCGTTATCCCGTTCAATATGATCTTTCTGTCATTGAATGGGTTGCCGAAAACCAACTCGTTCTTGAGCCCGGAACTCCCGATAACGTCAAATGGGAAGAATTGGAATCGTTATTTGTCGCAAATAATTCAGCTGATTCCGCGCAAAATCCCGATAATTCAAATTCTCAAAAGAAAGATAAAGACGAAAGTCAATCGCTTTCCGTTTTGGAGCAAATCAACTGGCGAAGCCGACATCCCAAGAATGAATGATTGGCCGGAAAATGAAGCCGTTTTGTCGGAATTATTGAATCGCGCAATGTTTATCCTGGATCGTTTTTTTAAAGAAAAATCAAAGATATATCAGAACTTTCGCCGATTTTTCTTTTCGCGACACAGAATAGAACATAATCTGTCGGAAAAAAAGGATTTTTTCGCAGCGGCGCGGCGGTTTTGCGAACAGAATGAAAACTCCCAAAACGAGCGACAAAAACGAGCGACAAAAACGAATCTTTTTTCAAATGAAACTGCCGTTTTAATCGCGATTAAAAGCAATATAAATAACGACGAAATCTGAAATTCCAAAAAGAAAGCGTCCTTGCGTTTCCGTCGCGTCGCTGCGCGAAAAATTCCAAAATCATTACAATAATCGGGGAAAGAGCAGTTTATATTTTTATGAAGAAAAAAATCGAGCGACTTTTGGGCGACAGGGTTCGTTTTCAGGCAGGCTTGTCGTTGCCGAAATTGCGAACGCAATGATCGGGGATTTTTTATGGATTTGAATATAATAGGGACATTCTTGCGTTTATCCTTGAAGAAAGTTCTAAAAACTTGTTTTTACAATAAACTCAATTCGTAAAACGTTGCGAAAATCTGTTCTTGCGGACGGGACTTCCTCGCTCCCAGCGGGTTTTTAGAACTTCCTTTGAGAATCAAAACCCGTTTCAATAAGAAAAACGAAAGTTATTTTTGTTTTGTTCTTTCAATAAAACTCAAGCCCGTTGAAACCGTTTCATTTTTGGCTTTCAAGAAATCCGGCAAAAAAAGGGAAGGGGATTAAAACAAGGGCTTGGGCGTTTGATTTTTCTTATCAAAAAACATTAAAGCTGATTGAGTAAATTGATCGCCGCTTGACGTTTGAAAAAAGGAGCTTTGCTGGCTAAAGCGGCCTCAATCAATTTTTTCGCTTCGTCGTTTTGTTGATTTTGGGCTAAAAGAACGGCAAAATAATAGGCGGTCGCGGCATTTAATTGTCCGTCGGCTGCCGATTGTTGAAGAATTTGCTTGGCTTTGTCCGTTTCTCCCGCTTGCAAAAGCGTCCAGCCAAGAGTTGCTAGAAATTCGCGATTATTATCTTGTTTTTGAATATTGCTTGTTGCATATTGAAGCGCGAGCTTTTTCTTTTCGGGATCATTTTGCTCACAAAGCGCCAAAGCAAGTCCATTAACCGCTTCAGAATCAATGGGACTTTGACGAACAACTTCTTGAAAAGCTTGCTGAGCTTGCGCAAAATCAGATCGGAAAAGAGCGACATTTCCCATTGTTTTAAGAACGTTAAGCGATTTGGAGTCTTCTTGATAAAGTTTTTGAACGAGATTCCAGGCGGCGTCAAGATCGTTTTCATTGATCGCCATCATAATGGAAAGCGATAAAACATCGGTTGACTTTGGATACGCTTTTTGAGCGGCGATAATACTTTCTTTCGCTTTTGCCAAATCGCCTCGACTAATATAAAGTTGAGCCATCATTCCGTCCGCAGGCATTCCTTCCCCTTTCGACAGCGAATCGGCGCGAACGAACCAATTGCGAGCCTGAGCGTCTTGGTTTTGATGAAAAAAGGAAAGAGCGATCAAACGGCAAAGTTCAGGCGATTCTCCCTGAATTTGAATGAGATTGGCAAGCATTTGTTGCATTTCAGCCCAACGTTTGCGTAATTGCATCAAATTCATTTTGCCGCGAAGCAATGAGATTGTTAAAGCCTTTTTGCGATCTGCGTTGACAGAATATTGTGATAATATTTGTTCCCCTTTTTGAAAAAGAAGTTCTGCGGCGGTTAATTCCCCTTGTTGCAGCGAAATTTCTGCTAAAAGCAAATAAGCTTCCGGATCATTGGGCGATTCTTCTGTCGCCATTTCTAATGAAACTCGAACGGCATTTCGATTTTTCAGTTGCGAAAACCATTGAGCCAAAATCAAACGCGGAGGAATGATTTCAGGATTTGTCTGACTCATTTCCTTCAAAATCTTGAGCGAACCAGCAATATCAGATTTATTGAATTTATCAACGGCCTCTTGAAGTTTGGCCTTCAATTCCGGACTCATTTGCTGATCAGGACTGGAAATAGTCGATTGAGTTGTCGCCGGAGAAGCGGCGTTATTGAGATTTGTTGAAGCGGCAGGATTGGCGGAAACATTTCCCTGGCCAGCTAAACGAGCGACTCCTGAATTTGTTCTCAATGCATTTGCAGAGGTCGGATTTGTTGATTGTTGAGCCGAATTTCTTTGCTGATTGTTTGAGGTTTTGGCTGGCGTCAACCGATTTTGCGCGAATGACATTTCTGTATTCAAAAAAAGACCCAAAATCAACATATTGATTCCCAGGAACCAACGTTGACATTTTAAATTCCTTCCAGACATCAACGATATCTCCTCTTGTAAGTTAAACTATTATCCTTTATTTTATACTCAAGCCCATTGTCAATTCCGGGGGTTCTGTTCAAAAGTCCGATGATGACGAACGGTTACTCAAGGCGAAACCTCTCGCCCCTTTCGGCTTTCGTATAGTCAATTTTTTATATTCAGGGAATTAAAACAAATTTTAACGAATATGTCCAGCTCAGTTTTGGTTAGAATAATGAAAATCAAAAACTTTTTAGAAAATTTATTTTGACCCAATTCATTAATTTATGATTGTTGTTTTTTTTATGTTTTCTGTATTGTATTTTATAAAAAGTCTTTATTCGAAAGGGAAAAGTTCTAAAAACCTGTTTTTAACAACAGACTCAATTCGGAAAACGTTGCGAAAACCGGTTCCTGCCGACGAGACGTCCGCGCTTTCAGCGGGTTTTTAGAACTTACTGAAAAAAGATTGTTCTTTATTATTCTTTAAATTCATTCAAACGGACAATCAATTTTGCGATTTTTAATCAAATCCATTGGAGCCCGGATTGAGAGATCGAAAAATGGGCAACGGACTCAAAGCCGGTTCGCAAATGTCGTTTTCTGTAACATTCAAAAGAAAACGGTTACTGTATAATCTTCTGAGTCAGTATTGACCAATTACCGAATTAATTGTAAACTTATATGAATGAAAATATATTGAAATAGTTTAACCCCTCGCGTTTCTATTTCATTCCAGGAAAACAAAATCTCAAGAAAAATACAATGGAAGTTTTTGAAAATATAAGTAACTTTTTTACATCGATTACCAAATGGATTGAAAATTTTATAACCTCGATTTTTGGTTCATCGAATGAACGAATGCTGAAAAAACTTCAATCCCGAGTTGACGCCATTAATGCATTGGAGCCCAAATATCAGGGCATGAGCAATGATGAGCTCAAAGAGCAAACGGTCAAATTTCGTGAACGAATCAATGCGGGCGAAACCGTTGACGACATTTTAAACGAAGCCTTTGCCGTTTGTCGGGAAACCAGCCGCCGAGTTCTCGGTCTTCGTCATTATGACGTTCAATTGATCGGCGGCATGGTTCTTCATTTCGGTAATATTGCAGAAATGATGACCGGCGAAGGAAAAACGCTTGTCGCAACTCTTCCTGCTTATTTGAATGCTTTGGACGGAAAAGGCGTTCATGTCGTTACGGTCAACGATTATCTGGCTCGTCGAGACCGAGAATGGATGGGGCCGCTTTATCAAGCTCTCGGGTTGACAACGGGGCTGATTCAAAGCAATATGTCAACAGAAGATCGTCAAGCCGCTTATGCTTGCGATATAACTTATGGAACCAACAATGAATTTGGTTTCGATTATCTTCGCGATAATATGCGATTTGCCAAACGAGGGGACGAACGTTTTCCGCTTTCGAGTCAGCAATCGCAAGGCCGACTTCATTTTGCCATTGTCGACGAAGTTGACAATATTTTAATTGACGAAGCAAGAACGCCATTAATTATTGCCGGGCCTGCTCATGACGACGTTTCCAAATATAAAGCGGCTGACGTCATTGCCCGCCAATTGATTAAAGAAGTTGATTTTAAAGTCGATGAAAAAGACCATACAACAAACCTGACCGATGAAGGCGTCATTCATGCGGAACATTTGGCTGGCGTCGAAAGTTTTTATACAGTCGGCAATATGCATTGGCCGCATTTGATCGATAACGCTCTGAAAGCGCATCATCTTTATAAACGCGATACAAATTATGTCATCAAAAATGGCGAAGTCATAATCGTTGACGAATTTACCGGACGACTTATGGAAGGTCGAAGCTGGAGCGACGGTCTTCATCAGGCGGTTGAAGCGAAAGAAAACGTTCGAGTTAAGGAAGAAAATCAAACTTTGGCAACAATAACGTTGCAAAATTTCTTCAAACTTTATGATAAATTGAGCGGAATGACCGGAACCGCAATGACCGAAGCGGGCGAATTCTGGAAAATATATAAATTGGAAGTCATTGCGATTCCGCCGAATAAAAAGGTCAAACGAATCAATCATGCGGATTTGATTTATAAAACGGAAACAGAAAAATATAACGCTGTTGTCGACGAAATTGAACGGATTCATAAATGGGATACGATTGTCGTTAAAGGAGAGGAATATTTGGGAACAATCGCCAAAGAAGACGAAAGTCAACTCGAATTTATTCCCAAAGGAGAAAAAAACGCTCAATCAATTCCTCGAAGCAGTATCGAAACAATCGAATACAAAGGACGCCCGATTCTGGTTGGAACGGTTTCGATTCAAAAGAGCGAAGTCATTTCCGCAATGTTGAATCGAAAGGGAATCAAACATCAAGTCTTGAACGCAAGGCCGGAGAATATTGGACGGGAATCTGAAATCATTGCTCAGGCCGGGCGCCTTTCAACCGTTACAATCGCGACGAATATGGCCGGACGAGGAACCGATATTATTCTCGGCGGCAATCCGGAAACCTTGGCCTGGTCGATTTTGCAAACGAAATATCCGACTCGTTTGGACGTTCCTTCCGACGAATGGAACGCGCTCGTTGAAGAGATTGAACAGCGCGAAAAAATGAAACAGGAAGGCGAAAGGGTTCGGCAACTTGGCGGTCTTTATGTCATTGGAACCGAACGTCATGAAGCGCGACGAATTGATCTTCAGCTCTGCGGACGTTGCGGACGTCAGGGCGATCCCGGCGATGCGCGGTTCTTTCTTTCGTTGGAAGACGATCTTGTTCGAATTTTTGCAGGAGACTGGGTCAAAAACATTCTGACCCGAATTGGAATGGAAGACGGGCAAGCAATCGAAAGTCGAATGGTTACGCGGCGAATTGAGGGCGCGCAAAAGAAAATCGAAGAACGAAACTTCGATACGCGAAAAAGCCTGCTCGAATATGACGAAGTTATGGATATGCAGCGAAAACGCGTTTATTCATATCGTCAACAAATATTGGATGGCGGAAATACGCAAGAGATGATTCGAAAAATGATTGAAAGCCAAGTTCAAACTCATTTGAACGATTATCTTGATCCCAATTATGGCGCCGCTTCTTTTGCCTCAAAAGCGTCGAAACGCTTCGGCGTCGAGTTTGAAATGAAACAGTTTCGCGGTTTGGATGCTAAATCGGCGGAAGAATACGCAATTGATCATGCAACTCGAATGGCCGAAACTCAGGTTTTGGATGCCGTTGAAGAAAATCTTTCAAAAGATGTTCCAGAGCAAGAATGGAATTGGCAAGCGCTGACGAAAACGGCAAATATGCGCTGGCGAACGAACCTTCGAGATTCCGATCTCAAGAAAATCGGTCGGGAAGACGTTGCGGAATTTCTTATTGAAAAAGCGGAAAAATTCGTTAAAGGAGTCGATCTTTCTTCTGATCTTCCTGCCCTTGACGCGCAATATGGAATTCGTTCTGCTTGCGATTGGATTCGAGGGAAATTTGCGATTGATCTTAACCCGGATCAATATAAAAATACGGATGTTCAACCGTTTATTGATCAGGTTATGCAGTTCGTTTTGGACAAATATCATGAAAAAGAAGTTCGCTTTCCTGTTATGGCAGGGCTGATTCATTTTACAGTTCATGACCAAAACGGCAAACATTATGACCGCGATAAAATCGTTGATTGGGCTAAACGTCGTTTCAATACAACTCTGTCAAACGACGCATTAAAAAACAAACAACGCCAGGAAATCGAAGAACTTCTTTTTGATGTGAGTCAAAAAAGCGCGCTGGAAGCTCGAAAACATTATGAAACGTTGCAGCAGAAATTAAATTTAATATTCAAAAATCAACATGTCGATATTGACAAGATTCAAGCGATTCGCGATTTTCGTATTGCTCGAAATGAACGAATTTCTGTAGACGACTTGATAAAACTGGACAAAAAGGACGTTCAATTATCGGAACTCTGTCAATGGCTCAATACTCATTTCGATAAAGAACTGACGCCAAATGAAATTGCGGATTGGGACGTTTTATATGTTCGCGACCGTTTGGAATCAATTATCGAAGATCGATACAATCCGGAAATGCGTAAAGTTGAGCGTTCGTTGATTCTTGGAATTCTGGATTCGGCCTGGAAAGAGCATTTGCTCGTTATGGATCATTTAAAGTCGAGCGTTAGTTTTCGCGGTTATGCCCAGGTTGATCCAAAAATCGAATACAAACGGGAAGGAATGCGCGTTTTCGAAATGATGTGGAACGGCATTTTTGAACGCGTTACCGATTATATTTATCGAGTCGAACAACTTGACGAGAATTTTATCGGCTCAACTTGGACTGAAACGGAGGCGAGTCATGAATCGGTTTCGAGTACTGCGGTCGTTGATGATATCAAACAGCAACAGGAAGCGGCAATCGACGCCAGCAAAGAGCATAAAATCGTAACCATTCGCAATAAAGTCGAACGGGTTGGACGCAATGATCCTTGTCCTTGCGGAAGCGGGAAAAAATATAAAAAATGTCACGGATTGAATAAATAAAAAAAAGTCTTGTCTAATTGGGGGGGTTGGGTAAAATAAATATAAAGTCGTTGGGAAACGAGCTCATTTTGAGAGCTCATATTGGCGTTTCTCAATTCCCTTTGGATAATTGCTGGTCATTGACCAATTAAGAAGAAATAAGACGCGAAACATTCAAATGAATTGAATATATTTGTTGTAAAAATCATTATCGTTTTTGGGCGGAATTGATGCGCAAAAATATCGATTCAATCTGTTGATTCCTATTAGGATTATCGATCGCTTTTCTCGTCAACATTTTTCATAAAACGCATTAACTCAGGCAATAACCCAATTTAATCCTTGGCAAAGAATCATTTTCCAAGAGGAAATATCAAATGAAATGTCAAAAATGTAACAATCCGGCAACGTTTCATATTACAGAAATGACCGATGATGAGCCGGTTGAACTTCATTTCTGCGAAATGCATGCGAATCAATATTTACATAAAGGTTCGTTGCAATATATGGAATCGCCGGTTGAAGAGGGCTCGGGGAACAGTTCTGTTCTTCAGGATACAACGCAGGAATTAATGGAATTGGATTTTCAAACCTGTCCAATTTGCGGAATAGGATTTCAAGAATTTCGCAAATCGGGACGCCTTGGCTGTCCAAATGATTATCAATGTTTCGGCGAGCAACTGGAACCGCTTTTGATCGGCATTCATGGCGCTTCCGAGCATATTGGAAAACGACCTTCTCAAGATGGCTCGCAGGATCGACGCTTGTTGTTGATCCGACTTCGACGCGAATTGGACGACGCTGTTTTGACAGAAGATTATGAACATGCTTCTCATTTACGCGACCAGATTCGGGATTTGGAAGTCGAAAAGATTTGATTTTTTTCGCTTGCTTTGATAAATATTGCAAATTTCCACTTTTTGAACGGCCTCTGAACAGAAACTTCGTTATAAAGATTGATCGATTCCGTTTCGTTATGATATTAATGAGCCGGAAATTGAAGACGATAAAAGAAATGAGACTCTTATAACTGAATTTTGACAGAGGAATCAAAATAGAGAAATTTCGATTTTTTGTGCGAAAAAGACGTTTTAACGATTTCCGATGTTAACGATTTTTATTGGCAAGTCGATTGAAAATTCTTGAATTGGGGTTGTCATCCCGATAAGAACAGGCGATTGGATGAAACGAATCTTGTTCTTCGTATCGGTTTCAATATAAAACATTAAATCGAGATTGAATTTGTTGATTAACAATATATGACGTTTAAGCAAAATGAAAAGTTTATTGAAAATGCGAAACATTGTTTTTTTTCTTTTGTTTTTAATCCTTTTGATTGAAAACAATTCAAACCAATGCTGGGGACAAAAACGAAGCGGCGAAAGGCGAATTGTTGCCTCGGTTGTTAATCCGGTTCAAGATATCATAAAAACAGTTACTCCAATAGGAACTCCGTCGAGCAACTTTCCAGTTGCCGCATTGAGTCATTTTCAAGTTGCGAGTCAATATTCGGTTCGCATTGAATCAGTTCTTTGGAGAAATTCAACGACCAATCCGTCAAACATTTCGGCTCTTGTTTATTATCCGGAACAAGTTCAACATTTGTGTCCCGTTATCATTTATTCGCATGGTTTGGGAACAAATCCAAACGATTATGATTATTTGGCAAGAAAATGGGCATCCGTTGGATTGATAACGGTTCTTCTGCATCATTATGGAAGCGATGAAGCAGCTTGGCGAGGTCGCGGAAGACCTTTAAGCGAATTAAAATTGCTTTATTCGAAATATTGGAGCGCTCGGGATCGAGGGTTGTTAATTCAGCAAGCAATAGAACAATTAACGTCATCCAAACAGCAATATGGTTTTTCCCCTATAATTGATCCAGGTCGAATTGGCGTTGCAGGAAACGATTTAGGCGCGTTGGGAGCAATGCTCATTGCCGGTCAACTGCCGCCAGATAATAAACAATCGTTGAAAGATCCTCGCGTTACAGCCATTTTGGCGCTCAGTCCGCCGGTTTATTGTTCTTCTTCGCAAGCCCCGCTTGTTTATTATAATATCAATGTTCCTTTTATGTCCTTTGCTGGAACCAATGACGACGGCGTTGTTGGAACAACAAAAGCGATTCAACGTCGAATCCCGTTCGATTCTCTGTCGAAAAACGACCGTTTTCATGTAACGCTCAATGGAGCAGATCATCTCGTTTATTCTGGTCATCGGCGTCCCTCGCGTCAGACGGAAGACCTTAAATATCAACAAATGATTTCCAATCTTTCCGCTTCGTTTTGGCTCGCTTATTTAGTTGGAGACGCCGAATCATTGAGTCGTTTGAATTCCTTAACTCGAACTCTTCCTGCTTCTCTTGGCATAATCGAATATCATAATGCCTTGACAAGCAGAATGAATGTTTCCATTCAATAATGATTGGCTTTATTCAAAATCAAAAGATCGTTTTTTCATTGCGAAACAATGATATTTGTCATTGTTTATTGACTTTTTTGAATTTTTTCGGATCGACAAGAGCAAAACGTTCGATTTAAATCAGGGCGGTCGAAACGAGCGACTGGTTTTGTTTTCAATAATCTGTCTCTCCTTGTCCTATGGGGGGCCAACGGTTCCGGTTTTTAATCGATTTGAATAGAATTCGATAACGAAATTATTCCCAACCAAAACGAAAGTTCAACTTTTTTCTGAAAAAATTGCTTGAAAATGGATTCAATGAATATTTTAGTAACAGGAGGAGCGGGTTATATTGGCTCGCATGCCGTTAAAGCTCTTTATGAAGAAGGAAATCAGGTCGTTGTTCTCGATAATCTTTTTCGCGGACATCGAAAGTCGATTCCGGATGCTCTGCCGTTTTATCAATGCGATTTGGCGGAAACAGAAAGAATTCAATCGATTTTGCTCGATCATTCCATTGACGTTGTTATGCATTTTGCCGCTTTAACTTATGTTGGCGAATCGGTTCAGCAGCCGTTAATATATTATCGCAACAATACAGCGGGCGCATTGAGTCTTTTAACGGCAATGGATGCGGCAAAAGTCAAACGATTTATTTTCAGTTCAACGGCCGCAACTTATGGCGAACCGGAAGAAGTCCCAATTCGAGAAACCGTCCAACAACAACCGATCAATCCGTATGGTTGGTCAAAATGGATGGTCGAGCGCATTCTTTTAGATTATTGTCGTTCCAATCCTCAATTTGGATTTACAGCTCTGCGATATTTTAATGTTGCCGGAGCCTCTTCCGATGCTTCAATTGGCGAAGATCATGACCCGGAAACTCATTTGGTTCCCAATATTATTTTCGCTGCGCTTGGAAAGAACGATCAATTTAAGATTTTTGGAACAGATTATCCAACTCCAGACGGGACTTGTATTCGAGATTATGTTCATATTGAAGATTTGATTTCGGCTCATATTTTGGCAATGAAAGCATTAAAAGACGGCGATCAAAAATTTTATAACCTCGGGATCGGTCGCGGTTATTCGGTTCGAGAAATCCTGAACGCAACGGAAGAAACGCTTGGGGCAAAAATTCCAACAATTCAAGATGTCCGACGCTCTGGCGATCCGGCAATGCTTTATGCTAGTTCCGAGAAAATACAGAAAGAACTCGGCTGGAAACCTCTGCATACTGATGTTCATGATATGATTCAAACGGCAGTTCAATGGCATAAAACTCATCCGAATGGCTATGGAGATTAATGGAACAGACTCAACAAGAATTTCCGAAAAAAGGCCGTCTGGCTGGGATTGATTATGGAACCGTTCGAATTGGCGTTGCCGTTTGCGACTCGGATCGAATTATTGCTTCTCCTTTTGATATTTATGTTCGCAAATCAGAAAAAAAAGACGCGGAATATTTTCGAAAATTTGTTCAAGAAGAGCGAATTGTTCAATTTGTGCTTGGACTTCCGCTTCATTTAGACGGACGATTAAGCCCAAAAGCTCAAGAAGCTCAAGCTTTTGGCGCCTGGTTGACGGAACAGACCGGCCTTCCGGTTGATTATATGGATGAACGTTTTACAAGCGTTGAAGCGTCTGGTCTTCTTCGCGAAGTCAAAATGACCTTGAAAAAACGCAAAGCTCGAATCGATAAAATTGCTGCTCAAATTCTTTTGACAAACTATATTGAACGCGGATGTCAAGGAACAACCGTTTGGCAATCTTTGGATTAGAGTCAAGTCGATTGCAATTTTTTTGAAACTTTCGACAAAGATATTCAAAACTTTTGAAATATTCTGATTTTATATTTGCAAGTTCAACAATCTTCAGCAATTTTAAAAAAAGATCGAATTCGAACTCAGATTGGTTTCGGCGACGCCCTGATTCTGTCTGTTGAAAATTCAGAAAAGAAGAATCCGCGACTTGCTAAAACCAAATCGCGGAAACAAAAATTTGAACGGCCGTTATAACATTCAAAATAAGAATCATTGGAATAAAAACGGCTTCCGGAATCAATCGATAAAATCGACGTCCCAAAAGGATTCCAACAATCAGACCAGGCGCAAAAACAAGCGTCAGAAAAAAAGTTTCGGGAGTTATGATTTGAGCGTCCGTGGCATCAAATCCGCAAAAAAGTTTGATTTGTGTTGCTGTTATTAGGAGCGGGATTTTGCTGACGTTGACCAAAAAGAAAAAAAACGCATTGGTTCCCATAAAACTTTTTTTATCGAGATCTTGAGAGGCAAAATAAACGGTCGAAACAACGCCAGCGGCATTTCCTAACATTGTTGTCAACCCCGTCAGAACGCCGCAACTGTTTCGAAATATCGGACTTTTGGCAACTTGAGTCCAACCCAAACGTTTACGAAGAAAATCAAACGCAAGGATCGAAATAGCCAAAATCCCAACGCTCAGTTTAAATTGGCGATTATCCATTAGACAAATAACGATCATTCCGAGAATGAGCCCGATCGCCATTGGCGGATAAAGTCGTCGAACCATTCCCGGTTTTCGATCTCGACGATAATAATGAACAGCAGCAATATCTCCTAAAATTAAAAGCGGAACAACGGCTCCAGACGCAAACATTTCATGATTGCGAAACGCGGATATCATTAAAAGAGCCGCAAACATTCCAACGCCGGGAACGCCTGTTTTGGATATGCCCAGCAAGGTTGCTGCAAATATTCCAATTGCCAATGTAAAACCTGTCAACATGGTTCGAGTTTAACTTTCCTGTTTCTAAAAAAAGAAGCCGGAATGGGCGACAGCTTCGCTTTCTTTGAGATTTGCCGGCAGACCAAAAGCCAGGGATATTCAAGAAGATTGAGAAAAAAGCCCCAAATTAACAATAATTCTAACGTTTGTGAATAAAGCTCCAAGAGGGGGATTTCTTTTTCGAGCTAAGATTTCAGGCCTTAGCGAATAAATGAGCAAGTCGCGACGATTTTCAAACGATTTGAATCGAATGATTTTCCAAGCGAACGGTTCAAACAGGTTATTCGATTGATTGGATTGGGAAGATTGAGCGAGGGACTTGGATGTTAATTCAGATTAACTCTTTTTTTCAGCAAGATAAAGAGCAACAGTTCCTAAAGTCATTGAATAACTTTGAACATTAATGAGGCCAGCTTTTTCCAGGCGGCTTTTGATTTTTTCCTGACTGTCAAATTCCGAAATACTTTGAGGAAGATATTGATAGGCGGAATCTTTGTTTCTTGCAATGAATTCGCCGAATTTCGGAAGAAAGGTCCGAAAATAGAATCGATAAAGAGCGGAAAAAATCGGAAAGGTCGGCATTGTAAACTCAAGAATGGCGATTTTTCCGTTTGGGCGACAAACGCGAATCATTTCCGTTATAGCCAGATCAATATCAGACATATTTCGAAGTCCGAAAGCCATTGAAACCGCAGCAAAAGAATCCGCATCAAAAGGAAGAGCCAAACCGTCGCCAAACATTAATTGGATTTGCGATTCGAGCCCTTTTTTTTCAAGTTTTTGTTGCGCAATTTTTAGCATCGGTTTTGAAAAATCGACGCCCAGAACGCGAATTTTCGAAGATTGTTGAGTTCGTTTGACTCGTTCGGCTCGTTCAATTTGACGAACAAACTCAATTGCTAAATCTCCCGTTCCTGTTGCGACATCCAAAATGGGAAGATCAAAACCTTTGGGATCGGTTTTAAGCTGAGAAAGAACCCGTTTAACCGTTTTTCTCCGCCAGGAATAATCAATCCCAAGAGAAAGAAAATGATTCAAAAAATCATATTTTGGCGCAATTTGGCCAAACATCCGTTGAATCCGTTGCGGCGTTTTATCGACTTTCATTTTCAGAGGAGATTTGGCCATTCGATTCATTTCTTTCAGGATTTTTTGGCAAGGACAGGTTTGAGAACCTTAATTTGACCATCACGCAAAACGATTATTTCAGCTTGTTGATTGATTTCGGATAATGCAACCAGTTGAATAAAATGCAAACCGTTTTCGACTTCAATATTATTATATTTCAAGATAATATCGCCGCGACGAAGACCTGCTAACGAAGCGGGAGATTTCTCATGAACCAAATTAATTTGCGTTCCTCCCGGCTGTTTTTGGTCTTGATAAAGGTTCATTTTGGGTTTGAAGTTGGAGTCAAGCTCAATTCCGATATAAGGTCGCGAATAGACCCCGGTTTTGACCAATTGTTTTGCGACATGTTTAATGTTATTAACTGGAATCGCAAATGTTATGCCCTCATTAACTCCCGAGTGTGTCGCAATGGCCGTTACAATGCCAATGATTTCGCCATTCATCGTAAACAATGGCCCGCCGCTGTTGCCCCGATTAGCCGGGGCGTTTGTCTGAATGAATCTTTGAAACTGATTTTGCGTGCCTTCAGCAACAATGTCTCGACGTTGTTGGGAACTGATATAGCCTTGCGATACGGAGCCGTCCAGTCCAAACGGGCTGCCAATGCTCATAACGCAATCCAAAAAATTGACTCGATCGCTGTTTCCCAATTCAGCAATACGAACCTTTGAATTTCGATCAGTTAAATCAACATTAATTTCGTTTAATCGAATTTCAAGCAAGGCTATATCAAATTCTTTGCAATAAAGGACATTAATGGGATGAATGATTTGTTTGTTTGCCAAATGAATATCGACGGAGTCATTGGAAACAGGCAATCCGGCGACATGACCATTCGTTACAATATAGCCTTTTTGTTCCAGAATAACAAGAACTCCGCAGCCCGTTTCGTCTTTTATTTTCGAAAGGTCGCGTTTTTCATCGTAAAAAACCCGAGCTTCAATATGAACGACGGAAGGTCGAACTTTGTCGCAGGCGCTTCGCATTTCTTCGCTCCACAAATTCGAAATCATAACAACATTGGATTGATTTGATTGATTGGGAATTCTGTCGAAGGGAACAGGAATGGCAATCGTATTTGGCAGACTTTTAATTGGATCCGGTTTGGAAATGTCCAGACTCGTTTTATTAATATTGGACTCTTCGATCGTATCGATCGGCGCTTGATAAATGGCAGGTTGATCGCCATTGTTGGACGTTATATTATTATTTGTTTGATTTTGGTCTAAAGAGTATTCCTGATGTTGTCCGCTATTTTGATTGAGAGAATCAACATAATTTCTCCATTTTTCATTTTGACCCGATTCCGGAGTTGAAGGGGGCAGGGGATGACTCGGAGCAGTTTGTTGAGAATTAATGACTGGTTTGACTCCGTAAGGCGGTTCAGTAAAAGTTCCAGTTGGTTTACTGGTTTGAGCTTGAGATTTTTCCGTTGCGCTGTCCTGGCTCTGATTGGCTGGCTCTGTATAGGAAACCAGACTCGCTTGAGTTTCTGCTTCGTTTGAAATAGAATAAATGGAAGAATCATTCGAAATGGATTTGCAAACATTTTTGAGATTGTCAAAAAATGTCATGAAACAACAGACAATAACAATCGAGCAGAAAAGAACGGAATGCTTTTTCAACAGATAATAAAGAAAACAAAGTAACGCGATAACAGCAACGAAAGCAGCGAGAATAAAAGCATATGAAAACCAATTAATGCTTTCTAAATTATTGTTTGCAAACCAAATTTGGTCTGTCATAAAAGAAGAAAAATCAAACATTTCATTGCTCCTTCAATCAAAATCCAAAAACCGATTCGGTTTACTGGAAGTAATCCCATACTGTTTTCATCCATTGAAAACATTTAATAATAGAATAATTTTTATAAACTTTTTGGTTTAGTTAATTTATTCCGTTAAATAAGTTATTGTCATTAAAAAACAACGAAAAATAAACATTAAAAAGTTTGGTTTATTCCAAATAATTAAACAATTATTCATTAAAATGAGAATTAATAAAATAATTAAAAAAGGCATAAAAATAAACAAGACAGTTATGATTCTTATTATCGATAACAATGTCAGGATCGATAATACTGTTTCGTTAAGCAAATCGAGAGTAACCTCAATAATTATTTTAAGTATCATATCAAACATAATCGTTAAGATCAATATCTTCTTCAGAAAAAATAAAAAATAATTGGAAAATTTCTAATGTTTTGGATAGACTCCGTTTTTGATAAACATAGCGTTTAAAAACGGTTTGATTTGTTGAATTTAAGCCCGGATGAACCGAAAATTGCCAGAATGAGCTCAAG
The DNA here is from genome assembly GCA_030527205.1 of Planctomycetia bacterium. Taxonomy (GTDB): domain Bacteria; phylum Planctomycetota; class Planctomycetia; order Pirellulales; family Thermoguttaceae; genus JAUNBG01. The sequence continues at coordinate 105,126 of JAUNBG010000003.1, forward strand.
AATAAAATGTTGATATTTCGCAGAAAGAAAAAATTTGCCAGGGCAATTAAAACGCATACAGATTTCGAATATTATTCCTGTTCTTCTCATTTTATGAAATAACAGGAAAATTCGGTTATGACGCCCTTGTATTCAGAATATAAACAAGAGATTGAAAAACCCCGTTTCTTTGCAGCAAAAATCTGATAAAGAAACGGAATTCAAAAGGATTGGGGAAAGTTTAAAAGATTCAAAATAATTCAAGTTGAATCTAATTGGGGGTTGTCAGGGTTTGATAAACATCCAAATCGGCCGTTGCTTTTTCCGCTTCATTGAGTTGTTGATAAATGCCCGCTCGTTCAAAATAACAATCTGCATCTTGAGGATTGATTTGAATAGCGCGAGTTAAATCGGTCAAAGCTGATTGCCAATCTCCCAAATGTTTGAAATAAAGACCGCGATATTTATAACCATTAAAAGAGTTAAGATCTTTTTGGATGGATTCCGTATAATCGACAATTGATTTATCCCAAAGTCCGGAATCGGCATAAATTTTGCCGCGAATTGCAAAATAACTCGCATTTTGAGGTTCGAGTTCAATTGCTTTTGAAAGATCCGACAACGCCAGGTCATATTCCCCCATTTTCTGATAAATGATGCCTCGATTGCAATAAAAAGAAGGATTATTCGGTTTTTCTTCGATGCAAATTGTTAAATCGTTCAATGCTTCCGAATATTGTTCCAAAGCATTATAAGCAAAACCGCGGTTTGCTAGAACAAAAATTTCCTTCGGTTTTTCTTTTAAGACGAAATTGAAATCGTCAATCGCTTCTTTCCAACGTTTTTGACCTAAATAAGATTCCCCGCGACCTCGAAACGCTTCGAGATTATGAGGATTGATTTCTATTGCCTGATCAAAACTCTTTTCCGCTTCCTGAAAATTCAATAATCGAATATAGGATTCGCCGCGACCAATCCAGGCAAGTTCAAACTTTGGCGATTTTTCAATTGAAATATCAAAAAAAGTAATGGCTTCGGCTGGCTGATTGGCCTTTAACGCATTAAGACCGTCAATATATTCTTGATTGCTTTTTTGTATCAAATTGGGACAACCGGTCATTGCAAGGCAAAGAAAAACAGAGAGCATTCGGATAAATAAATTTGTGTTCATTAAACCATAATCCTATATAAAACAGAATTCTTCAATTTTATAACATTATTATTTCATTAAATTGGATATAATCAATATAATTAATAATGTCCAATTAATAAAATTAATTTGAGTTGTTTGTTCGGACAAAAATAATCTGATCGCCAGAGAATTCGAGCCTGTTAAGAATTGCGATCGTTGGGGCTCGAAACAGCAAATCGTAAACAAAGGCAAAATGTTCCAATAAGTTTGTAACGCATAACCGTTATAATCGTTCCAAAACAAATTCTTGAAACCCCTAAAAGTCAAAAAATTTTTGAAAAACAAAATTTTCTGGCTTTTGATTATTCATTCAGGAACCGTCGAATGATTGTTGAGTTTTGCTATAAATAAACGGTTTGTTATTCGATCGGACAGCTAAATTTTATCGGACAAAGGAAGTTTATATTTCTTGAAATCCGCAACCAATTGATTGACGTCCAAATATTGAACCGCATGAAAACCGAATGCCTTCGCCCCATTAACATTTTCTTCAAGGTCATCGATGAGCAAAATTTCTTCTGGTTTAATTTGAACGATTTCTTTTCGAGCCTCATTTAAGGCAACCTCATAAATGTCTGGAAAAGGTTTCAAACAATTAACAGCAAAACTGGCAATTTGATGTTGAGGGAAAAGTTCCCAAATACAGGGAAAAGCCATTTGAACATATTGCCAATGAATAGGATTCGTATTCGACAAAACGCCGCGCGGAAACAACGATTTTGATAAATGACGAACAAGCGGCAAAATCGAATCATTAACCCAAAAAATATCGCTTGTCGCAGCAACAAAATCGTCCTTTTTGAAATTGGTATTGAATTCAAATCGAATCAATTCGAAATATTCTTTAATCGTCATATCGCCGTTCTCGAAGGCATAATATTTTTTATCGCCAAACAGAACCGCCCGAACTTCTTCTTCGCTTTTTTCGACAACTCCTGAAACTTGATGAAGCAGACGCTGAACGCTAAAATTCAAGAGAACATTTCCCAAATCAAAATAAACAAAACGAATGGACATTCTAACTCCTGTTTTCAAAAACAATAACTTTGGCAAGAGATTCTTCAAACGCAGGCCATTTGAAAGGGTTCTGAATCCAAGTTTTCTGCCAACATTTTGCAAAACGTTGACGTTTTTTTCTCTCTATGACAGAAAAACGTCAAAAAATTTGTTGGTTTTTATTAATAGGAAGTTCTAAAAAACTTGGGAGCGCTGACGTCTCGTCCGCAAGAACCGTTTTTTACGAAATGAGCCGAATTAAGTTTGTTAAAAAATCCGGTTTTTAGAACTTCATTAATTATTATTTCCGTGTCCTAAAAAGAGAGTTAAAGACGAATCTCGACGCAAATTTATAAAATTTGAACAAGAAACAAAGCTTGCATCAACTCTCTATTAAGGAAAATCAAGGGTTGTAACGGTTCCGCCTGGCATTGTAAAGCCATGAGTTTTTCCTTGACGAAATTCAAGAGTTCGAGGAGCTTTCATGCTATTAAACATAACAAACTGTCCCGATGGCGGACAGTCATAATCGCCAAGACCGGCATAAATTGTTGTTTTGCATTGAATTCTTTTCGCGTGATTGGCTGTATCATAATAGCCAAGAGCAGGCGTCCAGGACGGGGCGTCGATACTGGGAATGCGATGATGAATTTCTTTTCCGCTCAAATCGGCAAGCCAAGGGACATGAGCAACGCATTCAGAAACGTCATGGTCAAGCGCCGCAGCAACCAAACATTGAAAACCGCCTTGAGATCCCCCTGTTACAATGAGCGTTTTTCCGTCCCATTCTTTTTGCGATTTGATGAATTCGAGAGCTCGCAGAATACGAAGAACCATTCCGTTCCAATAACAGGTTTCGCGATCAATATTTCCTTCGGGAATCAGCCCATAACTTTTCAATTCATTGTCTCTTAAATTTTGATAATAGGAATTCGGTTGGCCGTTTTCGATTCCATGCGCATTAATATCGAAAGCAAGCATTTTTTGGCCTTGTTCGTATTTTATATTGGCTGAGCCGACTCCGTAACCATGAAATGAGACATAAGCCGGAAGAGATTTTTCCGCAGCATTTTTCGGTTTACAGAAATATCCGGAGACCGATTTGCCGAGACAATCAACTTTAACATCGAAAACTTCAACAGACGGTTCTTCGCTTGGAACGGGAACAAGATCATATCGAAGCGGAATTTGAGAAAGGCGTTTTTTTTGTTGAATCCAAAACGCGTCAAAATCTTCCGGTTCTGGATAACCTTCGATTTGATCAACGTTGACGCCTGCCCCTCCGTTGAAACGGACGTCATCCCAACCGTCGATTCCTTCTGCCCAAACCATAACATGAACGAAACCAGGAATTGCAAGCGACGTTTTTATTCGAAGCGGTTCGCTTGAGGATGAAATGGCTTCGCCCTGTTCAATGATTTCGTCATCGCCGCGACGCTTCCAGAATAATTTTTGACCGTCAACAGGCTTGCCGTTTTGACGGAATTCAACTTCAAATATCATTGTTTCGCCCGGTTGATAAGTCAAGGGATTCTCTTTGTCGGTCTTGCCAAAAAAAGAATATTCAGCCGAAAAAACGTCAGAACAAATGAACATCGCGATCATCAAAATAGAATGAAAGGAAAAAAACAGCCTCATTTTTATCTCCAAAGGATTATACTCAAGCCTGTTGAATTGAAAAAAGCTCAGATTGTTGAATACGCAAGTCAAACAGTTGACGGATTACTGAGAACAATGCTGTTGACCATTCCGAATCCAAACAGACTCATTTTATTGAGCGTTGTTTCCAAACGACTTTCCATAAAACGGTCTCCAACAATCAGAATTTTGATCAAACGAACAATCCAATTGACTCATTATAACAAGAGGCAAAAAATTAAACAAGTTCAGTCGTTCGTCATTTTTTATAAAACGGGAAGATCATAAAACCGAAAGATACTGAAGCCGATAATGAATGGAACGCGCTCGTCTCGTCCGCATCTGATCCAAAGAATCGTCGCCTCTTTGGAAAAACCAACTGACGTCTATTGATAACATTCACAAAACAATAACGATGTTGAGTTCTGAATTGATTCAACCATAAAAAAGGACGATTTCTCATTTAAGAAAAATCGTCCTGATCAGGGAAACGAAATGATTTATCCCAACCCAAAGCTAATTAGTCCGCTTCGTATGGTCATTCGTCTGTCATTTTCGAACTTGGGACAGAAATGACGCGAGTTAAACGGGATTGAATCAAAATAATTTCATTAAGATTAATGACCGCAACAACAGGAACAACCGAGAAGTCGTTCGAGTTCATATTTCAGCTGTTCAAAACGAATCGGTTTGTTAAGAAAAGCGTCCGCTTTAATCCAGGAACGTTCCGCTTCGGTTTCAAGCGAAAAATGGAGTCCCATTTCGCTGTTGACGGCGCTGACCATAATGATCGGCAGTTTGGAATTTGCTTTTTTCATCTCAAAAGCAAGCGTAAAACCGCTGTCTGCTTTTTCCATCATGAGATCAACAATGGCCAAATCAAACGATTCCTTAGCCAAAAGTTCGCGAGCATGAACTTCGCCATCCGCTTCAATAACTTCATATCCTGCCGCTTCAAGTTCCGGTCGATATTCGGCGCGAAAATCCGGATCATCGTCGACAAAAAGAATTCGATATTTACTCATATTTTCAATCTTTCAATATATTTTCAATGGTTAATGTTTTAATCGATTATGAAACGGATCAGGTCAACGTTTCCCGTTCATGATAATGCGTATGAAGCAGTTCATGAGATTTTTCGCTGTTCGGTTCGACAAGATATTCGGCGTAAAGCTGATTGACGTCCGCATTTTTATGGGAAACGCGAAGAGTTTCGCCCGCATCAATGTTATAAAGAGATTGCATTCGCGCTTTGATTTTATCGACATTGGTTCCGTAAGGCTGACCGCCGCCGCCGACGCAACCGCCGGGACAGGTCATGACTTCAATAAATTGAATATCGCTTTTTTCGCCCGCTTTAATCATATCCAACAATTTCCGAGCGTTCGAAAGACTATTGACGACGGCAACTCCAACTTTCAAACCGTTGATATCCAAATGAGCTTCTTTCATTCCGTCGATTCCTCGAACGGCTTCGATTTTGAGTTCCGCAAGTTCGTTGCCGGTCAAAAGGAAATAGGCGGAACGAACGGCCGCTTCCATAACGCCGCCGCTGGCCCCGAAAAGTTTGCCCGCTGTGCTCCGAAGACCAAAGGGCGTATCGGCTGCTTCCGGTTGAAGCTTTTTCAGATCCAATCCATACATTTTAATCAATTGCGAAAGTTCGCGCGTTGTCAAAACGGCGTCAATATCTTGATAACCTTCGCGTCCCATTTCGGGGCGATTCGCTTCAAATTTCTTCGCTGTACAGGGCATGACGGAAACGCTGAAGATTTTTTTCGGGTCAAGATTGTTCTTTTCCGCATAATACGATTTAATAACGGCGCCCAACATTTGCTGAGGACTTTTGCAAGTCGAAAGATTCGGAATAAAATCAGGATAAAAGGTCTCGACAAATTTAATCCAACCAGGCGAACAACTTGTAAACATCGGAAGCGCTCCGCCGTTTTTGATTCGGGAAACCAGTTCCGTTCCTTCTTCCATAATCGTTAAGTCAGCGCTGAAACTTGTATCGAAAACGCGGTCAAAACCGAGTCGTCGCATCGCCGCATGCATAACGCCCATTGCATCGGTTCCCATGGGCAGATCGAACTCTTCGCCAATCGATACGGAAACAGCCGGAGCATGTTGAACGACGACATGCATTTCCGGGTCTTCCAACGCGTTAATAACTCGTTGAACATGACTTTTCGCCGTCAGAGCGCCGGTCGGGCAAGCGGCAACGCATTGACCGCAGTTGACGCAACTCGAAACGTTCATTCCTTCGTTGAAAGCTGTTCCGATAACCGTTTTGGAACCTCGACTGATGAAATCAAGACAGGCAACCCCTTGAACTTCTTCGCAAACTCGGACGCATTTGCCGCACAAAACGCATTTGCTGGAATCGCGGACAATCGATTCGCCGGATGAGTCGATTTTGCAAATATCTTTTTGACCGGAATAACGACGGGAACGAACGCCCAATTCTTCCGCCAGAGCTTGGAGTTGGCAATTTCCGTTTCGTTCGCAATAGAAGCAATCGGTTGGATGATCGGCAAGCAAAAGTTCGATGATCGTTCGACGCGCTTCAATTGTTCGATTCGAATGCGTTTTAACCTTCATTCCTTCAAAGACAGGAAAAGCGCAACTCGGAACCAAAGCGCGTTGGCCTTCGACTTCAACGACACACATTCGGCAGGCTCCGCTTGGCGGAAGTCCGTCCATATTGCAGAGAGTCGGAATGTTGATTCCTGCCCGTCGAAGAGCTTTGAGAAGCATTTCGTTCGGTTCCGCTTGAACCGTTCGTCCATTAACTTCAATATTAATCATTATAAATTATATTCCTTTCTGAAATCGAATTTCCATTTTTGATTTTGAGCCTCAAAAAGTTGAAAAGTCGATTATTATCGTTAATATGATTGATGTTCACTCGACAAGCTTCCGAATCAAACCTTTTTAATGGCGTCGAATCGGCAAGTATCCATACAGGCGCCGCAGCCGATACATTTATCGACAACGATATGATGCGGATTTTTGACTGTTCCAACAATAGCTCCCGCCGGACAGCCTTTGGCACAAAGAGTACAACCGCGACATTTGTCAGAATCGATTTCATAATGAATCAATTCTGTGCAGGCTTTCGCCGGACAATCTCGTTCGTAAACATGCGCTTCATATTCGTGACGGAACCAACGAAGCGTACTCAAAACAGGATTCGGCGCTGTTTGACCCAAACCGCAGAGACTGGTATCTCGAATGACTTTGGCAAGCTGTTCCAAATGAATTATGCTCTGGAATCTTTCAAGCGTTTGACGTTCCGTTTCGTTTTTGTCGCTTCGCGTAATTCGATTAAGAATTTCGAGCATTCGGCGAGTTCCTTCGCGGCAAGGAATACATTTTCCGCAACTTTCGCGCTGAATGAAGTCCATAAAGAACTTGGCAACGTCAACCATACAGTTGTCTTCGTCCATAACAACCAAACCGCCAGAGCCCATCATAGCGCCGACTGTTTTTAAGGATTCGTAATCAATTTCAATATCCAAATGAGATTCAGGAATACAACCTCCGGACGGACCGCCGATTTGAACGGCTTTATATGCTTTTCCTTTGGCAATACCGCCCCCGATTTCAAAAATAACCTGACGAAGTTTGGTTCCCATTGCAACTTCAACCAGACCGGTATTGGCAACTTTTCCCGAGAGAGCGAAAACTTTCGTTCCTTTGCTTCCGGCGGTTCCGACAACGTTAAACCAATTTGCTCCGTTGGAAAGAATAGCCGGAATATTGGCTAAGGTTTCAACGTTGTTGATGATCGTTGGATGGCCAAACAGACCGCGAACGGCTGGGAAGGGCGGACGAGGACGCGGCATTCCCCGTTTTCCTTCGATACTGTGAATCAAAGCGGTTTCTTCTCCGCAGACAAATGCTCCGGCCCCCATTTTGATGACCATTTCAAGAGAGAAATCGGTTCCAAGAATATTGTTTCCCAGAAGATTGTTCGCCTTGGCTTCCGCGATTGCATGCTTCAGACGTTCAATTGCCAGGGGATATTCCGCTCGAATATAAATATAAGCCTTTTGAGCGCCAATGGCAAAAGCGGCAATGGCCATTCCTTCGAGGAGTCGATGGGGGTCGCCTTCGATAACGGCTCGATCCATAAAAGCGCCCGGGTCGCCTTCGTCGGCATTGCAAACGAGATAACGATGTTTGTCTTCGGTTCCGTGAGCGAACTTCCATTTTTTCCCGGTCGGGAAACCGCCGCCGCCGCGCCCGCGAAGACCGCTTAACTCAACTTCGTTGCAAACGTCCAATGGAGACATTCCTTGCAGAACTTTACGAAGAGCGGCATAACCGCCATGAGCGATATATTCTTCCAGACGAACCGGATTGATTTTGCCGCAGTTGGCAAGAACCCAACGGGTTTGCGGAGCAAAAAACGGATGTTCGTCAATGAAAAGAGTATTGGACCAAGGTTCAAGATTTGTTGTTCGATATTGACCCATTACGGAATCTTGAATGACTTCGCCGTTAAAAATTGCCGAGAGAACGGAATCGACTTTATCTTCCGTCATTTGTTTGAAGGAAATTCGATTTTTGCCTGGAAGTTGAACGTCAACGATTGGTTCAACAACGCATAAACCAACGCAACCGACCTCAACGATTTCGGCGTCGATATTATTTTTTTCAACAAACCGTTTGACTGCCGACAGCGTATAGCCAGCGCCAGCTCCCAAACCGCAAGTTCCTGTTCCAACATAAATGGCTGGTTTTTCAACATTTTCTCGACGAAGAATCGCCAATTCAGCCGCTTGTTCCGGCGTTTTGGAATCGGTTCCGATTGCCCAGGCCAGAAAATCTTTATCTAATGGAGATATTTGTTGCATTATTTTTGTATCCTTAAAAATTTCGCAAGGTCAAACGATTTTGAGTGTCGATAACCCGGCTTAACCTCTATTATTATCCGTTAATTATTTCGTTTTATTTCAATCAATCTCAATATTGGGTTGTTACAATGGAATAATCGCGCCATCCCAACGATCCGTAGACAAGAAAATCGAGCCTTTAAAATATAATGTTTTTATAATCCGCTTCGAATTTTGATGCAATATCAGATTTGATAAATGTTTTTCAATTTTTGGGCGAAATGATATAAAGAAAATCATATGAAAGCGACGGATCAAGCATTGATTGGCTTAAAAACGCATTCAAGTCAGGAGATCATGCTTCCGCTTTTTTTCGATAGGATTTAATGATTTCCGGAATTTGCTGAGTTGTCAACTTTGCATGAAAATTGCCGTCAATATTCATAACAGGAGCAAGACCGCAGGCTCCAATACAAGCGACAACTTCGAGACTGAAAAGACCGTCGCGAGTTGTATTTCCGGCTTCGACTTTAAGTTCTCTTTTCAATGCGTCCAAAATTGCGGCAGAACCTTTAACATGACAAGCAGTTCCGCGACAAATTTGAATATGATAACGACCTTGAGGCGTAAAACGAAATTGATTATAAAATGTTGCAACGCCATAAATTTTACTTGCGGGAAGTTTCAGATATTCGCCGACGGTTACAACCGCTTCGCGAGATAGATAACCTTGTTTTCCCTGAATTTCCTGGAGAATCGGAATGAGAGAGTCGCGACCGGCATTGGGATAATTCTCCAAAATCGCTCGGACGCCCTCGGCGATTGAGTTAGTTGTGCTCATCGTTTGAAATACCATTCAATTATTGAGTTAATTTGTTGAAAAATGGAAAAAACTTCGACGGATATCGTTGGTTGTTTGCGTTACAAATATGTAAAAACAAACAATTTCCTGATAAATATCAAACGATTCAAAACAGGAACAACCAGGATCAATGGTTCAGAAGAACCGCGAAAAATGTTTCAAGCTATTCCTGAATGTTGATTGTTTATAATACTGAACAACAATATTTTATATTGATTTTATATTGAACATTGAACGTCGTCATTCAATGATATTTCTGATTTAACCGCAAAAACGAGAAAACAAGAAATAACGTTCTGATCGGCGATTTTCTGTCGTTGCGAATGAAGGGGAAAGGAATCCTTTTATTTCCAACGATAAAAAACGTCAATATTAATATTTACAGAAATATAAATTGTCAAGTATCAAATATCTGAATAATATCGATATTGTTAGAAAAAGTGAACAATCCGGAAGTCAATAACTATCAATTTTTATATTATTACTCAACAATTCATTTTTAAAAGGTCTGCTTATGTAAAAAAATCATTTTTTATCGAAAAATTTTTATTGATTGCAAAAAATAAATCAATATTGGCAAAATTAAACAATTAGATAAAAACAGGTTGGCCGGTAAATTCTTTTGATCAGTTAAAGTATTTTGAACAAACGGGACAAAAACCTTAAAAAAACAGTTCAAGATCACTGGACAAAATTTCGAAAATTCGTTATGCTTTTTCTAATGAATTAGCAGAGTTTTCCTCAAGGAAATATAAAATGAGAAAAGATTTCTTTACAAAATATGCCTTTCGTATTCTTTTTATCGTTGTTTTTCTTCTCGCCTTTGTTTGGATGGGAACCAAAAAAACCATTCAAAGCAATTCCAATTCAGTTGAAGATTGGTTGCCGGAGCAGTTTCAACAGACTCGCGATTATCGTTGGTTTTTGGAACATTTTCCTTTTGAAAGTTATGTCGTTGTCAGTTGGGAAGGTTGTACGCTGGACGACGATAAGCTCGAACTGTTTGCCCAAAAGCTTGTTCCTGAGCAAACCATTGATAACTTTTCTCTTTTAACCGCGACGCCCAATCTTAAAGCGGAGTTAAATCTGGAGGCGGTTTCCGATCTTGTCCAAAAAGAAATCGCTCTTGAAAAACAAGCAGAATCCATTTCTGCCTTGGCGGAAATGGAAATGGGCCAGGAATCGAAATCGGTAAAGAAAGAGTCAGAAGACGAATCCTATTTTAAATCGGTTATGACGGGACCGCGACTGGTTCGTTTATTGGAACAGACCTATTCAAAAATTCGAAAAATCGATTTGACGCCGGAAGAACTTCATGAACTTATTATTTCGCAGCTTCAGGGAACGTTGATTGGGCCGGACGGAAAAAATACGGCAATGATCATAACGCTCAATAAAGGCAAACGCGACGGAAAAAGTCTCGAAGTTGTTTTGAAAAAAATCAGAAATACTTCGGTTGAATGCGGTTTGCCGGACACAAGCGAAATTCAAGTCGGAAGCGTTGCCGAAAGAATGGTTGATAATTTCAAGAAAATGTGCATTGAAATGTTTCAAGGCCGACATCCTCGAACGGACGGCGCTATTCTTGGCGGTCCGCCTGTCGATAACGTTGCGCTAAACTATGAAGGCGAACGAACCTTATTTCGTTTGGCTGGGCTATGCGCTTTGATTGGCGTTACTCTTGCGCTTCTTTGTTTTCGCGATGTCCGGTTGACAATGTTTATTTTTTGGATTTCTCTTCTTTCAGCAGGAATCGCAATGGCCTTCGTTTCTTTGACGGGCGGAACCTGTGACTCAATCTTATTAAGTATGCCTGCTCTGGTTTACGTTTTGGCAATGTCGGGGTCGATTCATCTGATCAATTATTATCATGATGCCATTCGCGAAAAAGGTTTGCCGGGGGCAACTGAACGAGCCGTTCAGCATGCTTTTACTCCTTGTTTTTTCGCCCAATTGACAACCGCGATCGGGTTGGGGTCGCTTTTTATCGGAAAATTGATTCCTATTACAAAATTTGGCTTTTATTCCGCTGTTGGCGTTTTGACGACTTTATTGTTACTTTTCTTTTATCTTCCCGCTCTTCTCTATTTTTATCCTTCAAAGAAATTTGCCGCTCTTCATGGCGGAAAAGGTCTTGAGGTTGAGCGGTCAAATTTGATAAGTCAATTTTGGGATTTTTTTGGTTCGGTTATCGTCAAAAATCATAATATTGTTGTTGTTATTTGCATTATTATTTGCTGCTTTTTTGCTTATAATTTGAAGAACATTAATGTTTCTGTTAAAATGATGAACTTCTTTACGCCGGACGCAGAAATCATCAGTCATTACAGTTGGCTTGAAGAAAAACTGGGACCATTGGTCCCTATGGAATTGGTTCTCTGTTTTGATAACAACAGTTTGGATGCGAATACTTTTGGAACTTCCGAACGACTCAGCTTGGTTAATCAGGTTTGTAACGAGCTTAAAACAAAGCTTGCCGACGACGTTGGCGGAACGATTTCTGTGGCGACTTTTGCCCCAAATTTGGATGCGATTCTCGAACCCGGGCGATTTTATCAGGCCGCAAGCGTTTTAATTGGCAAAACTATTAATGAAAATCGCCAAAATTTGCGAGATTATCTTACTGTTGAAGGGAATCCTTCGTTAAATGATATTTCGATCTGTCTTGCTGAAAAAACGACGCAATTGGAAAACAATTATAAAACGCATCGAAACGATTTGAAAGAACGAATGCAAAATGATGGTCTTTCATTGGAAGAATTGGAGACTATTATTGAAAAGACCGATTTTTCATCGAATGATCTTTCTATGAAAAATATAGAATCCGAAAAATTGACTGACAGTTCGGAAAAAGAAAAAATGCAGCAATTATATCGGGCTGAAGTCCAGGAATTGCGATTTGAATATCATAAATACATTGATTTTAAGAAAATTGCTCAAATATTCAATTCGAGTCAAAAAAATCTTGAATCGATTAAAATAACCGATCTTAACGGGATCATGAAGCAATTGGATCCGTCTCGTCCCTTGCAGGATTTCGATCATGATCTCATTCAGTCCATTCGAAAAGCAGCTGAAATTTGGCAACAAGAGAAAGGAATAGAGCTTTGGCGAATCAGTATTCGCGTTTGGGCATTGAAAAAAGATATTGATTATTCCCTTTTTATCGAAAGTGTCAAAAAAACAGTTGAGCCCATTCTTAAAAACAAATCCGAAGAAATTGTTGCGTCCTTGTCCATTTTGGCAGATGAATCGAATGAATCCGGTTTGCAAACTTATTCTGAAACAAATAATTCAAATCTGGCTCAGAATTTTGGCGATTCGCATAAAATGGATACAATTTATCCCGCTGGAATCTCCGCAAAATATACCGGAATGGTCCCAATGGTTTATAAAACGCAACACGAACTTATTAATGGTCTGGTTCAGAGTTTGATTATGGCGTTTTTTCTCATTGCGATTGTTTTCATGATTCTTCTGCGAAGTCCTTTTGCAGGGATTGTTGCAATGCTTCCGAATCTCTTTCCTGTTATTTGCGTTTTCGGTTATATGGCTTGGCGAGGAATTTTGGTCGACGTTGGGACAATGATGACCGCAAGCGTTGCTCTTGGCGTTGCTGTTGACGATACAATGCATTATTTGACTTGGTTTTCCGACGGAATTAATAAGGGAGCTTCTCCTTATGAGGCGGCTCGCGGCGCTTATCGTCGTTGCGCAACGGCAATGACCCAATCAACTTTAATTGCTGGTTTGGGTTTGTCCGCTTTTATGTTCAGTACATTCGTTCCGACGCAACGTTTTGGCGCCTTGATGCTCGCGATTTTATTCGTTGCTTTGATCGGCGATCTTGTCTTTTTGCCTGCTCTTCTGACAAGTAAAATTGGTCGATTTTTTATTCTTCGTCGAAAACCGATCAAAAAAGAATCCTTGAATAATCCGGAATCAAATTGATTGAATTTGTAAATTTCAGAAAACAGTTCGTCTTCTTTCTAATTCCGGTTTGAGAATAATTCGCTTTCTATTCCGACTTTTTTCGCGTCATTAAAGGGACGCGAAAATTCTTATTATTGATTTGCTGTCATTTTTGAATCTCTTGAAAATATTCAAATGGCCTTCTTAATGATTTATTTGAAGAACAAATAAAAAAGAATTGATACAGTCGTTATATTTGACATATTCGTTAAAATCGGTATTATCGGCTATTGTTTCGTTTTTTATCAAAGATTCCTTGTCGTTACCATTTGACAAGTTTGTTTTTTTTGTGTATGTTACAAATATGAAGGTTGCTTTTTTATTCGGAAGATAAGCAAATAATCAAAGTATTTTTTGAAAAAAGATTCTTAAGATAATATTCTGATTTGATATTTTTCGTAAAAACTTTCATAGGCGACATAAATGGACAGGGAAGGTTAAAGCGGGTTTGAGCCATTTATCATTCAATATATAATAGCGGCAATTTATTGTTTTTGAAATATTGAAAAAAAATAACTTATTGATCGCTTTTTTGTTTCTTCATAAAAAACAAGAATTTTATGATTTTTAACAGTCGTTTTTTTATTTGTTGACTATAATAATTAAGGGCAAAATGTTCCGAATTATTTGTCAAAGAATCAAAAAGATGTTTGTTGTAAAATGAAACGATTATTGATTGAGACCAACCCGTATGGATAAGGCGACACAAAAGTCGAAATTTAAGGAAGGAAATTTAAATGTTAGTCCTTTCCAGAAAAAAAAATGAAAGCGTTGTCATTAATGATTCGATTACGGTTGTTGTTGTCGACATACGCGGAGATAAAGTTCGTTTGGGAATCGAAGCGCCCAAAGACGTTTCTGTTTTTCGAAAAGAAATTTATGATTTGATTCAAAAAGAATCCGCAAAGTCAAACTCAACTTCAATAGTCGAAGTTTCCTCGCAAAACAGTTTGGTTTTACAAGAATTACAACCAACAAGCGAAACATATGCTTCTTTAAATCCAAAGGAACATTCTTCATTGAATCCCAAAGAAATGCCCTCAAATCAAGCAGACGACAAAGGCTCTATTGTTCCAGATATTTTGGATAAAAAACAGACAACGCCCCCAAAGCGGGAACGATCAAACGAAAATGCTTCAAATGATTTGTCAAATTCAATTTCGTCGAAAAAAAAATCAAAAAGAATAACTTTAGAAAAACGATCAAAAGTCAAACATCAAAATCATTCTTCCTTAACGACTGAAATTGATGTTCCTGTTTTGGTTGCCGAAGCTGCATCAACAGCAGTTTCGATCAACTCCGATTTGACTGTTTCCCTGGGGCTCAAAACGGTTAAAAATCCTTAGTTTTCAGCATTTAACCCCGACGAAAACAGACGCGTTATTCTTTGGTTCTTGTTCTCGTTTTTCAATATCAATCAATTAATCGAAAAAACGATTCTCTGAATTAGACCCGTTTGGGTCTTTTTTGGGGGGCTTTAACCTTATTCTGTTATTGAGGTCTATTCTAGAAATGCATTGATATTTCATTGAATTGATGATTTTGTTGACTTTAACGAAATAATTTGATAAAAGATGATTTTTAGAAATGAATCTGTTTTTTCATTTCAATTAATTTTTTTGATCAATTTGTCGGTTTTGGCTGACAATCAATCAAATCTTCAATGTTTGAGGACAAATAATCTCCTTTGGTTCAGATTGTCGACTCTCTTGAGTCCCATAATAAATATCATATAATTAATATATTCATTTTCGTTGAAAATTTGAGCTTTTGTATTCGTAAGCCCGGCGCTGTTGGTTTGCAAATAAAATCTCAAAAATGTCCAGCAGGCTTGAGTCTCTATTGACAAGATAATAACGATTAAAGAAAATCATTATCGAATTAATAATCCGTCTTGAATATCAGAAAGATTTTCGTATGAAAACTGCTTATTTAACCGCAGGCGTTCCGACATTAAACGCAACATTGTATTGGAAACTTCGCTTTTCCGTTGGAGATCCCGCTGCATTAATCGAATTTGTCGAACCTCAACCAGTAAATATTAAAGAAGCTCAAAAATCAAAAAACGACGCCTTGTTAACCAGTTCAACAACTCGCTTATTGATTCTTCGCGACATTGAAATGGATCGAGCCATTCAAACAGCAAACGCGGATTATATTGCCTGTCCGGCAAATTTTAAACCCGAAAGCGGTCTTTCGGGAGATCGGGAAATCGCAACAGCTCAAAGCGTTGCCGAAGCGTTGCGCCGTTATAAAATAACCAAGGTTATTTCAGATCGTTCGCTTCCCTTTCTTTTTGCCGATCTGATTCGACAAAATGGAATCGAAATAGAATGCGACATCAATCGCGGAGTCCTTGAGCGGCGATCCAAAGATTCCCAGGAAATTGCCTGGATTCGCGAAGCTCAAAAGACGACCGAAGACGTTATGACAATGGCTTGTCGAATGGTTGCGAATGCGGAAGCAGATTCAGGAGGAATTCTTTATCAAAATGGCGAAATTCTGACTTCAGAAATGGTTCGAGCCGCAATCGATCATTTTTTGTTGGATCGGGGATACGCCAATGTTCCGTCCATTGTTGCCGGAAAAAAGGACGGCGGCGATTGTCATGAACTCGGAACCGGGCCACTCAAAACGGGCGAACCGGTCATTATTGACATTTTTCCGACCAATATGACAACCCGATATAACGGCGATTGTACGCGAACCGTTATTCATGGAACCGTTGACCCGGTTTATACGCGAATTCATGAAGCGGTTTGCGCGGCGAAAAAGGCGGCTATGTCAACGATTCGAGCGGGCGTTTCTGCAGAAACGGTTCATCGGGCAACGATTAAAACGCTTGAGGCATACGGTTTTGGATACGCATTTCCAGGGTCGGCAGAAGCGGCTAACGAAATTCGTTTAACGCATGGGACTGGGCATGGGCTCGGATTGAGCGTTCATGAACCCCCTTTGCTTGATTTTGGCGGTCCTGAATTGGTTGTTGGCGACGTCGTTTCTGTTGAACCGGGTCTTTATAGCAAAACGTTTGGAGGCATTCGCATTGAAGATATGGTTGTCGTTACAGAAAATGGCTGCGAAAATCTGGGACAACCGATTCCCGAATCGCTGAATTGGGGCGATTGCCAATAACTTTTTGATTTAATCTTGATTAATGAGAAAAAAACAACTTAATCATTCCATTTCATTTTTGGCGTTTTAATCTTCGAACGGTTGATTAAAACATTTTGGACTTGCCTTTTTGGGCGGACTCGAACAGTTTTTTGCAAAATAGAGCAGAGACGCAAGCAAAGTTTTCGAAAGCCGTCATTTCCGTTTATAATTCTAAAACCAGAAATCTGTTCCATTAACTTCTTCCGGATGTTTTCTGGTTTTGAGTCTTTTTTCCGGAAGAACTTTTTCTTAATGATTATTTCTCTCAAAAGCATAAGGGACGCCGGACGAAACATTCCGGGATTTCAATATTTTCTTTTTAAAATCCGAACTTTAATAAAGATTAAATCCAAAATTTTTTCTTGCGCTCTTTTAATAATTCGCGTCTTAACATATAATAGAAATGATTTTATCGATCCTTTTTGTTTGGCGTTCATTCTTTTTCGGATTTAGAATTGCGAAGATTATTTCTTATCGATAAAAAGGTCAATATCCGAAATTATTGTTAACAGGGATTCAATTCATGCCGCTGAATGTTGAGAAAGCTTGGAATTCGATGGATTGCCCGCGACGCGTTGCCGTCTTGGGCGCCAGCGGAAGCATTGGCGGCAATGCCCTTGACGTTATTCGTTCGTCCAATGGAAAACTTCTTGCCGATGTTCTTTCGGTTCATTCTGATATTGCCAAACTTGTCGAACTTGCCAAAATTCATCATCCGTCAACGGTTGTTATAACAAATGAAAAAGCGGATCGTTCTTTATTGTCCGAGCTTCCAAAATCAACCGAGATTTTATTTGGTCAAGACGGCTTGAACGCGGTTGTTCGTCGCAATGAAATTGATATTGTTCTTTTGGCCATTGTCGGAGGCGCCGGACTTCGAAGCGCTTGGAACGCTCTGGAAGCAGGAAAAATGGTTGCGCTGGCGAATAAAGAATCCCTTGTTATGGGCGGTTCGCTGATTATGGAACTTGCTCAAGAAAAGGGCGGACAGATTCTGCCTGTTGACAGCGAACATAGCGCCATTTATCAATGTTTGCTTTCTCGTCGTTTTGATTGCAATTCTCCCTTTTCGTCTCATAAACCGCGAACCTGGATCGTTAATGAAGAAGTTGAACGCCTTATTTTAACCGCAAGCGGCGGACCTTTTCGAACCTGGTCGCGTTCCGAACTTCGTCGGGCAACCGTTGCCGATGCTCTGACGCATCCAACTTGGAATATGGGACGAAAAATAACGATTGATTCCGCAACAATGATGAATAAAGCATTGGAAATCATAGAAGCCCGTTGGCTTTTTAATGTTTCTTCCGATAAAATTCAGGTCGTTGTTCATCCAGAATCAATTGTTCATTCAATGGTCGAATTTGTTGACGGCGCCATTATCGCTCAATTGAGTCCGCCGGATATGCGATTGCCGATTCAGCTTGCTCTTTATGACGTTCGGCGTCTTCAAGGAACAACGCGTCGTTTGGATTGGTCGCAAATGACAACGTTCCATTTTATTCCCCCCGATCCCGAACGTTTTCCCGCCATTTCTCTCGGTTTGGAAGTTGCCAAAGTCGGCGGAACAGCTGGCGTTGTTGTTAATGCGGCCAACGAAGTTGCCGTTGACGCTTTTTTAAATGGTCGTTTGTCTTTTGATCGAATAACGACCGCTTGTCAAAAAATATTGGAAAATCATCAATTTGAAATAAAACCAACGCTTGAGCGTCTTTTTCAATTGGACGCTTGGGCTCGCAAGGAGACGGAAATATGGATTTCGGATTAGCGCTTTGGGGAACTGTCGAAGATGGTTCGACTTTAATGAACATTTTGACCATTGCCTGGAGAGTCGCTATTGTTGTTTTGGGAATCAACGCAGTCATTATCGTTCATGAATGGGGGCATTTCATTGTCGCTCGTTTGTGTGGCGTTCGTTGTGATAAATTTTATATTTGGTTCGATGCCTGGGGCTTTAAATTCTTCCATTTTAAATGGGGCGATACGGAATATGGACTCGGTTGGCTGCCGCTTGGCGGATATGTCAAAATGCTCGGTCAGGAAGATAATCCCGGCGCTATTCGAGAAGAGATCGAACGCGCGAAATTGAATCAGAATAAATCGGACGAATCCTTGCAAAACTCCGAATCGACTGCAACGGATATAAACGCAAATGAAGAGTCGTTGACAAAAACGAATGTTGTCGCGTTGGAAGAACTCGAAAAGAGCCTTTATGCTCCAGATAGTTATCTTTCGAAAAACGTTCTGCAACGAATGGCGATTATTTCTGCTGGCGTTTTTATGAATGTCGTTTTTGCGATTATTTGCGGAATGGGCGCTGGATTGCTCGGTTATCCAGAAGCAACAAGTTTGTTGGGAGAAATAATGCCCGGCTCGCCTGCCTGGCAAAGCGGTTTGAAAAGCGGCGATAAAATTGTTGAAATCAATGGAACGCCCATTCATTCGTTTATGGCAATTCAGACCAATCTGCTTGACGGAAATGAAGTCGAAATGAAAGTTTTGAAATCGGGAACTTCTGAGCCCGTTTCATTTAAAATTCAACCGCAACTCAAAGATGGCGGAATGACTCCGATTATTGGCGTCTTGCCGTCGTCGTCATTAAAATTGGCGGCCGTTAAACGTCCTTATGAAACAAGTCTTTCTGAGACGGAAAATGAAAAAATTGTCTCAACTTTTTCAGCTTTAGATGGTCAAGACAAACTGAAAAATCAGGACAGAATTTTTATAATGAACGACGTTCCTGTTAAAAATTATAAAGATTATGAACGTCTGTCGCTTCAATGGATTGATCAGGATATAGTTTATGAATTTGCAAGCGATTTTCAGAAAGGGAATCCTAAAAAAATCAAACTCCCGCCGCGAAAAATGAAAGAATGCGGCATTCGTTTGAAAATGGGACCAATAACCGCTGTTCGAAAAGATTCTGTTGCTCAGAAAGCTGGAATTCTTGCGCAAATTCGCGATTCAGAAGGAAATATTACGCAAAAAGGGGATTTGATTGTTTCCATTAATAATGAACCGATTTTTGATCCTTTAAAATTTCCTTTTGAAATCATGAAAATGGCGCAGCCAAAATCAGTTTCGAACGCTGATTCCGAACCGGCCGCAGGCAATTCTGGGGAAATTGAATCGCTTCAACCGACTTTGACTTCTGCTTCTCAACCCGGAACTTCCGTTGTTTTAACCCTTCTTCGCGACGGCAAACTGGTCGATGTTTCGTTGATATTAGATCAGGATGCTTCTTATGCCGATATGATTCCAAATGAAGGACAACTTGCTTCCGATTATTTGGGAATTGCTTATGAGGTTCTTCCTGTTGTCGATGGCATTAATGCGACGGTTCAAGTCGATAAAAATCCTATTGGCGGAACTATTAAAGAACTCGAAATTTTCCTCGAAAAACCGTCCCAGTCCTCTTCCGATATTTATCGAAAAAACTATGAAAATGTTATGAGTTTGGGAAAACAGACAGAAAACGGCGTTCGCATTCTTTTTAATGATAAAAATGCGGCTTCCAATATCGTTTCCTGGTTTGTTCGACAAATCAATCTTTTTCCGAACGGAACTAAATTACAATGGACTGTTGCTCTTCCCAATGAAGAAACAACGGTTCTTCAAACAACGATTCAAGAATCCGAAAATATTTATAAAACAGATCGCGGTTTTTATTTTGCTGTCGATACAGAAACAGTTCGAATCAAAGATTTGGGAAAAGCGCTTGTTTTTGGTTGGGATAAAACGTTGGAATCAATGGGATTGATATTTGTGACATTAAAAAATCTCGGCGGAAACGTTTCTGTTAAGGCCCTTGGAGGACCGGGAACCATTATAAGCGTTGCTTATACTTTTGCCGGAACTCAAGACGGCCTTTTTCTCTTTTTCCTTTGTTTGATTGGCGCAAATCTTGCTGTTATCAATTTTCTTCCGATTCCTGTTTTGGACGGGGGACATATCGTTTTTCTTTTGTATGAGGCAATTTTCCGGCGTCCTCCCAACGAAAATATTCAGGTTGCTTTAAGTTTTATTGGGCTTTTCTTAATCCTGGCGCTGATGTTCTGGGTTATTTGGCTTGATATCCTGAGATTTATGGGAATGTTATAATAAGAGTCAAGCTGTTAAGTCAATTAATAATCAAGATTGTTGCATCAGTAAGCGCAAAAACGACGGGCAAATTACGAAAGGGCAAATCTCTGTTGCCCTTATCGATTTTTGGGATAAGAACCGATTTATTAACATTGTAAAAATTGATTATATTTCCATATATTCAATGAATAAAATAAAATGACAGATTTCAAAGAAGACATGAAACCGATCAATATCAATTTGGAACTCGAAGCTGCAGAACGAGAGAACAATACAACCCAAAATGATGGACCGGACGAAAATTCGCGACCGTTTAAAATTAATGTTTCGGAACGGGTCAAGCGACTTCCGCCTTATTTATTCGCGGAATTAAATGCGTTAAAATACGCAAAACGCAAGGAAGGGGCAGACGTCATTGACCTTGGAATGGGAAGCCCGTCTGATCCGCCTCATCATTTGATTATCGAAAAACTGATTGAAGCGTCTCAAAATCCCCGATTGCATGCATACAGCAATGCGAAAGGATTGCCGAATCTTCGTCGGGAAGTTGCTGCCCGTTATTTGAAATATTACGGAGTTCGACTTGATCCCGACAGCGAAATTATTGTTACAATTGGTTCCAAAGACGCTTTAAATCATAGCCTTTTGGCTTTGATCAGTCCAGGCGATCTGGCGATTGTTCCCGCTCCCTATTTCCCGGCTCATCTTTATGGCGTTATGCTTGCGTCGGGGGAAACTTTGGCTTTGGATGCGCGTAATCCGGAAAAACTCATTTCTGATATTGCGGTTGCCTGCGAAACTCATATTCCGCATCCGAAACTTGTTCTCGTTAATTATCCTCATAATCCGACAGCGACTGTTGTTGAACGGGATTTTTATGTCGATTTGGTTCGTTTGGCCAAGAAATATGGTTTTATGGTCATAAGCGATTTGGCTTATGCCGATTTGGCGTTTGACGGTTACAAATCGCCCTGTTTACTTGAAGTTCCTGGCGGCAAAGAGATCGGCATTGAAACGACAACAATGTCAAAAAGCTATAATATGGCTGGCTGGCGAATTGGTTTCTGTTGCGGAAATTCCGAAATGATTCGAGCCTTGGCAACCATCAAAACTTATTATGATTATGGAACTTTTTCTCCTATTCAAATAGCGTCAATTGTTGCAATTCGCCAAATGGACGCTATGGTTGAAGCTCAGGCGAAAATTTATGAACATCGACGAAACGTTTTATGTGAAGCAATGGAACGAATTGGTTGGGAAGTTGTCAAACCGAAAGCATCAATGTTTGTTTGGCAAAAGATTCCCGAAATCTGGCAGCAAAAAATGAGTACATTTGATTTCGCAATGAAACTTTTGCGGGAAGCAAACGTCGTTGTCAGTCCAGGCTCAGCTTTTGGTCCGCTTGGAGAAGGTTATATGCGATTGGCTCTGGTTGAAAAGGACGATCGACTGCGTCAGGCAATTCGTCAAATCGGACGCATTTTGGAGTATTGAATTGGGATTCCGTTTGACTAACGTTAAATCGTTCTTGTTGAATAAAGCGACTTTAGCGAATTTAACGAACGATTTCCCTGCATTTGAGTTTATAGACAAGTCTGATATTTGATTGGGAGATGACCCGAATAACAGCGCGAGGATTATGAAAGGGCGGAAGCCTTTTAAGCAGAACGGCTTTGCGATTAAGCAATCAGGACAAAAAAGGTTTTAACTATGGAAAATCGGATTCAGCGGGCTCTTCGATATACTGATAATACTCGAATGGTTGTCATTGAAGATCAAGCTCTTTCGCAAACAGATTCTATTTTTCAATCTTGTTTTGGCGATAAAAAAGCAATCATTATTGCTGATCCAACAACATTTCGTCTTGCAGGCCAAACAGTCAATGAAGTTTTGAAATCGAACATTCAAATTCAATGCGAAGAGCCTTTTCTTTTCGATTCTGCTGAAATTCATGCGGAAATGAAACATATTGAAACGCTGAAAACTGTTTTGGCGAGAACCGATGCGATTCCTGTTGCTGTTGGTTCAGGAACCGTCAACGATTTGACGAAATATGCTTCGTCTTTATTTCAACGTCCTTATATGATTGTCGGAACAGCGGCGTCAATGGACGGTTTTACAAGTTTTGGAGCTTCCATTGAATATAATTTCTGCAAACAAACATTTAATTGTCCGGCTCCAACTGCGGTTCTGATTGATATGGACGTTATTTGTGACGCGCCGATTGAAATGAACGCTTCGGGTTATGCCGATCTCATTGCTAAAATTCCAGCTGCTGCCGATTGGATTCTTGCGGATTTGATTGGAACGGAACCGATTGATCCTGTTGCCTGGAATCTCGTTCAAGGGTCGCTGAAAGATTGGTTGAATTATCCGCAAGGGATTGTTCAACGCGATCGAAAGTCATTGCGCAATTTGATTGAAGGTTTGATTATGAGCGGTTTGGCTATGCAAAAGGCCAAATCATCCCGAACCGCCTCGGGAGCGGAACATCAATTCAGCCATTTATGGGACAATCAGAATCATCGTTATCAAGGGCGAACTCCGTCGCATGGGTTTAAGGTTGGAATTGGAACGATTGCAACTTCGGCATTGTATGAAAAAGTCTTAAAATTTGACTCTTCAGTTTTTCTTTCTGCAATTGAAACGCTTCCCCGGCGCTTTCGAAGCTGGGAACAGATAGAACAAAAAATCGACGAATCTTTTAAGGAAACGGGATTAAATTCAACGGTTCGAAAGCAATGTCAGTTGAAATTTGTTGATCAAACAGAGATTAAACGTCGACTTCAGTTGTTTTATGATAATTGGGATGAGATTCTTTTGCGTCTTAAAAATCAACTTCTTGATGCTCAAACGATTCAATCGATGATTTGTCAGAGTTCAGCGCCGTCGCTTCCAGAGGAAATCGGAATTGATCGTCCCCGACTTTTGACGAGTTATTCGCAAGCTCAACTTTTGCGTTGTCGATATAACGTTCTTGATTGGATGATTGATCTTGGTTTATGGGAAGATTGCGTTGAATCATTATTTAAACCGGGCGGTTTTTGGTTTGGATCATAATCGATAAAATGCCAAATTGAGTTTCAATGATCTTAAATCGGTTAGAATGATTGACGCTAACCAAAAACTTGTTTTCCGATTTGATCATTGGAACGCCGTTGTCAGGCTTCGGAATTCAGTTGTCTTCGTTTTTCAACAGCTTTTTCCTCAAAATATCCGTCTGGGGGGGCTTGATGAATTTCATTTTTTTCCGTATTCTTTAAATTGTTGAGATTCGATGTTAATTAAGAAGTTGAATCCAATATTTAATTTTTCAAACCATTTAAATGTTAATTATTGAAAAAAGAAACATTTAATACTAAAAACTGTTTTGAGGAGAAAAGAATGGGAGCTAAAGTTGATACAAATCTTTGCGTTGGTTGCGGCGAATGCAAATCTGCTTGTCCTTGTGACGCGATTGAAATCGTTGATAACGTTGCTGTTGTTAACGATGATTGCGCTGGTTGCGGTTGTTGCGAGAGCGCTTGCCCGGCTAACGCTATTACAATAGAATAATTTAAGTCAGAATTTCATTGACCGACAAGAATTTTGATGAAAAAGAAATAAGGTTTTCTCAATTAATGATTTTAAAATGAGAATCATTGTTTGCGATAAAATTTGATTGATTTATGTTTTTTGTCAATGAATCTTTTTGGTTATAATCAAACCTTTTGATAATCCAGGAATTTTGTATTTTTGTGCCCGGCAGAGACGGGCGGATTACGAAAGGGCAGAGTCAGCGTTATGCTGCTTTTTCGGTTTGCAATAGAGAACGTCTCAAGGGCATTGTCCATTGGGGCGTCTTTTTTATGTAACGATCTGTTTGATCTTGTTATTCTTTTCCTTTAATAATTCGAGCGTTTTGTCCTGGATTGCGTCTTAAATATTTTCGAGGTCATAAGTCGAGCTTAATCTTTTTTTCTTTTTGGGGGGAGCGAATAATGAATCATTTTGATTTTAAAAAACAACAACCTGTCATTTTAAATTGGATTCGCTCAAAGGAAAAGGAAACAAACGACATCGTTTCCAATAAAAATGCCGTTCGATCTCTTATTGATCTGGCGACCAATTGGTTTGAACATTTTAAATTCAAACTTGGGACAGAAACGGTTGAATCGTTGACAACCATTTTCCGAATGGTTCATTCCTGGCTCAAAGGCAGTTATACAGATTTATCCCAGCCAACGCTTTTCTATATTGGAATTGCCTTGTTATATTGCGTCAGTCCTGTTGACGTTATTCCCGATTGTTTATTGGGAATTGGTCTTTTGGATGATATTTTTGTCGTTGGCTGGGTTATTCAAAAGATTTCAAAAGAAATAATAAAATTTCGTAATTGGGAGCGAATTCAAAATTCGTCAGAAATATTGCAAATATTGAATTGTTCAGAAATCAATGAGGTTCTTTTGTGTCCTGGCTGGCTTTCTGAAGAAACGGATTATTCCTCATTACAGGAAAAATATGCTCAATTATATCCGAATGCGACCATTTCATTTTTTCATTGGAAATCGAATGTTTTATGGTCTGAAGCGCAAGAAAATATTGACGGACCGGTTTCAGATGAGTTGCTTTCCTGGATGCGGCAACGATCATCTCAATCAAAATTTGTCCTTGTTGGTCATTCGCTTGGAGGGCGTCTGGTTATTCGCGCTTTGGCAAAAAACGCGTCGAGAATTAATAAGATTGGCAAAAATCAAAAGACTTTTTCAATTCAGCAAAAACAAATAGAGCCAGATCATATTCTTTTAATGGGAAGCGCCATTGATTTTGATGACGTTGATATTGAAACGATTTCCCGACAAGCAACCCATTTTAATTATAATTTTTTCAATAAATCAGATCGCGTTCTTGGTTATTTGTATCAATCGTTTGAGCAAAAAAGTCCTTTAGGATTGAATGGATTGCAAAGGACAATGCCAAATTTCCTCGATATTAAAATGTCCGGGACGGAAGAATATTTCTGGGAAGTCGCTGGAAATACGGCCTTCATTTTGTCCTTTATCAAATCCAAAATCCCTTTTTCCAAGATTCCTTTGTCGTTGGAATGGAAAAAACAATTTGCCGATTATCATCAACATCAATTTGATCAATATACCGATTTTTTTCAACGTTGCTTAATTTTAAAACAATAATAAGAATCGATATTCAAAATTATCATTCCGTTTCTGAATTCAATAAATATTGTTCCAGATTGCTTTTTGTTTTTATTGAAATCTTTGATGAACAATTTGGATAAGGATTAGGATTCTATAAAACGAAAAATAATTGTTTGGGTAAACAATCAGATTTTTTCGACGCTTTGATTCGAAGATTGACGTTCAACATTAAAAAGACCGAAACAACAATCGACAAAAGTCTTCGTTTTTTCTTAATCGTTTCGGGCTTGCGTCTCAATGGCTGAAGGAGAAGAATGGCCCATTTTCTTTGCGGAGCGAAAGATTTTAAAATAAGGGACAAATTGCCCCTTGTTCTTATTGGTTGTTTTTCTCTTTTGTTTAATTTTGCAAATATCAGAATTTGCGAGCTATTGAAGTTGAGGAATTGCGACTCGTTCGCCCTTTTGTTGACGTTGCTGTTCTTCTTTGTCATAGACGCCATAAAACGAGGCATTTGCGTCTAACCAAAGATAAATTAAGCGACGATCTTCTTCGGTAAAGTTTTCGATATTCTGATGATTTTCGTCATTCAAAATTGCGGAAAGGGGAGATTCGTCAGCCCCGCAATGATTGGGTAATGTCGTTATCTGACGAATGGATGAGCCTCCCCATTCAAACCAGCGCAAAAAAGGACGCAAATTGATATAGGATTCTGTAAAATGATCGCGAAGGGAACCGGTTAAATTGGGCGAATAATTCAATGATTCGGAAGAAGAGTCGGAATGAATTGCGTTGGATGAATGACAAGAAACGCAAGCGCGATCAAGAATGGGTTGAATGAGACGCGGATAAGAAAACGGAGCAAAATCGGTTGGGCCAGAAAGAATTGTTGAGGCTTTTCGAGCAAAAGCAATCGTTTGAGTTTCGGGATTCTGTTGAACTGACCAGGCTTGTTCATGGCAACCGATACAGCCTCGATTTTCGCCCGGTTGAAGATAAACAGCGCTTCGCATTGTTTGAACTGCTCGACCGTTTTCATCAACTGCTTGAAAATAGAGAGGGACATTGGCTGGCGTTTCAAAATGAGCCGATCCGTCTTTTTCAACGGGAACCGTTCCCAAAAAGAGTCGGGCATTTTCTGAAAATGCGTGACCGATTGGCGGATTGTTCCCATAAGGTTCGGGAAATTTAGGCAAAAGTTGAAAAATCCGAAGTTCTTTAATGGAACGATTTTCAGCAAACGGAATCAAACTTTCATAGACATTGGAAAGAACAAAGGTTCCATGCGAAAGCGTTTTGTCCTCTTGAGGAAGAGTTGAGGGCAAAATGGGCGGCTTTTTTCGCGATTGTAACGGAATTGGATATTGGCAAGACCAATCCAGATCTTCATAAAGAAGTTCCAGATTTCCGAATCGATCGCGATAATAGAGTCCGAGGCGGCCGGTTTGCGTTGGCGAAACAGTCGAGAGCATTCCGCCGAGCGGGTCATGACTGTAAGCGACCAGATAAACGTCTTCCGATAATGGCCAAGGACTAAAATAATAGGAGTCTGGAACCTGATTGGGCGTCTCTGTAAACGGAATTTCCGGCGTCAATCGTTCAATGCAATCAAAAGTATCTTCAGCCGTTTCTGGATCATATTGGATTTTGGACGGATCAAGCAGGACCAAAGAGCCGCCGACAACTGTATGATGACCGCCAACGACAAAAAGAATTTTATTCGAGTTTGGAATCGCTTTGGCCTGATAACAAGCATTGATTGCTTCTGTATAATTTCCAAATAAAACAGAAGCGGCTGTTCCGTCTGGATTGGTCAGCCAAAGTCCGTGATACTGTTGAGCGCTGCGGTCAACATAATCCCAGCGCGTATAAAGAATTCGACCGTCATTTAAAAGGGTTGGATGCCATTCATTGGTTTCATGCCAGGAAAGCGTTTGAATTTGATCGTTATCAAAAGGGATCGCATTTTCTCTTGGATTTGTGAGGGATTGTTCGACGATTTCTTCTTCGTTGGTTTCTTCTTCGTTCCATTTTGATTTTGAGGAACGGAGCGGCAATCGATGAAGCGTATGAACCTGCAACGGTTCCCAACTGGAATTGCAACGAGTATAACCGCCGCGTCGAGTTGAAAGAAACGCCAAAGAACCGTCAGGAAGCTCCAATGGGTCGAAATCGTCAAACGGCCCGAATGTTAATTGCGTTACATTGTTTTGAAAAACGTTTTTTGAATCGACTTTGTCTTGATCAAGAGTCATTTTAAACAGATGAAATTTCCCGTCTTCCTGTTTGCTGTATTTGTCGAAGGAAAGATGAAAATCGCGACGACTCAAATCTTGAGATGTTAAAATGGGCGCATTGTCTGCTTGAACTTTGGAAAGATCGGCAAAGGCAAAATAGAGACTTTGACCGTCCCAGGAAAGCGAAGGCGTTGAGAAAATCCCTTTGGGGAAATGAGGCGTCAAATGTTGAACGTTATTGGAAAAACCGGGACGGGTCAAAATGAAAAGACCGCCGCCGTTTAAGCCGGAATATTGATAATAATAACCGAGATATTCATGCAACATTTGGCAAACAAAACGATTTCCTTTCATGAAAACGATCGGTTTCTCTTTCAATAAATCGTTGTTGAGAAGAGCATTTCGAAGAGCCCATCGAATTGTCAAATATAATTCGAGTCGTTTGGTTATTGGCATTTTGGCCAGGGATTCCGCATTGATATTATGAATCGCTTCTTTCAGCGGAGCAAGATCGGAATCGGCGGTCAATTCTTCGTCTTCCAAATAAAGAATTGTTTGTTCAGCGCGATCCAATAACGATGTTAACGCTTCGACGGAATAGAGCGAACGATGATTTTTCTGCTCTTGACGTTCCCAATCGTTCAGAATAATCGATATAAATTCCGGCGAGACGAGATCGTTGGTTGGATTCTCTTCGTTTGAAAGAGACGCGACCGTTTCGTTAAAAGTTGGATTCTTTTCTGTTGCTTTGACCGGAAAAACGTTCTTGACGCTTCCAATTAATAATAACAGCAATAAAAACGTTTGACTGATTCTTAATGGAACAGACTTTTTCTTAAGAACGGCGTTGTTTTGTATTCGTTTCATATTGGATTCCTTCGGCGTTGACGGTTGATTTTTTAAGATTTTCCCTGGTTTTTTCTCAAGCCTGGAGTTCTTAACAAGCAAACCTGTTGAAAATCCCTGAGCGTTTATTCGCAAGCTCTGCAACAACGGAAAGTATACTGAAGGCAATCTCTGTTGATCGTTCAGGATTCGTTTGAAACGCCAAGCCAGTTGAAAAGCTCCGATCTTTATTTTGCCAATTCAGAAACGAAGCGGAACCTTGACGCCAACTCTTGTTGACTTTCAACTTCAGTATCTGAAATTAGTATATAAAACTCAAAACGGAATGCAATAAAAAACGGCATTCCGTTTTATTTTTATAGACGTTTTCCTTGATTTTTTCCGAAATGGGGCGATTTATGGAGCCGCATTACCAAAGTTATGCAGCGAAGCGGAAAAATTTAAGCGTCGGCATTAAAAAAGTCTTTTCATTAAGAACCGTCGTCAAAATTCAAGGTTTGCGACTCTTGGCGACTCCCATTCGTCTTCTTTTCAAGAAGAATCAATCATTTTCGACAATCGGAAGCCGTCCATTTCAATTTTGATGAGCCGCCCGAGAGGGCAGGGGTTGCCAATTAAAAAATCAACGATTTCCCAAAGACGCAAATTGAGCTTGGCAGAGAAAATTCAAAATCATTTTAAAAAATCAAATCAAAATGTTATCAGGAAATTCCCCAAAACGCAAAAAATCGTTTTCCAAATATTTTGACTTCATAAAAATAACCGAACTTTCCCCGTTTTTTGATTTGTGAGAATGTTTTCAAACAGGCTTTTGCCGTTTTTTCATTTCGCGACACAGAATAGAAGATTATTCGTCGGAAAAAAGGATTTTCGCGCAGCGATTAATTTTATAAAAAAGGATTTTCGCGCAGCGAACAGGATAAAAACTCCCAAAACGAGCGACCAAAACGAATTTCTTTTAACGGAAACGAATCATTTTCAAATGGAACAGCCGTTTGAAAAGCGATTTATATTAACGACAAAATCGGATGTTTCAAAAAGAAAACATCCTTGCGTTTTCGCCGCATTGTTGCGCAAAAAATTTCAATATTATTGCAAAAATCGGGGAGAATACAGAAAATAAGGCTTCACATTTTCAAAAGGCTGGAAAAAAGAGTTTTGAGAATTCCCTTATTAGACTGCAACAGAAAATTGTTTTGTGTTGCAGTCCCCTTTTTTTGTTGCGTTAACACCAACCGCGTAAATGAGCCGCATCGGCAACGCGTTTGATTGCGACAAGATAAGCGGCGTCGCGCAAATTGGTTCCTTTGGCCTGACTCATTTCATAAACAGCTTTAAAAGCGGCGGTCATTTTTTGGTCAAGACGTTTGTGAACTTCTTCGAGCTCCCAATAATAATTTTGAGCGTTTTGACATTGTTCAAAATAAGAAACGGTAACGCCTCCGGCATTGGCAAGATAATCAGGAAGAACAATAATTCCTTTGGCGTCCAAAATTTTATCGCCTTCTGGAGTTGTCGGGCCATTGGCCAGTTCACAAGAAATCTTGCAGTTAACAGACGGAGCGGTCTGTTCATTGATTGTATTTTCAAGAGCCGCAGGGAAAAGAACGGTTACTGGAATGGCAAGCAATTCTTCATTCGTTATCTCTTTCGCATTGGGAAAACCTTTGAGCGAACCATTTTTGCTCTTATAATCAACAAGTTCTTGAGCATTAATCCCGGCTGGATTATAAACTCCCCCCTTCGAATCGGAAGCGGCAACAAGCTTCATTCCCAAAATACTTTCTCCAAGCGTTGCGGCAAATTGACCTGCATTTCCAAAACCTTGAACGGAGAACGGTTGATCTTTCAACTCGATTCCGTAAGCTTTCGCTGCTTCTCGAACAATATAAATGCCGCCTCGAGCCGTTGCGTCCCCTCGACCTTGCGAACCGCCAACTTCAATCGGTTTGCCTGTGATAACCCCTGGATGACTTTCTTGAACGACCTTTTCATATTCGTCCATCATCCAGGCCATTATTTGCGGCGTTGTATAAACATCCGGGGCTGGAACGTCTTTCGTAATCCCGATGATTGGAGCAATGGCCCGAATATAGGCTCGCGCCAATCGCTCTTTTTCCATTTCGGAAAGTTCTTTGGGATTACAGATGATCCCTCCTTTTCCCCCCCCAAGAGGAATATCAACAACCGAGGTTTTCCAGGTCATCCAACAAGCAAGAGCCCGAACCGTATCGATGGTTTCGTCTTGATGCCAGCGAATTCCCCCTTTCGCAGGGCCGCGCGCTGTATTATATTGAACTCGAAATCCTTGAAAAACCCGCGTCGAACCGTCGTCCATTTTGACTGGCAACGAAACCCACAATTCTCGTTGCGGAGTACTCAAAATGGCTAACGTTGCGTCATTCAAACCAAGGGTTTTCGCGGCCTTGATGATATGTTGCTTGGCAATGGTAAACGGATTGTATTCTTGCGACATTTTTTGCTCCTTTGGAACTCTTTCAACTTTCATCTTATAAAATTTGATACTGAAACCGATTTCGGCAACGAAAGGTTTGACTCTTATCGTTAATCATTCGAACTTGTTGCCTGAGCGAATCCGTTTTCACGCGGCTTGAGTATAAACAGATTCCTATAAGATAAGCTAATTTCAACAATCGATTATTATTTTTGTTCTTATTGTATTATAAGTATTTGTTAATTGGTGTGTGCCCATCATTATTGTTTGTAATTATTGCAAGCTTGTTTGATTTCGCAAGGGGGGATCTCAAAATAAAATAAAATATTATCGATTGCTCGAATCTTGTCGAAAGCAATTCGATAGCCTATAATAGAATATTAATGAAAAACATTCCGTTGAAAAATAAAATCGGGGCATTGCCCCAATAGGATATATTATGAAAAGAGCAGAAAATCCAACGCCAAAAATTCCCGCTCGAATTTTGGGGCTTGGCCTTGATAATACCGACGGAGAAAAAAGATTAACGCGAGGCAAAAATTTTACTTTATTTGGCGGAAGCGAAGAAACTCATGCCGTCATGCAGGAAACGGCGATTAAAATTAATGAAAAACTTGATCAAAAAGGGAAACGTTTAGAAGATGTTTCGCAAAAAGAGTTTCGCGATATTCTTGACGATGTTGCCAATAATATCGGTTATAAAAAAAGGAATAAGAATGATCCTGAATAAACGTTGAATCTCTTGATTTATGATTGAATAAAGAATTGCAATAACTGAAATCTCGTTTTTTTTAATGTTTCATAATCTTAAGATAAAATAAGGAAAATTCCTATGGATTCTTGTCGAAAACTGGCGAAAGACGTCTTTCATCAACCGCCGGAATCGCTCAATTGCGCGCAATCGGTTGCTAAAATTGCTGGACGAAACGACCTTATTCCCGAATACAAAGCTTTCGGCGGAGGTCGCGCTGAAGGCGGTTTATGCGGCGCTTTATGCGGCGCTTTATATGCCGCATTGCAAATTGTTCCCGATTCCTCTCATGATAATATTTTGGATTTATTTCAAAAAAATGCTGGCGCTTTAACTTGTAAAGAAATCAAAAGCGGCTCAAAAACCCCTTGTCTGGAATGCGTCGCTTTGGGAGCCTGGCTGATCCAAAATGATCTAGAAAAGAAAAACGACCTCGAA
>JAUNBG010000003.1:137713-150203 GCA_030527205.1 Planctomycetia bacterium
ACCAATGACGCAAAAATCAGTTATTCAAACGACGTCGAAAAATCTTCCCCTATCAGATTTTTGATTGCAAAAATTGATTTCGTTCCCTTTTTCTTTGTTTCGATAAAAAACGTTTATTCTCATTACGGAATCCGAACGTTTTCATCAATTTGGCTTTGATTCATTAATATCAATTATAAATTATCAATTAAGGAATATTTATGAAAAAACGAGTTTTCATTTTGATTTCGATTGTCTTTTTCTTCAATTATTATATTGCCTGGGGTCAACAGAGCGCCAATTTGGACGATTGGAAAGCGGAATATCAAAAAAGAATTGAAGAAACCATTCGTCGCAAAAAAGAGCTTAAGCCTCATTTTTCAGAAGATGTCCATTTTACCAAACCGGACTATATTGTTTATATCCCTCAAGTTGAACCGGAAAAGTTGGGCGACTGTTATAACGATCATTTTCAGGTTTTCGACAAGCCGGACGGAACAATGTTTGCTCTGACTTGTCAAGCGACCTGTGAAGGAGCAATTGATCAGCATGTCGCTTTTTTGAGAAGTTTGGATCACGGAAAAACCTGGTCCGAACCAAAAGTTCTTGCGGGGCCGTCGACCATGAATTCCGAGGTTCCCATTGCGAGTTGGGGGTTTCCTATGGTTAGTCGTTCCGGGCGAATCTATGTTTTATATGATCAATATATTCCGGGAAAAGTTTCGACAAATCGTCAGCATACAGGACTTATGACCGGCATTTTCAGCGACGATAATGGCGATACATGGTCGCAACCGGAACTGGTTCCGATGCCAAGAACCAAAAACGATTCTCCTGATTTATCGATTCCCCCGGAATGGGTCGTTTGGCAAAAACCGCTTCGGTTAGCTGAAAACGACAAATATCTCGTTGGAGTTACTCGATATGTTGCCCCTCAATTTCATTCAAAATATCATACCGTAACGGAATTCATTCGCTTTGAAAATATTGACGACGATCCCCCGGTCAAAGAGATTCAGGCAACTTGGTTCATGACGGACGAGAACGTTTTGCAGACCGGAGTTTATTGCGAAGAGCCCTCGATTGTCAAATTGCCTGACGGACGTTTGTTTACTCTTTTGCGGACGGGAACCGGTTATCCTTGTTGGTCGGTAAGCGAAGACGGAGGACAAACTTGGACGCAACCGGAAAAGCTTTTGGACAAAGATAATGGAACCCCGTTTCTTCATCCCGTTTCTCCCTGTCCGATTTATGATTGGAAAGGAAATGAAGCGGCAAGCGGATTCTATTTTGCTTTCGTTCATAATAAATTTGATTTTGCCAACAAAAACCCTTGGCAAAATCGAGGGCCGCTTTATTTAATCGCGGGAAAATATCAACCGAACGCAAAACAACCGATTTGGTTTGCCGCGCCGCAGCTCTTTGTTGATCGACCTTCTTCTCAATCGTTTTATGCAAGCGTTACAAGAACTGACGGTCAAACGGTCCTTTGGTATCCGGATCAAAAATTTTATCTCTTGGGACGCATTATTGGAGAAGAATGGTTCAAAGATTGGATTCAGGAATAGTTCAATCTTCTATTATGCTCAACTCTGTTATCTTTCGGATATTTCTGTTATAAAACAAAAAGAATCCGAATTCTCAAACGCGTTGAGCATAATCCTTAACCTTAGATTTTCGCCCCTTGAATGAAAATCCAATGTCGAAACTTTATTCTTGTTTCTTTCGTTTCATTTGTTTGAAACTCTTCAATCTTCGAAATCAGATCCTTGAGCTCTTTTATACTTCAGAATGTATTGTTTGTTATTCCGATGTTGGAACGAGAACTCTTTCGGTTTCGAATGAGTCAAACGCAACCCCTTGGATCCCGTTATGTTCCGCATGCCAGGAATTGATTGTTCTTGAAGAACACAAAATGTGTCGTTTTTGTGCCGGTTCAAAATATGTCAAAGAGCCTTCTCCATTAAAATGCAATAGTTGCAGCAAGAGAAAATTCTTGTTTCAAAAAGTCGTTGCTCTGGGCAAATATGAAGGAATATTACGCTATTCCATTTTGAAAATGAAAAATGAATTAACCAGAAACCGTTCGACTGTTTTGGCTCGACTTCTTTATGAAATAAGACGCATGCAATTGGAAGAACTGAACGTTGATCTCATTATTCCTGTTCCGATGTTTCGATTAAGAAAATTTCGTCGCGGCGTTAACTCTTCGGAATTGATCGCGCAAGAATTAGCGATTCAAATGAAAGTTCCGATTTGTCACAATGCCGTTCGACGCATTCGAGCGACTCAGCCTCAATTTTTTATTTCGACGAAAGAACGTTTCTTGAATGTTCGAAACGCATTTCAAATTAATCCGAAACGAAGAAATGCGTTGAAGGATAAAAGAATTTTATTGGTCGATGACATTTTGACTTCCGGCGCGACTTGCAATGAGATTTCCCGTATTCTTCTTGAAGCCAATGTTTCCGCTATTTTTATAGCTGTTTTAGCCCGCGCTGAAGGCCGCCCAAAATATTAGAGATAATCAAGCAAAACTGTACTTTCTAAGGTTTGATTATGGGGATATATTCAATCAACGCTTTTGCCGATTTTTTTGCAACACAGAATAGAACATTTTCCATCGGAAAAAAGGTTTTTTGTCCGGCGAACAGGATAAAAATTTCAAAAACGAACAATGGAAACGAATATTTTTCAAATAGAACTGTCGTTTTAAAAGCGATTAAATAGCGACGAAATTGGAAGTTCAAAAAGTAAACGTCCTTGCTTTTTCGTTGCGCCGCCTCGCTGCCCGAAAATCTTCAATATCATTACAAAAATCGTAAAAAAGAGCAGAACAACAGTCAACCTCAAACCGTTAACAACCGTCGCATTTTATTTCGCCGTCGCTCCAAAGCATCGAGAAAAAAGGAATTAAAACAATTTTAGCCCTAACCCAGAAACGTCCCGTTCCCGACCCTTTTTCCTCATCCTTTGCGCCTTTGTCTCAGCAAGATAAAACAACCCCTGAAAGAATCGTTCCCTATGAACCCTAAGACAAAAATTTTTATTGCCCTATCCGGCGGAATTGACAGCGCCGTTTCTGCTTTTCTTTTAAAAGAAAAGGGATTTGACGTTTCTGGAATTTTTATGCGTCATTCCTGTCAACCGACCCTTGATTTAATCGAATCACAAAAATGTGCGGATCAATTCGCCCAAAAATCCGCATTAAATCTTTGTTTCTTAAAGAATGACGGTTCGTTGGAGCAACGAAAATATTCTGCAAAATCCTTTTTACTTCCGATCGAAGCTGCCCAGGCAATTCAAGTTGCGTCCATTTTAGATATTCCAATGACGATTTTTGATGCTGATCCGATTTTTGCGAACATCATTGACTATTTCGTTTCTACTTATTTAAAAGGTCAAACGCCGAATCCTTGCGTTTTATGCAATCGTATTCTTAAATTTGGCAAACTTGTTCCTGTTATACAAAAATTAGGGGGCGATTATTTTGCGACTGGACATTATGTTCATATCGCTTTGCATTCGGATTGGTTACGAAGAACGTCGCAAACGGTTCCTGATTGGCTCAAGAATCAGGCAAGCGATCAAGTTTTAATTGAGCGAGGCCATTCCGCAAAGGATCAATCATATGTCCTCTACGGAATTGACCGTCAATTATTGTCGCGAATTTGTTTTCCGATTGGATTTCAAACAAAGGAACAAATACGTCAAAAAGCCCAGGAAATCGGCCTTTCATTTCTTATGCAAAAAAAAGAAAGCCAGGAGATTTGTTTTGTTGCGGATCGCGAGCATTCGGCCTTGATTCAACGTTTGGGGGACGGTCGGGAAACCAAAGGTCATTTCGTCTCGCCTGACGGAACCGTTTTAGGGGCTCATCAAGGTTATGAACGTTATACAATAGGCCAGCGTAAGGGATTAGGAATGGGATTTGGCGAAAGAATTTTCGTTCAAAAAATTGATCCTGAGCGTTGCGAAGTTGTTCTTGGTCCATACGAAATGCTGGCCCGTCAAAATATACATGTTTTAGACTCTCGTTGGCATTTGGACATTCCCCGTCATCAGGAGATTCGATGTGACGTTAAAGTTCGATATCGAAACGTTTCGACGCCGGCAACGATTTGGGTCAACGACGATGATTCGATTGACGTAAATCTCGATGAACCGCGTTTTGGCGTCGCGCCGGGACAAAGTCTCGTCTGTTATTTTGAGAACCGGCTTCTTGGCGGCGGAATTATCTGTGAATAACAATAAGGAAGTTCTAAAAACTCTGACTTTTCAACAAACGCATTTCGATAAAGCCGTTGAAAGCAGTTCTTGCGGACGAGACGTCCGCGCAGCGAAGGGGGTTTAGAACTTCCAAATAAAATGAACCTGACTTAATCTGTTGCTTGCTTGAAAACAAATGAGTTCCTCGCTTCCCAACCAACCTTTGATCTTCAAGGGAGATTCTAAAAACCCCTGGGAACGCTTCCTAAAATTCTTCAAGTTGCGGAAAGTTGAAATTGGAAAGTTATTCTTCTTCTCCTTTTCCATTCTCAACTCTCAATTCAATCATCAATCGCGAGAAAAAATCCTCGAAAAGGGGTTAATTTATTTTTTTTGAAAAATTTCTTGAATTTTGCTTGCTTTTTGAATTGAACATGATTATATTTGAAAATAGGTAGAAAAGTGAGAAGAGGGATTTTGGCGATTATTTCGAAAATAACGACTTTTCTTACTTGTTCGATGGCAAAGTTGGTATTTCAATGAAATGATAATTTTCTTTCGATAACGGCACGTCATTTATTTATTTGTACACAAAAAGGATATGTTATGAAAACAAAAGATTTCTGCTCGTTTATTGGTAACTTGACTAAATTTCAAAATCGCCGTAACGATAAAATGGACAAAAAGAGGAAGCTGCAAGGGAGGGGGAATAACCAATCCTCACGGATTTTAAGGCTCGAATCCCTGGAGGAGCGTCAACTTTTGACCGTTACGACGGCGGAATACGACGCGATTCGGGCCGAATACGCTGATTTCGGGCTTCCTGAAATAATGTCTGACGTCAATATCATCGAAATCGAAGAGGCCAACCTTTCCATTGCCAACCTGAAAGCGGCCATTGAGACAGCTGGAACGACCGCCTTGGATGATTTAATTGTTTTGAGAACTTCGGACAGCGCCAATAATATTACATATGCCGCAGCGAGCGACGAAATATCGATCAATATAGACGCAGTTTCGTATGGCAAGCTCTCTATTGTCGGATTTGGAACCGTGCCACTGACAATTGACGCGAACCAGCTTTCGAGAGTGATGACAATTTCAGCCAGCACAGTTAACTTGGGTAATTTAACCCTAACCGGCGGAAAAACAACTGGCGACGGCGGCGGGATTCTCAACTCCTCCGGCGCCTTGACGATAATGAATTCGACCGTTTCCGGAAATACCGCAGAAAACTACGGCGCCGGGATTAACAACGCCGGCATGTTGACGGTGACGAATTCGACCATTTCCGGAAATTCCGCGACGAGTGAATATTCCCGTGGCGGCGGAATTTACAACTACAGTTATCATGGCGCATGCTCGTTGACGCTGATGAATTCGACCATTTCTGGAAATTCCGCAAAAGAATACGGCGGCGGGATTTATAATGATGCTCTTTTAACCGTAACGAACACAGTTGTTATGGGAAATACAGCAAAAACGGGCGGCGGAATTCTTAATTTTGACTCGTTAACCATAACGAACAGTACTGTTTCCGGAAATTCCGCTGTTTACGTTGGCGGGATTTCCAATAACGATACGCTTAACATTTATAACACAATCGTTACCATGAATTATGCTCAGGAGGGCGAAAGCAATATTGACGGCTCTGTCACTGAAGAAGCTAATAATTTCTTGGCTTACAATCCCGATTTTGTGGTTGCTCCGATTTTTGATGCCAACGGTGTTTTGACGAATCTTGAGTCGATTGATTTACATCTTTCTCCTGGAAGTCTGGCGATTAATGCAGGCAATAATATCTATGTAACCTCCGAAAATACGAAAGATCGCGACGGGAATGACCGGATTTATGACGAGGGAGTAGTCGATATTGGGGCATATGAATATCAGGGAGTTCCAACCACTCCGGCCGTTTATTCGACTGTCGTTAATTCTCTTCTGGATGTAATTGACTTAAGTGACGAGTTCTGGACGCTTCGGGAAGCCATTTATTTTGCCACAGAAAACGTCTCGATTACATTTGACAGAACTTTGCTCGACAGCGTGATTCTTCTCAACTCGCAACTGAATATTGACAGGGAGATTACAATCGACGCTTCGGAACGGTATATCACAATTGATGCACAAGATCATTCAAGAGTGTTTTCGATTTCGCATGCTGCAACCCTGATCGGTCTTGTCATTACTGGAGGGATAAGTGATTATGGCGGAGGAATTTATAACGAAAGCACGCTTGCTCTCATTAACTGTTCTATTGTCGGAAATATGGCGCATATGAGTGGCGGCGGTATCTGCAATGATGGTTATATAACCCTTACAAACTGTACTGTTTCCGCAAATTCAGCCCAAAACGGAGGAGGTATTTTTGTTAATAATAACACATTAACACTTTATAATACAATTCTTGCACAAAATACCGCTAACGTGTCCGGCAATGATCTTTATCAATCTGCAAATAATCCCGTTATCAATGCTTACAATACTCTTTCGAGCTTTACCGATTGGGATGAGGGATTGAATAATGTTGTCTATGATGCGCAAAAACCGTTGTTTTTAGATGCCGAAAATGGCGTTTACGTTTTGGCTTCTGATTCACAGGCACTTAATTTGGGTGACAATTCTTACGCCATTGACGCCGACGGCAACCCGCTTCTTTATGATATTTTCGGTAACCCTCGTATTTTCGATGCGATTGTCGATATCGGCGCTTTTGAAAACAGTCATTTGATCGTTAATACTCTCGAAGACACGATTGACGCAATGGACGGAAAAACGTCGCTTAGGGAAGCTGTTGCTATTGCACAAACAGGCGAGACAATAACATTTTCTCATAAACTGAACGGTCTGTCGATTCTGCTTGACAAAGGGCAAATCAATATCGCAAACGCTATTACCATTGACGCTTCCTCACTTTCCGATAGCATTATAATAGACGCCAATCAGGCTTCACGCAACTTCTATGTTGGTGACATTTCAGATTCAGCTCCAGTCAATTTCATTGGATTGACCGTTACCGGCGGAAAGATAGGTGATGACGGCGCGGGAATTTATAATACTGCAACATTGATCCTTACAAACTGTACGATTACAGAAAATTACGCGGAATATTATGGCGCTGGAATTTATAATGCTGGAACGTTAAGCATGGAATCGTGCTATGTTTACAAAAATATTTCCAAATTTGCCAATGGCGGCGGGATTTTTACCGTTTTTGGCACAGCAACACTAACGAACTGCACGGTTTCCGAAAATTCTGCTTACGAAGGCGGCGGAATTGACAATTATAAAGGAATCCTGACGTTAATGAGTTGCCAGGTTTCCGCAAACACTGCTTATAATGGCGGCGGAATTAATAATTATCAGGGAACGTTATCGATTACGAACTCTCTTCTTACCGCAAATGTTGCCGAAAACTTTGGGGCCGCTATCTATAATGATGGAACGTTTGTCCTTAGGAACAGTACTATTACAGCTAATTCTGCAACAGGACTCAATTCTGCTGGCGGCGGAATTTGTGTTTCTTCAGGAACGACAACGCTTTATAATTCGATCATTCTGCAAAATACATCAAACAATGTCAGTCCTGATATTTATTTAATCGGTTCCGAACTTTATCAAAGTTATGGCACGATCATCGCTTACAACTGTCTCTCTTCCTATACAGACTGGAATGGCGACAATAATTACACATACGATCCTGAGCAGCCACTTTTTGCCAATCCTGCTGCGGGTAATTACACTTTAGCCTTTGATTCACAAGCGATTGACAAAGGAAATAACACATACGCCATCGATGCCGAGGGAAACACACTTTTGTATGATTTGGACGGCAACACGCGTATTAAAAACGAGATTGTTGACCTTGGCGCCTATGAGTTTTGCATAAAATACCTCATTGTCAATACTAATGAAGATAATATCGATTATTCCGATGATAAAACAACGCTTCGTGAAGCGATTGAGATTGCCGTAACGGGCAATATTATTTTATTTGAGGATTGGCTTGCGGGTGAGACAATCACACTGGATGGAACAGAATTGGTTGTGTCGGAAGCTGTAATTATTGATGCTTCAAATCTTTACGACACAGATAACAACGTTCCTGGGATCACGGTTGATGCCGATGAAAAATCACGCGTCTTTAATTTTTCCGGAGGAATGGAAAATTTACCTGTAACTCTTATCGGGCTTACCATTTCCGGCGGTAAAACAACAGAAGCCGGCGGAGGAATTTATACTTCTGCCATTTTAACAATGATGAACTGTGTCGTTTCTGACAATACATCAGAAGGAGGCGATAACTCAAGCGGCGGCGGAATTTATAATTCTTCTGGCGTGTTGACAATGACAAACTGCACCGTATCCGGAAACAACGCTTCTTCTGACGGCGGCGGAATTTATAATTCGACGGGCACCATAACGCTCTCCGATTCTTCCATTTTGCAAAATAACACAGCATCCAATGGCGGCGGTCTTTACAATAATGGAGCAGTAACGCTGACGAATTGCATTGTGTCTGAAAACACAGCATCCAACGACGGCGGAGGAATTTACAACGTGAACGGCACTTTTGCAATTCCGGATTGCGTCATTTCTTTTAATGCTGCAACAGCAAATGGCGGCGGGATTTATAATGCCTCAGACGTCTTGACGTTGGCCGGTTTTACCCTTTCTACAAATATCGCATTACAAAACGGCGCTGGGATTTACAATTCATCGAACGACTTGACGCTGTCGGATTGTTTGATCACAGAAAATATCGCATTACAAAACGGCGCTGGGATTTACAATTCATCGAACGACTTGACGCTGTCGGATTGTTTGATCACAGAAAATATCGCATCATCCAATGGCGGAGGAATTTTTAACACTTCGACTACAATATCGCTGACGAATATTGACATTTTGCATAATCTTGCATTTGCCAATGGCGGAGGAATTTTTAACACTTCGACTGCTATATCACTGACGAATATTGACATTTCGCAAAATCTTGCCTCGTCCGATGGCGGTGGGCTTTATAATACAGCTGGAACCTTAACAATGTCGGACTGTATCATTTCGCAAAACAACATCGACGGAAGCGGTTCCAGGGGGGGCGGAATTTACAGTTCTTCGGATACTTTTATCTTAACAAACTGTACTATTTCACAAAACGCGACATCACATAATGGCGGCGGAATTTTTAATGACGGAGGAACGTTAACAATTTCTAATTGCACAATTTCCGAAAATTACGCCTATTATCGGGGCGGCGGCATCGATAATACCTTGGGAACATTGGCAATGACAAACTGCACTGTTTACGGAAACGACACAGACAGCGGCGGCGCGATTTTCAATGACAACGGAAACGTTAAAATCATGAGCTCTTACTTCTATGATAATAACGCGTTATATTACGGAGGCGCCCTTTATAATTTCTACGGCGAATTATCCCTGACGAGCTGTATTCTCTCTGAAAATTCAGCTGATGACGGCGGCGCATGTTATAATGACGGCACGTTAATCCTGACAAACTGTACTGTTGCGGCTAATAATGCTGAGGAGGGCGGGGGAATTTATAATTATGGTTCTTCTTGCACTACAACGCTTTACAATACAATTGTTGCACAAAATGTTGCGACCGATTCCGAAAATGATATTTATAAAAACGCTGGCACAATTGTTGCTTACAACAGCCTTTCGTCTTATACGGCCTGGGGCGGACAACGTAATTACGTATACGATCCAGCGCAACCGTTGTTCTGGGATATTGAAAATGAAGATTACAGATTAGCTGTTGATTCACAGGCAATTGACAAAGGAAATAATGCCAATGCCATTGATTTTGAAGGCAATACGCTTCAGTTTGATTTTGCCGGAAACGCTCGTATTGTCAATAACATAGTTGACCTTGGCGTCTACGAATTTTTTGTTTTATACATTGTCGTTGATTCTGTTGACGATCTGATCGACGCAAATGACGGAAAGACGACACTTCGTGAAGCCATTTCGATTGCTGAATTTGGAAATGTAATTACATTTGACAGTTCACTGGCAGGAAAAACCATTGTTCTTTCTGAGATGGAACTCCTCTTGGATAAATCGATAAGAATTGACGCGACGAGCATTTATGATCATAATAACAATGTGCCCGGGATCACGATTGATGCCAATGAGAAATCGCGAGTCTTTAATATTTCCGGCGGAGTTGACTCGTCGACTGTACATTTGATTGGATTGACCATAACAGGCGGAAAAACAACAGATAACGGAGGCGGAATTTATGTCGAAACCGGTTCATTAACGCTGCAATCATCTCTTTTATCAAACAACAGCGCTGAGTTGGGCGGAGCTATCTATAGTTCAGCCAAGAAGTTAACGCTGACAAACTGTTCTGTTTTCGATAATGCAGCGGTTGACGGCGGCGGAATTTACAATGCTTCCGGGGCTTTAAATTTGACGAACTGCCTTCTTTATGCAAATTCCGCAACGTCTTATGGCGGCGGGATTTATCTTTCATCAGGCGACTTGACGTTGACGAACAATACCGTTGCTGAAAATTATGGTTTTGACGGAGTTGGAATTTATAATCAGTCTGGAACGTTAACGCTTTATAATTCAATTGTTGCGCTTAACAAACCGACCATTTCGGGAGACGATATATACAATAATGCCGGCACCATTAATGCTTATAACAGTCTTTCCAGTTATACAGCCTGGGGGGGAGAAAATAATTACGCATACGATCCGGAGTTAACGCTGTTTTGGGATTCCGGGAATGACAACTATACACTGGCTGTTGATTCACAGGCTATCGACAGAGGAAACAATCGTTACGCTGTTGATTCTTCTGGCATGCCGCTTCAATATGATTTGGCCGGAAATGTTCGTATTTACAATGGTATCGTTGATCTGGGCGCATTTGAATATAATAGAACAGCTTTGCCGCTGGTTGTCGATTCCATCGAAGATGTTATTGATCCAAATGACGGAAAAACGACACTTCGTGAAGCCATTGCCAACGCAAATGAAGGCGATACCATTACGTTTGTGTCCACATTGAATGGCAAAACGATTACATTGAACGGTACGCAACTCGAAATCGTAAAAGGAATCACAATCGACGCTTCCGATCTTTCAAATGGAATTACGATTGATGCCGATGCAAAGTCCCGCGTCTTCTTCCTTACTGACGGAACAAGAGATAATCCAATTCAACTCAAGAACTTGAATGTAATGAATGGAATGGTTGTCGGCGGAGGCTACACAGACGGCGGAGGCGGCATTTATGTCAAATCTGGCTATTTATCCATTGAAAACTGCAATGTTTACTCGAATTATATTGAAGGAAATGATTATTTCCATGGCGGCGGAATGTATGTTTATTCCGCTTATGTTACGATGAATAATTCTGTTGTTGCCAATAATTCCGGAACAACGACGTCCGGTAATTACTGCGGCGGCGGAATTTACAATTTTGTTGGAAATGTAACGATGACGAACTGTATTGTT
Organism: Planctomycetia bacterium; assembly: GCA_030527205.1. Classification (GTDB taxonomy): domain Bacteria; phylum Planctomycetota; class Planctomycetia; order Pirellulales; family Thermoguttaceae; genus JAUNBG01. The sequence continues at coordinate 149,402 of JAUNBG010000003.1, forward strand.
TCGGGAAACACAGCAACACATGGCGGCGGAATTTTCAATAATATTAACAGCACATTAACGCTTGTTAGTAGTTTAATTGTAGATAACTTCGCAACTTATAAAAGCGGCGGAATTCATAATGATGGCTTGTTAACGTTGACGAATTGTACCGTTGCGGGAAATACAGCGGCAGAAAACGCCGGCGGGATTAATAATTATTTGGATTCAAGTTCGCTCAAATTATACAATACCATTGTTGCTCAGAATATCGCAAACGGTTCTGCAAACGATATTTATAAAGCAGATGGTTCCATTGTTGCTTACAATTCTCTTTCGAGTTTTGCTGATTGGGATAATAATTCAATTAATTTCGTCTATGATTCGAGCAAACCGCTGTTTATGAATATCCAAAAGGGCGATTACACTTTGGCACATTATTCTCAAGCAACAGATCATGGAAGGAACAATTATGCCGTTGACGCAGAGGGAAATCCGATTCAATATGATTTAGCCGGTAACGGTCGAATTTACAAAAATGTTGTCGATATTGGGGCTTACGAGTATTATAATTATTTCGTGGTTACGACAGTTGATGATGTTGTTGACGCAAAAGACGACGTTCTTTCGCTTCGAGAAGCAATCAGCATGACTCAGGAAGATGATTTCATCGTATTTGACGCAAGTCTGGCGGGCAAAACGATCCTGTTGAACGGCGGCGATATTTTGATTGACAAAACGTTATCCATTGATGCATCGTCACTTGGAGCGGAAGGAATCACAATCAGCGGGGCGAACAAATCGAACATCTTCAACGTTACCGGAG
>JAUNBG010000067.1 GCA_030527205.1 Planctomycetia bacterium
CGGCAAACTCGCTGGTCTCCCAGGTTCTATCGCCGCTACAGCTTATAAATATATATGGGGTTTTATCCTTCAAATCGGCTGTCTTAGCGAAGACGTCAAAAAGTTTTCTGGCCTGAAAATCAAACGACGGACGTCTTCGAATGCGAAGGCGTAAGCGAAATTATTTAATAACCTCAGTTTTGAAAGATCTTTAGATGCTGTCGCAAATCAACCAAAATACACAATTAACGCATATGCCGTTCCTCTGTCGAAATGATCGCGGCGAAAAGGTTCTCTTTTACTGTGCGTCCGACGACTGCGAGACGCCGTGTTGGCGTCTTCATTACATTACGGGCGAGGGAGAGTCGAAACGTTTGGAAACCGGCTTTGAACACGGCGCGATTGAATGTTCTCCGACCGCCTGGCAGGACGAATGTGGATGGCATATCTCGTTTATTTCCAATGGGATAGCAAACGGATTGAACTATCGGCTTTACCGTATGGATGGAGAAACTCTCGAAACGCTTTCGCAACCGATTTCACTTCGTAAAGCCAGAACCGGCTTTGTTTATAAAGATCGAATCGTCGTCGGCGAGATACAAGACGTTGTACATGTTCATGATACGACCGGCGATCATAAAATCGTCGTTCCTGGCGCGTTTCTCTATCGCGTATCTTATCAAGCGGATTCTATCGATAAGCTCTTCATTTCCGGCGATTGGATCGGCGAAAATGAAGACGTTTTTACACTCGAATATGATCTTGAAACCGATTCCCAACGTTTTATCGAATGCGACGGACGACCTGCTTATAAGTGCACAATACTTGATAATGAAATACTTTACGCACACCGCGACGGAAGCGGGTTCGAATGTCGAACGATTCGTCGAGTACAGGAAAATCAATCCATTCCCTGCCGTATCGCCGAACGGGATCAAGACGCGCTCGCCGAAGTTGGTTTAAAGGTCTCAAAACAATGCGGTTGCCGTCGTTCCGAACACGAACGTAAAACGGACGCAGTTCGTCCAGGTTGTCTTGAATGTGTTGAAAAACATTTGGACGCCGCCTGTGCGATTCTCTCTGAAGTTCAGTCTGGATACGCATTTAGATTGCGTTTTGTCGGTCATCTTTATGAAGCGCAAGACGAATCGCAGGAATGGCCGACTCTGTGCGACGCCATTCGTCATGCTCGAAAAGAATATCAACATAGTAACGTAACCCCTGATTGGGAACGTCTTGCACAAATTATCGACGAGGTTCGCCATGCTCGTTGAAAACCTTGTTTTCGCTCCGTTCGGTAAAAATCAGATTCGTCTTGAATGGACGAGCGAATCGGAACAGACGCGTTCCTGGATATTTATCAACGGTCGATTCGTCGCGGGACCTTACAGGGGAGACGCGCTGAAACGAAGCGTGATTCTGACCGTTCCGACGGAAACGACGTTTCGACTTGAAGTCCATGATTTTGAAGATGATACCGTTCCTGAATCGATCGAAGAGGAACCGCTTGTTCGGCCTCTGATCACTTTTAACGAGGTTTCCGAAGCGACGTTTTATCGTATTTATCATAAATATCTTGATTCTAATGCGTTAGAAATTCCGCTTGCGGAAGTCCCCGCTCGAATCGGTCCCGTGGAAGTCTTGTCGCCAATTATACTTGAAGGTAAAAACGGACGATGGCATTCGTTCCGCGTCGAAGCGGTCGATCAATACAATCACGAATCGAACAACAAAATATTCCGTATTTCGCGATCGATTTTCCGAACGGAACGCAAACGGCACTGAGTGGCAATGACAATGTGCCATACGTAACGCCCCTTATGATAAATATATACAATGCGTCCGACTGGCCGGTTCGCGGATTCTGGATTCGCAATAAAACCCGAAACGATCTGTGTTACGTCGATTATCGCAGCGGGAATGCGCTTTACACAAAGGACGTCGTATGGGGCGTTATGACGTTCGCGCAAGGTCGACTCGAAATCCGACGCGGAACGACGATCGGTAATAACGCATAAAATCCCAGTACAACGGCAGTTGTCGATCAGGTTGTTCTTGGCAGCGGATCGTGGTCTGAAGGCGACGCGACGCAAAACGTCGAAACGTTTGAAAAAATCGTTCAGTTGATGAAGACCAGCGGGATCGGTTACGGCGCGATCAATCATCTCATAGATCACGATTCTGTATGTGAATTACATGCAAATTGTGTGTGCTGATTATTGTGTGTGCTGATTGATGAGCTTTTAAAATATCAATTTTGATCGGAACTTTCGAATTTTCGATTTCGGAACTGATTTTTATATTCATTATGGAAGTGTCTGAGAATGAACAACATAGAAATATCTGAAAATTTTTCTTGTTCCCCCTTGATTGAATCGATTTTTATGGCTTATTGTGAAAGGTGTCAGGAAAAATCCGTATCTCGGAAATACAAATTACATTTTTACAGGAGTGTGTAACATGGCGTCCATTTACAAAAAATTGCAGTATCGTACCGATCCCACAACGAGGAAACGTGTTGCGAGTAAGTCGAAAAAATGGTATGGGCGATATCGTAATGCGGACGGTACGGAGCATCGGGTTCCGTTGGCGACCGATAAACGGCTGGCTCAGCAGATGCTTAACGACATTCTCGCTAAAATCGAACGTCAGAAGGCGGGACTCGATGTTGAGGAAATAGCTCACCTTAGGAAAGTTCTTTCGGAACATATTGATGATTTTGAGCAACATCTTCGTGCAAAAAATGACAAACCACGTCATATTCGTGAGACGATTAATATGATTAAATGTGTGGCTCGGGAACAAAAGTGGCGTGATTTGCGTGATGTTAAAGCGTCGAGGCTTGAAGCGTTCTTGAATAAACTGTGGAATGTCAAGCATTTAAGTATCAGTCGTGGTAATCATTACATTCGAACGCTCAAGACCTTTGGGCATTGGCTCGTTGATGACGATCGACTTCTCAAGCATCCTTTCATAAGCTCAAGGCTCTCAACGCTGAAGCGGATCGGCGACATCATCGACGTCCGCTCTGTATGGACGAATTCAGGTTGCTCGTCGACGCCGCTGCGTCGGGGCCTCCGGTCGAAAATATTCCTGGTTGCGATCGTGTTATGTGTTTTTTCTCACAGAGGTGTTTCGGACGCTGTGGATGAAGGGCGTGGTGATTAGTGACAAAAATGTATGATTTTTCGACAAGTGTGTCCCTTGAAAAATCCTTCTCTTCTCCGCGACTGAAACGCCTCCGCGAGATAACAATGAATCGTTTATTCTTACCTACAACGTTCGATGACGGTTATATTTATCTCTCACTGAGACGCGGTGGAAGAGGAATGAGGTGAATTTCGGCTCAAGTGAGTAAAACGCGTCATTGATAGGCATATGTGTGAGTTTAGCAACGGCTCTGAAAGACGATTCTGGTCTTTCGGAGCCGTTTTTGCTTCTTGGCCAGAGTGGTAGCGTGTGGCGAAGTCAGCGGCGGTCGGGGAGTTGTTCAAGATTTTGAACGAAACGCGACACGGACGACGTTGGACGGGATGTGGGCAAAAGATTTTACAACAGTGCGGTTTCGGATGGAATTGATCGAAAAACGAGCGAAAGAAGCGGGTAAAGAGAATTCGGCTTGGTTTTGGTTGATTGAGTTGGGGAGCAAAAGAATCCGGTTTGGTTTATTGAGTTAGGAATCAGATAATTGAAACGCATTTCTGAATTAAGGCGGACGAGAGTTTTTGATCCAGACTTGCCGATTGGTTTCAAGGAAGGGTATCCGTGGCTGCGGTGAGAATTTTTCAACGTTGAGCGAAAGATCTGTCTAAAAATGTTCAGATCAGTTCAAATCATGTCATAAATATGTTGTTCGCTCGGCACTTTATGGACACTTTTAGGGAAAAATAGAAAAAAATAACATTAAATGAATGTCGTAAAACAAACAAAGATACCGTAAAACGCGGTATCTTTGTTTGTTGTTTGAATACCCCCAGAGAGATTCGAACTCACGACCCACGGATTAAGAGTCCGTTGCTCTACCAGCTGAGCTATAGGGGCTAATGATTTTTGTGTCATGAAAAATAGATATCACTAAATGAAGTTCTCTTGAGAAAAACAGCCATTCAATGAGGTTGAGTATCTATCAAATTCAAGATAAATCAATTCTAGTACGTCAACGCTCATTGTCAAGGCCTGGGTTAAAAAAAGGAGAGAAAAATTGATTTTTTGTTTTTTATTCGGCTCGGAAACCAGGTTTCGGTTTCAATAATCGTTTCGCAGTTGACTGGTTTGCGAATTTTATGCTTGAGGATTTTCAATAGAGAATATAGTGTTTTGTGAATGTTATAAATTGACGTCGGTTGGTTTTTCAAAGAGTCGAGACAACTCTTTCGGAGTTGCGGACGAGACGTCCGTGTTTCAGGTCTGTTTGTTTCGCGATGGAAGCAACCAATAAATAGAACTTTTACAGAACAATAGACTGAACTTTCCCAGTTTTTTGATATTGAGATGAAACAATACTGACAGGCAATGAATCCCCAAAAACCATGGTTTCAAAAGAGATAAGATGATCGCCATCAGAGACGCTGGCCAGGGACGATGTATCAAAATGATTTGAGATTGGGGGAAATAGATGAATTGGGCTGGATTTAAATTGCTGTACTTTTCTTGGAATGTTAAGTTGTTTGAGTCGGGTTAAATAGGGAGATTTGGTTTAGGGCGGTTCTAAAAAACTGGGAACGCGGGATTCCAGCCCGTATCTTCTTGTTTTTATGATGTTTCCGATAGATGTTGAAGGGGAAACAGAGTTTTTAGAACTCTCCTTTATTTGCTATATCTTTATTTGCTATATTCGGGGTTATGACGTTTTGGCGTCAGCCGAAAAAGTCACCAATCGCTGTTCGCTTATCTTTATACGAGTGACGACGCCCTCCTCGGAAATGAAATTTCTTTGAAATTGAACGATAACTTATGCGGTTTGGGTCACGCTTCGGTTTGAACAACGGATTACGCCGTTTGGAATGATCGTTTGTTAAAAAGAGAAGGAATAAAAGTTTTAAAGAAAAAGCAAAGATTAACGATTGATAAAATGATCAAGGATCGAAATAACCTCATCAGTCGCATCTTCGACGACATAATGACCAGCTTTTTCAATACGATGAACGTCAGCTTCGGGATAAAAATGCAGAAATCGTTTTAAAAATTCTGAAGTGAAACAAAAATCTTGCATGCCCCAAATAAGCGAAACAGGTTTATCTCGAAAAAGAGTCAGGTTATCTTCAATCGATTTAAGAGTTTGATAAGATCGATGCTTTTCTGTCATCGGAATGTCTTGAACAAATTGATAAACGGCAACTCGATTTTTATAAGAGTCATAAGGAGCAAGATAACCAGCTCGAATGTCATTTGTCAATAAAGAAGGATGAGCCGTTGCCGATCTTAAAGCGGCCAAAGCAAAAGTATTGAACGATTGTAAAATGATTCGATTAAGAATGGGAATTCGACAGATACGAATTCGAAGAGGACAAAGATGACTCAAATAAGCCCCGCCATTCATTAAAACAATTTTGGAAAAACGTTTGGAATGCCGAATCGCGGCGCCCATTCCCACAGCAACCCCCCAATCATGAGCGACAAGAATAACATTGTTTAAATTGAGTTTCTTAACAAGATAAGCCAAATCGGAAACGCGACGCTCCAAAGAATAGGGATACTCTTTTGCAGAAGGTTTTTCGGAAAGTCCGCAGCCAATATGGTCAACAGCAATGACTCGATATTTTTTGCGAAAAGCAATCAGTATATTTCTCCAATAAAAAGACCAGGTTGGATTGCCATGAACAAATAATAAAGTCGGTCGGTCGTTTTTTGAGCCGAAACTCTGCTTTTCTTTTAAATCGACGTTTTCTTTTGGAAATGACGAAGAATTCGTTTCCTGATTCTCTGCGACATTGTTTTCATTGATTTCTTCGTCGGGAGAAAAAAGGTTTTGTGTATCGTCAGAACAATCTGTCTGATCTTCGTTCAAAGAGTCGTCTGGTTGTTCATCAATATAATGATAGGCGAATCCCTTGATCATCATGTATTTCGACTCAAAAGGATAAAGGGGGCGCCACAGAGCTTCGTCTTTGGGCGTTGGCATTATCGGTATCTCAGGAGCTCTGGGTTTCATGTTGGATTGCGTTGTTTTGTCTTTTTTCATTTTATCTCTAACCTGAATAGGCTTATTTGTAAAATTGTTGCTCATTTCAATAATTTTGAGCAGTTGAATTTAACAAGTTACGGATGTCGACCAGACCTTTTTACTTAAGGGGAAACGTCATAAAAATCGAATTCGGGATCGGTTGTTTCGATGAAAGCAACGACGTTCAAGCAATCAGGGGTTCGCCGGAAAAATGGTTGCGTCGTTTACGGAATCTTTGGTTGCGTTGAGAATGTCCCTATTTCTCAAACGTTATCCTTATTCATTAAAACGAAATTTTCGAATAGCGTCAAGCGTATCGGTTAAATCTTTTGGAAGCGGGGCCTCAATCGTTATGATTTTTTCCGTTTCCGGATGCTTGAATGTCAATCGAAGCGCATGAAGCGCCTGGCGATTGAGCAAAATATTCTCAAACAAAAGCTGTTCTTGCTCATTGGAAGGTTGAGCAGGAAGTCCGAATTTTCCGACGATTTCTCCTAATGTAATCGTTGCGCGTCCGCCATAAAGTCGATCACAAAGAATCGGGCAACCATAATGCGTTAAATGAACGCGAATTTGATGCGTTCGACCTGTTCTTGGGAGAGCGCGAATCGTCGAAAAACCGCGAAATCGTTCAAGAACTTCAAAATAGGTTTGAGCCTGTTTGGCGTCGGGATCGTTTTTGGCAATGACCATTTTTTCGTTGATTTTTGGATGATGACCGATCGGTAAATCGACGATATCGCGGTCAACATTCGGACAACCAAGAACAATGGCAAAATATTCTTTTTGAATCTCCTTTTTCTCAAATAGAGCGGCGAGTTTTGCGTGACAGATATCGTTTTTGGCGACCAGAATAGCGCCGCTTGTATCGCGGTCCAAGCGATGAACAATGCCGGGTCGAGCAGGTCCCCGAACGGAACTCAATTGACCGGCGAATCGAAACGCCAAAGCTCCGACCAGGGTTCCATCCCAATGACCTCGCGAAGGATGAACAACCATATTCGGGGGTTTATTAACAACAGCCAACTCATCGTCTTCATATAAAATATCGAGCGGGATATTTTCCGGAATCGGGGATTCTTTCGGCAATTCTTGAAGCGTAAAGGAGACCCTTTGGCCGGATTTGAGTCGAAAAGCGGGTTTGGCTCGACTGTCATCAACCCAAACATTTCCATTCTGTATCGCTTTCCGAAGAAAAACGCGACTATACTGCGGAAAATGATGCGTTAAAAAGAGATCAAGCCGCCAACCGGATTGAAAAGGTTCAACAATCCGAACAGCGGTCTCGCCCGGTTTTTCCATTTCAAACGAGGACTGTGATTCGATCTGGTTTAAAAGATCGTTTTCGTTGACCAATTCATCGTCAAACATTTCTTCTTGAAACGAAATGTCATTTGAGTTATCGTTCATTTTCAATTTATACAATCGACATTTTCCGTTCTTTTTAATTTGTTATTAATTTATTGATATTTTGGAAAAGTTGTTCAAATTGATCCCGTTTTTATTGTCAACAAGCGACTATGGCAATTTTAATATTTTGTTATTTTTGAGGTTTTAAACTTTCAATTGAAAAAAGTCTGTTTTGGCATAGTTGTGACAACAAACATATTAAGCATATTAACAATCAAAAAACCGAGGAAAAAATAGTTTATAGACTTTTACGAAAACTTTTTTGTTTTATGATTCAAAAATTTGTATCAACGGAATTTGAAATTCATTCTTAAATATGGATATTGCAGAACAGGCTGAAATATCAAACGAAATCACTTTTGGGATCGCTAATTAAGGAAAATCAATGGTTCAACAACTCTTTGAGTCTTAATGAAGTCAAACTTGGCAAAGGAATGAGGATATTAACGAACGAATTCATTTTAACGGAAATAATTCAGTCAAAGGAATAAGTTGCAAAACATTTTTCCGTTTCCCAGAATTTAACCTTTTTCACAGGAATCTTTTGTTTTTGAACTAAATCAAAGATCAATTTTGCCAAGTTTTCTGCCGTTGGCGGTTCATCCATTAAAAAGACAGGCGCGCCCATTCCATACAAAATTTCGACAAGAGGGTCATTTTTTATTAAAATCATTCGATGATCCAAATGATTATCGATCCATTGTCCAATAGTCGATTTCAGCTCAGAAAAGTCGCGAACCATTCCATTTTCGTTCAGTTTATCAAGCGAAATGGAAATTCTGACTCTTGCGTTATGTCCATGCGGGAATTTACATTTTCCTTCATAATTTAAAAGTCGATGCCCATAACAAAACGTAAACTCGCGTGAAATGGAATACATAATAAAACCTCTCCCTTCAAAACTCAATAAGGAAGTTCTAACAACCAGTTTTTACAACAAACAAAAATCAGAAAACGTCACGAAAACCCTTTCCGCGGTTTTTTAAAACTTCCTTTTTGTAACTGAAAGCACAGCCAAAAGGACTTTTTGCCGTTAAGTCAAGGATCAGGAAGAAACGGAATATCGCGACGCAATCCGGATTGGGAATAAATATCACGAAATTTTCGTTCTTGCGTTTTTGCGTCCCTGGTTCAATAGGGTTGATTTTAAAACAAGGCTCAAAACGATTTTTAGCGTTTGAATCAAGTTTCAGCCGCATTATCAAAAGATTAAAATATCAACGCCCTCAAGTCGAACGGTCAGCCTGCGGAATATAATCGGGCAATAATTTTTCGGCATAAAGGGGTTGAAATTGAGTCATTCTTTGCAAACCGCCGTTCATAGGAAGAGCGAGCATATCTTCGCCAATCAGCGGTTTGGCATAATTGACAAAGTCATCCGAAACATCGCAACCATTCGGCATAATCCAATTTTTGAGGAAAGTTCGTTCACTATTGGCAACTTTTGTTAAAGGAACTTTATCATATCGAACGTTATAAATCAATCCGGGTTCACGAAGAATGGTTGACATAAAACCTCCTTGACCGGTTGCGGCCAATTCGACCGCTTTTTGCCCAACGCGATAAGCTTCGTCCAAATCGACGCTCGAAGCATAAGCCATTGAATGACGTTGATCCGTTCCAGAAACGTTACAACGAGCGGTTCCTTTTGCGGCCAGCCCGACTTGATTCAGATAATTGACAACTGTTTGAGCAACGGTCGTTTTACTTGCGCCAAAATGAGTATGACCGAAAGAATCTTTAACTTCGTCAAGATTTCCGACATTAAATCCTTCGCTGATGACAACGATACATCGTCCTTCCTGTTTGAGTTTATTATTGACCTGATCCGCTAATTCTTCCAAAGAACAATGAGATTCGGCCAAATAAATCAAAAGGGGCATTTGACGTTTCGGATCGGCCAGTCGAGCCGCAGCAGGAATGAATCCGATTTTTCTTCCCATTGCCTGCATGACAAGAACAGGATCGGCGGGACAAGACCCTTTATTTTCTTCATTCGCATATTGAACCATATGAGCCCAATATTTTGCGGCCGAAGCATATCCGGGCGTATGATCAATCAATTTAAATTCGCTGTCGCCAATATCATTATCAATCGTCTTTGGAATCCCGACAGCTTGAAGCAAAAGTCCGCGTTGAGCAGCAAGTTTTGCGATTTTGTTAGCTGTATCCATTGAATCGTTGCCGCCGTTATAAAGAAAATAACCGATATGATGCGTTCTAAAGACGTCAATAACGCGTTCAAAATCTTCCATTTGATGCGATTTGAGTTTATAACGACAAGTTCCGATAGAACCGGCAACAGGAGTGTATCGCAAAAGTTTAATTTCTTCTTCGGGCTGATCGGAAAGATTAATGAGTTCTTCTTTCAAAACGCCTTCAATGCCATGACAGGCGCCATAAACAGTTCCAATGTTGTCAAAACAACGAGCCGCCTCAATGACGCCGCGTAAACTGCTGTTGATAACGCAAGTTGGACCTCCGCTTTGCGCAACGATAAGATTTTTAAATTCCTTCATGCCAATCTGAATCCTGAATTATGGAATATTTTGAATATGAATCGACAAATGTAATATTGAAACGAATGTTTTATTATACCGAAGCCGTAATGATCAACAGGCTTGGAGATATAATAAAAGGAAGTTCTAAAAATCCGGATTTTTCCAAAAACGTATTTCGGATAAAGTCGTTAAAACTCGTTTTTGCGGACAAGACGTCCGCGTTCCAAAGGGGTTTTTAGAATTTCCTTAAAATATGAGTTTGATTTAATTGAATTGAAACGATTTTTTATATTGTAAGCTTTTTAACAAAGTTTCCTGTTTAATGATTTGGACGTTCAGAAAACTTAACCGTTTCAAGCTCGGAAATTCCAATCTTGAACAAATATGGCAAAAAAGTCAACGCGAAGAAGTTTATGAAAATTTATGCCATCAGAAAACAGCTTTTAAAAATTTAACATTATTTTTCTAAAATATTTGCAAATTTGGAATAAACAATATAAAATAAAGTTTAGCGAAAAATTTTTGTTTTTCAATTAGGAAGTTCTAAAAACCCGCTGGGAGCGCAGATGTCTCGTCTGCAGGAACCGGTTTTCGCGACGTTTTCCGAATGAAGTTTATTGCAAAAAACTGATTTTTAGAGCTTCCTAATTGTTTTTTCATTTATTGTTCATTTTCTCAATATTTTTGTGCATTTTATCAGTTTTTCCATAAATTGGAGTTTTCGATTTTTGATAATAAAGTTCAATATCATATTTTCAAAGCAGGTTTAACTCAGCAGGGTTGAAATCAGATATTGTTCCCCAAATGCCGAAACAAGTTTTTGGAGTCCGTTCAACTTTTTCTCAGATATTTGAAATGAAATCAAATCGCCTTGAAAATCGGAATATTTGGACAGACTTTTCATAATCTTTATTAAAGGAGACGTCAACGATGGGAATTCGTTTTACTTGTCCTAATGGCCATAAATTAAACGTTAAAGCCGAATTGGCTGGAAAAGTTGGATTTTGTCCGAAATGCAAGGCGAGAATGTTGATTCCTTTAAAAAGTACGAGAACAAGTCATAAAAACAACAAATCGAAACTTGCGGAAGCTCCCTTTGTCAACGAAACCGAAAAAGAGTTCTCTTTAGATCAACAACCCTTTGTTCAACAAACGCTCGACTCTTTTATGGATGAGCAAACGATCTCTTCATTGTCAAAAGAAGAACTGCTTTCTCAAGTTTTGACCTCAAACAAACCAGGCGTATCGGATTTTGTTTTAGCGGGGCAATCAGCAACGATCTTGCCCGACTTAAACGGAAATTTATCAAACTTTGCAACGAAATCGCCAGAAGAATTTCCAACCGATTCGCTTCAGCCAACCCCTTTGTCGAAAGACTTATTGTCGAATGAGTTTCCCAATAATGGTTCGCATAACAAGGACTCTCAAATAAACGATGCTTTGAGCGATCCGACTATCGTCTGGTATCTTCGATCTGGAAATCAAAATTATGGGCCGGCAAGCAATGAAGTCATAAGAACCTGGCTCTACGAAAAACGAATCGGACCGAATATGCTTGTCTGGCGCGAAGGCTGGTCAAACTGGCTGGAAGCGAAAAACGTATTTCCAGAATTGGAAACGCTTTTTCCGCCTGACTTGTCAAAAGATTTCTTATCGGAGAAAGCTTCTTTGCCAACAGAAATGGCCGATCAAGCGTTGTTTTATGTTCCAGAAGTAACTATTTCGTCAACATTAATCAAAACAAAGAAATCAAACAAAAAAAATCAAAAAGATTTTATCCTTATTGTTGGACTTATTTTCTTTATTGTTGTTCTTCTGATTTTGCTCATCATTATTCTTTTGAATCAAAAGACAAATACGAAGAAAGAAGTATCGAGGAATTTGGAATCCTGGCAAATAATGGCCGTTCCCCAAGATAATTTCGAGACAAATCAGACGACGTTCCTGATTTGATTTTGACTTTCCGGTTGAAAGCAGAAAGAATCTCAACCAATAAAAGGGCTTTTTTTTCAATTCGCTGGGCGTTATTTTGTTATGATTATGCGGATTGTTGTTGTATCGATTGATAATACAGAATGATATTTTCGCAATTCCCGGAATAATGAGCGGATTAATGAAGAAAAAGCCCGACATCCATACCGATTTCGGTTATATTCGTTTCTTTAACCCCTAACAATTAATGGAGATTGTTTTCTTATGAAAAAGATTTTATCGAACTATTTGTTTGTTCTCTTTTTGGGACTCTTTTCTTTCGGGTTCAGTTTCTCGCTTGTCAATGCGCAAGAAAAAGAGTTGCCAAAATTCAAAGCTGATTCTGTTTCCGTTTTTCTGAGTCCTTCCAATCAGATCAGGAATATCGGTTATGGCGATTTTACAAGCGAAAAAGCCCGAATGAATGAAATTTGTGACGTTATCGAACCGATTTTGAAACAACAAGGGGTTGTTATTTATCGAAACGATCCGGAAAAATCGCTTCGAGATTATGTAAAAGAGGCGAACGAGAAGCAAGTCGATCTCTATTTTGCAATTCACAGCAACGCTTTTAACCAAAAAGCTCGAGGAACAGAAGCGTTTTGCTTTAAATTCGGCGGCGAGGGCGAACGTTTTGCCAAGCGAATCAATGACGCTCTTATGACAATTTATGACGGACCAAATCGAGGCGTTAAAGAATCTCATAGTCATTTTGGAGCAGGCAAACCGCTTTATGAAACCGCCAATCCCGAAGCGCCTGCCGTTCTCGTTGAAATCGCCTTTCATGATCAAAAAGACGACGCGAAATGGATGCTTGACAATAAAGAATTGATAGGAAAAAAACTTGCCGCAGCGATTCTCGAACATCTTCAAGCAGAACATCCTGACGCCGTTGACAAATAATGGACAAATGGTTCATGATTTTGATTAACAGCAAAAAAACAACAAAACAATCAAAAGTCAAATGGCGAAATAACTCAACTCTCTTTTATTGGTTAATCCAGAATCGTTGTCTTCTTTATTGTTGATCATTGAAGGCAACGATTTTTGAATAACCGCATTGAAAAATTTGAATCAAAGAAATAATTCGACAGCAGTTGAATAAAGGGGGGGCGATGAAGTTCGTCATTATGTTATTAACCTTGATAACTTATGTCAAACCCGTTTTTTTCGTTCAATATGAAATCGCTTATAGGGTTTTTTGTCTGATCACAATAAATCAACGATAAACGCATTGGACGAATTCTCTGTTTTCTCCCTTTCTTTCTCTCCGCGTTTCAGCGTCTCAATGAGAGATAAACAAAATAAATATATTGTCGCTGCGAATCATTTTTAATATTTTCGAATCTCAACGCGACAAATATCTCAAGTTGAAATATATTTATTTTTTAAATGAGTTTTTATCATAATATTTCTTGCTGATTTTTCTGATTTTAACAATTATTCTGCCAAACTTCGACTTTCGCTTCGCGCTGGACGAAATTCTCTTTTCTTAAAACGTTAAGGAAGTTCTAAAAAACTGTTTTTGTAAAACTCATTTCGGAAAACGTCGCGAAAACCTGTTCCTGCGGACGAGACGTCCGCGCTTCCAGCAGGTTTCAGAACCGCTCAGTTGAGAATTGATCGTTGAGAATATAATTAGAGCTGGGAATAGAGCGTTAAGAATCGATGTTTTTGAAGACGCAGGGCGTCATGACGGTCGTTTTTGAGGGACGAAGTCTGACCCATTCTGACCCATTCTGACCTGGTTCGGTCGCGGATCAATTTGACGCTTTTGAAAATATTGTTCTGCTTTCAATCATCGGTTGAATTAATCGGTTGAAACGTTATCGGAATCAGAAATCTTTGCCCTTTGCGAATAATTGGAACGGGCGAAACGAACCGCAAAATGGAGAAAATAATTCAATCTTAACGGTTCGTTTGAAAAAAGGCTTATTTTATTTTGGCGAGTTTTCGGAAAGCGTCGATACCGCGTTCGATCGTTTCGAAGCTGGCAGCATAAGAAATTCGGAAATGAGTATCGCGTGAACTAAAAACATTTCCAGGAATGATCAGCAGCGAATAATCGACAATCGCTTTTTCAACGAATTCCGAAGCAGTTCCCCAAGGAGCTTTCGGGAACATATAAAAGGCGCCTTCAGGACGCGCGATTTCATATAAATCGCCGAGACCATCAAGGATCATATCTCGTTTGCGGCGATATTGCGCGATTTCTTCGCTCATGTCAGCCTCAAGTCCGGCCAAAGCGCCCCATTGACCAACCTGAGGCGAACAGACAAATGTATACTGCTGAAATTTGAGCATTGTTTCAATTAATTGAGCAGGTCCGTGAGCAAAACCGACGCGCCAGCCAGTCATTCCATACGATTTGCTGTATCCGCCCAGAACGAGCGTATTCGGATTGAATTTCGACGGAGAAATGAAATGAGTGTGACAGAATAATTCATAGATTTCGTCACTGATGAGCAAAATATTCTTTTCGTAAGCCAATTTTGCGATCGCTTCGACCTCTTCCCGAGTCGCAACATGCCCGGTTGGATTGGCGGGAGAGTTAAAGAGAATCATTTTGGTTTTCGGTGTAATGGCATCCGCGACTTTTTGGACGTCCAAATTGAAATCGGGATACGTATCGATCAAAACCGGAACGCCGCCAACCATTTTAACAAGGGCTTCATACATAACAAAATAAGGATCGAAAAGAATAATCTCGTCGCCCGGATCAATAAAAGCCAAAGCGGCTAAAAGGAGTCCGCCGCTCGTTCCGCTCGTTATGAAAACTTTGCGATTTTCGTCATTATATTCTTTTTTGAGATCATTTTCCAAACGAACGAGGAGTTCTTTCAACCCCTGAGTTGGAGTATAAGTACTTTTTTTGCTGTTAATCGCTTTAATTGCGGCTTCGCGTGCCTGAACAGGCATATCAAAATCGGGCTGACCAATGGAAAGATTGATTGGATTGCTCAATTTGGAGCCCAAATCGAAAACTTTACGAATTCCAGATGACGAAAATGAATCGGCTCGTTTCGATAACCAATTTTCAAACATTTTTCTTGACTCCTTAAAATTCAAGGTCGGGAATGAGTAGCAGGAAAAGAACGCAACTTATCAAGCGACCATTTCATGAAAAGTTGACGGAATATCAACGATTCAATTGTTAAAAAACGCAAAATAAACAACATGCACAAAATGACAACTATAAACAAACAGACAAATACAAATATTATGAACGCTATTATGAACGCCGAAAGACCAAAAAATTACTCGGCTTCCTGATATTATTAATATTATAATGAATCGACAAAGATTATTTCTTGAATTCAACTTCAAATTATAACAACTTTTAACTTGAATACAACTCCCCAAAAATTGCTGAACCGAATGATTATGATAAAAATAATGAAAAATAGAAATCCCCCCTTGAAAGAATAATCGCTTTTATTATGATAGTTAAAAGTTTGTCAAAAAGAGCCCCAGAATTGTTCCAGAGATAAAAGATTTTCGATGTTTTCTGTTCAAGGACATCAAAACAAAATTTTGTCAAAAAATTTAAAACAAGGGCTTGACCATTATTGAAAAATAGATATACTGCTTTTATCGTTGAGTTTGTAAGTATTCCGTAAAGAGAGCCGATCCTTCACGATTAAAAGCTAGTGTAGCTCAATTGGCAGAGCAGTTGATTTGTAATCAACAGGTTGAGGGTTCAAGTCCCCCCACTAGCTCTCTGTTGAGTCGTATTTTCAAGGATTTTGGCTTATATTGATAATCCGATTAATCGGAACTCATTTGATTAAAGGGGGATTTCCCGAGTGGTCAAAGGGGGCAGACTGTAAATCTGTTAGCGATGCTTTCGAAGGTTCGAATCCTCCATCCCCCACTTCATTCAAATGACGTTTTTTTCCTGACGGTTCCATGAAGAACAAGAAAACGTCAATTGCGTTTCTGACCGATCAGTCCTTACTGTTTTCAACATAAAAATTGCGGGTGTAGCTCAATGGTAGAGCCACAGCCTTCCAAGCTGAAAACGAGGGTTCGATTCCCTTCACCCGCTCTTGTTTTGTAAAAAGCCCCATGGTCGTGCGGTCGTATTTGGTAAGACCTGTCTGCATGGGGTAAATGTTCTAACGGCGGTTGATGACCTATTAACCAGCAAGTCGTTCACGCTGCTGTAGCTCAGTTGGTAGAGCGCGTCCTTGGTAAGGACGAGGTCATGAGTT
>JAUNBG010000068.1 GCA_030527205.1 Planctomycetia bacterium
CGAAAAAAGATTGTCAAGCTTATTTCGGTCACTCACTTCGTGTGGCAAATAAATTATAGAAATACTCTAGCAAAAAGTCCATAATCTCAACCGCTTTTAATGTCGAGTCGGAATTTCGGCGTCATTTTGGAACGTTTTCCTCAAGATCTTTTAATGATTTAGGCAGCAAAAATTAACGTTATTCCAATTTTTCTGCGATTGCGTTGGCAAGTTCTTCTAGCGTTCCGATTTTAAATCGCGGCCTTCCATAAAAAAGACAGGATTCGTCAACTTCATAACTGTGCGCTTCATAAGCGGAACGAACGCCCAAATAACCGACAGCGAAATCGCCGTTCCCTATAACATATGTTTTTTGATTGGAAAAACTTGATGCGATCTCTGCCTTTGACGCCTCTCTCTGTTGTTCGATGAGTTGCGTTAAATGGCAAAACATTTCGACATTGACCGAAACAAAGGCTAAATGATCAAATTTGAGTAAACAATATCGAATAGGAACGGTTGAGATCGTTCCTTTTTCAATTTGCTGAAACATTTTTTTTTGCCAATCTGTTGCTGCAAAACGATAAATTTCGCCAAAAGATCGCGTTCCGCTTCCGTCCTCAAGCGTTCGACGAACAAATTCAATAACGTCTTCTTTTGTTTGATCATAAGTCGAGGCTTGAAATTCATGACGTTGAAATAAGAATGGAGTCTTTATTTCATGAATTTCTGAGTTTTCATGATTTTGCCTCGAAAGCGTGAGCGGCTGCAAAATGGATTGGGCAATTTCCTGCCCCCAGGAAATCATCTGATTATAAGAAACGCCGCATTGAGGCGGATCAATATTTCCGCAAGCTCCGCTGCAAACAAGCGTTATTGGATGTCCCGGCAATGATTGACAAAGTTGACGGGAAACTTCGCCGGGCCAATCGGCGCTGATAATATTATCTTTCAGGCAGACAGGATGCATCGAATAACTTGTTAGAACCGCTTTTATTTCGTTACTTCCGTCCATCTTTTCCCAAAATAAGACAGGAATTCGAAAATCCGTCTTTCGTTCCGGGCCTGTATGACGATCTCGTCCGAGCGAAGAGGACGCTTCAATAAAAAAGGTTCGGCATGATTCGCGATTATTGATTGCCCGCAGAGCAGCTTGAAAAGCCTTTTCGGGAAGTTGGGCGGCATAATCGGAGCAATAATTGCCGCAACGGAACAAATGCGTAACGCCTGGGCCTGAATGAGTATGCGTTGACGAAATCATAATGCGACTCGCCGGAATCAGCAATTCGCTCTCAATTTTCGTGCGAATCTCTTGAGTTATGGGTTCCATCAATCCCAGAAGATCAAAAACAAGCCAAAGAATAGGTTGTTCGTTTTCATTTTGGAGATATAAAGCCCGAACCATTAAAGAATCGCCAACTGATTGGGACGGCTGCGGACGAACCGCAAACCCTTGCAAATCAACCCCAACCTTGGGCGTTATTTCAACTTCAGATATTCCTGTTAACATAATTCTCTTTCTCGTTGATTGTTTCTGGATAAAAGTTCCAGCCGTTGTTGGATGTTACGTTTTTCCATTAAATTTCCCTTCTCAATGCCGAAAGATCAGAAATTAATGACGTTATTCAAAATTCGAAAAAAGAATGTTTTCGATAAACATAACTTTTTAATAATTCAGAGATTGCTCTTGAACAACAAATCAAAACTCATACGAATTAAAATTCGTGAGAGTCATAAATGTCATTTTTTGGTTCTATCGTTTTATTATAATAAACATTTTCGATAAAAAATAAAATCTCAAAAATATTTTTTTTATGTTATCTATAATGCTTTCAGAGGAAATTCAAAGCGAGATAGAATAATGGGTAAACAATCATTTAGCTTCGTAAAACATTGTGTATGCTAAAATGTTTTATAAAAGAGATATTTAAGGTTTTATAACTTCTGTTTGAAATTCTGTCCGACATCAAATTGAACGCAACAAACGACAGAAAGCATTATAATAAAAAATAATTAAAATTTAGATTTTGAATTTTTATAACTTTTGTAACATTTCAAATTAAAATATTAAGGAAACAGCGAAGTGTCTTTTTTGGATTGGATGGTTGTTTCATTTGTTATTTTTCTGACGGTTGCCGTTGGATCGCTAATGATTCGATTTGCGTCTCGTCATGGAGCGGAAAGTTATTTTACAGGCGACCGAAAACTGCCTTGGTGGGCGATTGCCATATCGAATACGGCGACCTATCAATCGGGAAACGGCGGCTTTGTCATGCTGATTTTGATTTATGGACTTGCGGCCAACTGGATTTGGTGGGCAAGTTGGATCATTTGGATGCCTTTGGTCGCAATCGTTTGGGCTCCGCTTTGGCGTCGCATGAGAATCATGACAACGGCTGAACTTTTGACGCTGCGTTACGGAGGCCGACCTGCTTGGTATGCTCGCAAAATTTATGCTTTGGTTTGCTGTTTTGGTTTTTCCGTTCTGATTATCGGCTATATAACCGGTTTTTTTGCGATTACAATAGCGCCGATTGTCGATATGGAAGCCTGGCAGATTCTTTTAATATTTGGCGGAACAACGGCGATTTATACAATTTTCGGCGGCCTTGTCGGCGTTGTCGCAACAGAAGTTTTACATTTTATCATAATGATGGTCGGAAGTGTTGTTTTTCTTTTTATTGCGATACAGCAGCATGGCGGTTGGGGAATGATTCTTGAGCGAATCTCGACAACGCGTCCAGAAGCTCTTCAGGAGTTTCCGCCTGTTCTCATTCCAGGAAGCGAAGCGCATTCCATTCCATTATTAACGATTTTATTTCTTATTTTGCAAGGCGTTTTTTTTGCTGGTTCGCCAACCGCAGGAGAAGGAGCAACAGCTCAACGTTTTATGTCAGCCAAAAGCGAAGGGCATGCCATTGGCGGCCAGCTTTTTAATTGTTTCTTAGCGTTAACCTGTCGAACGCTTCCGTTGATTGGTCTTGGATTGGTTGCGACGTCGATATTTTGGCCGGAGACATTAACGAAAGTTGCGGCTCTTCCAGAAGGAATGCGGATTCTTAAAGAACCGGCTCATGCCTGGGCGGAACTTATCAAAAGTTGTCAACTTCCGCCGGGATTTGTTGGACTTTTGATTTCAGTTGAAATTGCCGCTTACGTTTCGACGCTTAGCGCGTTGATTAATTGGGGGAGCAGTTTTATCATTAACGATATTTATCGCGATATTGTCAAGAAACCGACCGCGAAACAGGAAATTTTTATAAGTCGTATAACAACTTTGGTTCTGTTTATTGCGGCGAGCGTTATTGCGCTACTGTTTGTAAAAAAAATGATCAGTTGGTTTATGTTTATTAATTCGGCAATGGTTATTTTTCTCCTTCCGTTGTCCTTCTTTCGCTTTTTTTGGTGGCGATTCAATGTCTGGGGGGAATTGTCCGCGATTCTTTTGGGGCTTCCTCTTTCCATTATTATTTGGTTCGGCCTTGATTTTCAAAATCCTGAAACGCATCCGTTTTGGCATGGGTTGGCGCTTTTGCTTGGATTGAGTTTTGTCGTTTTAATCATTGTAACGCTTTTGACGCCAGCGGAATCGAAAGAAACGCTGCTTCAGTTTTATCAGCGATGTCATCCGCCGGGGTTATGGAAACCGATAGAGAAAATGCTTTCCGAGGACGAAAAAGAAAAATGTCGTTTAGAAAACAAAAATATTATCTGTTATTCGATTTATGGAATTTTAGCCTGTTTGGGGTTGGTTGTCGCAACAAATGCTCTTTTTGTGGCCAACTGGTTTCATGTTTGGGGAGGCGTTTTGCTTGCCGGGATTTTTGGAACAATTTTAGTACTTAATGTCATTCGCAATAATGTTCATGAGGAATAACGTTGTCAACTATTTTATTCCGTAATTTATTTTGCAAAATGATCAATAGATTGATTTTTAATTTATAAATTATTTATAATTTAAAAGAATGAGAAGCGATGCCCTCCGGATTTTTTAACAAATTTAATTCAGTAAGCGTTGCCAAACAGTTTCATGCGGACGAGACGTTTGCGTTTCCCGCGGGTTTTGGAGCTTCCTTATAATATATTCGAGATACAGAAATTTTCCGTCAAGATTAATCAGATCATATAATCAATGAAGGACATAAGAATGTCGAAACTCGCTCTTTATGGCGGCAGTAAAGTTGCCGATCAATTAACTCCTTGGCCTTTGTTTGATGAAACAGATGAGGCCGCTCTTTTGGAAACATTGCGAAGCCGTCGTTGGTTTAGAAGTGAAGGCGCTAAAAATCAGGAATTTGAGCGACTTTTTGCCGATTTTTGTGACGCGAAATATGGCTTGACGGTAACAAATGGAACGGCGGCGCTTGAGATTGCTCTATCAACATTGAATCTTCAAAAAGAGGACGAAGTAATTGTTCCGTCGTATACATTTTATTCGACAGCCAGTTCGGTTGCGTTTTCTGGAGCCAAACCCGTCTTTGCCGATATTGACGCCGATAATTATAATATTGATCTCGATCATTTCGAGGAACTTATCAACGAACGAACAAAAGCGGTCATTCCTGTTCATTTTGCTGGTTATCCAGTCGATATGGATCGCTTAAATGCGATTGCCCGGAAAAAAGGGATTTTTGTTATTGAAGATTCCGCTCACGCTCATGGAGCGTCCTATAAAAATCGAAAAGTCGGGAGCCTTTGTAATGTTGCGACGTTCAGTTTTCAGGCGAGTAAAAATTTAACCAGCGGCGAAGGGGGAATCCTAACGACAAATGACGAAAACCTTTATGATAAAATGTATTCGCGTCATACATGCGGCCGTCATGCGGGGCGTCCTTGGTATGAACATTTTGAGCAAGGCTCGAATTTGCGTATGACGGAATTTCAGGCGGCTTTGCTGCTTGCGCAATTTAACCGTTTTGAAAAACAATTTGAAGAACGTCGGCAAAACGGGAGAATTCTGGAAGATTGGATATCACAATCTCCTTTTTTTGAACAGGTTCAAACGCCGACATTCTGGTCGGTTGACCGATCTTATCATTTGTTTATGTTTCGATATAAACCGGGCGTCGAAGGAGTTTTGCGAACAAAATTTATTGAAGCTCTTAATGCGGAAGGGGTTCCGACGCTCGGCGGTTATCCTTATCCGCTGTACAAACAGCCCGTTTATGAAAATCTGACGCCGCCTTTTGGTAAGCCGGAATATCATTCGCTTTGTTTCCCCAATGTTGAGAAATGTTGTCAGGAAACGGTCTGGATTTCGCAAAATGCTTTGCTGGGCGGAACGGAATCGAGTCGCAAAATCATCAGCGCGTTTGAAAAAATCATCCAAAACGCCGATGAACTTCGTAATAGTTGAGAGTTGATCATTGTTTTTGATCAAATCAGCGGGAACGGCTCGCCAAAGAAACGGCTGTTCTTTTATTTAAAGCAAACAGCTAAAAGAAACATTATTCATAGAAAGAAAGAACATGAAAACAGTCTGGATTACAGGTTTCCTATTGTTGCTTTCCGGTATTGTCTTTGCCGTCGAGCCGAAGGTTCAATGGAATGGAAGCGATTTAAAAGGCGGCGCAAAAGATGTTTATGGTTCAACTTCGTTGGGTCGTTCAAATGTCAATTATATTTATTCGCAAAAAAACGGGGAACTTTCGCAACTTTCGACCGAATTTTCTGTCGAAGAAACATCGGAACCTCTTTATTTATATTTGGATGCGTTAGACGATGACGCCTCAACCGTTTGTGAGATTGAGATAAACATCAATGATTCGCTCATTTTTTCAGGAAAAAATGAATTTGGAACGAATTGGTCGATTAAACGTTATGAAATTCCGGAAGGCTGTTTACCAAAAGAGGTCAATAAACTGACGATACGGAATATTGAAAAATCAGGGGAATCGGGCGTTCCGCCCTGGTTTATGGTTTCTCGAATTGCCATTGCAACGGAAACATTTAAATTTGGTCCGACGCAAACGCTTCCTCGTTTTGAAGTTTTGATTCCGGAAGAAGAGCGCGAATTTCCAGAACCGTTGGCGGAAGGCGAAAAACCAGGGTTTGCTCTTCGCGGCACAAAAGGCTGGAATTGGACGCCGGAACAATATTTAGAGGAAATTCCTGTTATTGCGGAATATAAGTTAAATTTTTTAATGAATTGTTATTCCTCGTTGTTCTCTAAAGATGAGAATGGTCGTTGGCGCAATGAATGGTGGCGCCCGCTTTCGGAGGAAATGAAAACCAAATATCGAGAGGTTTTCAAAAAAGCGCGTCAATATAAGATCGATTTCTGTTTCGCGGTTCATCCGCAACTTGGTTCGCCTCGCCCGCTTAATCCCCAAAGCATGAAAGATATTGACGATTATTATCAACATTTTGAATGGGCGCAAAAACAGGGCGTTCAATGGTTTAGTATTTCCCTTGATGATGTGAGCTGGGGAACGGAAGGACCGGCTGCCGGAGCGTCGGATCACGCCAAACTTGTTAATCTTGTTTTTGAACGACTTCGCAAGAATGATCCGGGCGTCAAAATGATTTTCTGCCCAACGCCTTATTGGGGAGACGGAACGTCTCCTGATCATCGAGCTTATCTTGAAACGTTGGCTCGCGAACTTCATCAGGACGTTTATGTTTTTTGGACGGGAGACGCCGTTGTTCCGGAGTTTATGACCGTTGAATGCGCAAAAACCTATAAAGACATTGTTCAGCATCGGTTGATTATTTGGGAAAATTATCCCGTCAACGATTCTGCGCCGACATTGCATTTAGGTCCGATAGTCAATCGGGAAGCCGGACTTGCTGACGTTGCTGACGGTTATATGAGTAATCCGCTTTATCCGCAGAATGAAATAAACCGAATTCCATTGGCAACTTGCGCCGATTTTGCCTGGAATCCCAAA
Organism: Planctomycetia bacterium; assembly: GCA_030527205.1. GTDB lineage: Bacteria > Planctomycetota > Planctomycetia > Pirellulales > Thermoguttaceae > JAUNBG01. Next base: position 6,870 of record JAUNBG010000068.1, read on the forward strand.
GGATATGACCCGAATCGTTCGATTGGTCAGGCCATTGTTCATTTGGCTCAAACAGATTCGCAACGAGCTGTTTTAAAAGAACTTGTCGAAGCGTATCCCGGAATGATTCTTTCGAAAATCATCTCAACAGGCTTTAATCCCGTTATTTTCCGATTTAACGAAAAAATGTCCAATGACCCGCAACTCGCGGAAGATTATATTAAACAAATAGAAAATCTCCGACAAAAATTGGCTGATGAATTTCCCGATACTTTTAACGATGCCAAAGAGACGCTTCGCCTCAATATCCAAACGATGAAAGACCAAATGCAGGCGTCAAAATCAGAGAAATAACCTTAAGAGACCTCAATCATTACAAAAATTCTAAACCCCGTGAATGATCGTCTCGTCCGGCTGAACGATTTTGTGGCGTTTTTTAAAAAGAGCATTAGAAAAAACTTGCTCTGTATTGCGTTTGTAACGCGTTAAAGCAAAAACAATAAATGACGACATTTAGAAATTTGCGTCAATTTTGATTGCATTTGTCATAAAAGATTATATCTTGAGTCGTCATCAAAAATTATTTCAGAATGTTTATTCCCGCAATGAAATAATCCTTTTTTTCGTTGCCGGAAACATCCATTTTAACTTTATAAGGAGTTTTGAAATGTCAGAACAATCCCAAATAACGAAACGACGAAGCGGATTACAAGGCTTTACTCTTGTCGAACTGCTTGTTGTCATTGCCATTATCGGCATTTTGATTGGTCTTTTACTTCCAGCGGTTCAAGCTGCCCGGGAAGCGGCGAGAAGAATGAGCTGTACGAATAAACTTAAGCAGATAACATTGGCGCTTCATACTTATATGGACGCAAACAGCAGCGCGCTTCCGAATTATGGAAGCGATACAGCTCCCGGCGGGGATTGGACGCCCTTTATCTCTATTTTGCCCTATTTAGAGCAAGGAGCTCGCTGGAATTATATTCCCGGTTCCTATGGAGCCGCTTGGTATTATTGTCCCGGTTGGGCGGGAGCAATGGACGTTCTCTGCTGCCCGTCAGATTCAGCTGCTTCTCAGGTCAGCAAAACGAATATTCCCGCTAATTGGAGCTGGGGCGTTCAAAATACAGAAGTCGGTTGGCATGTCGGCGGAAGCGCCAATGCGGAAGGTCTGAATTATTCAACGCGGCACAGCTATGTTTTCAGCGGGGCCGATTACTTGAATTATTCTCAATACTGGAACAATCGAAATCCTTTCCCAACCGCTTATACAGATCGCCGTTGGAATACAATAGCCGCTCTTACAGACGGAACATCCAATACAATTTTCCTTTCCGAACGAGCTGTTCCGACCTCGAAATATGACATCGGAAGCATCGTCAGCAATTTGGGCATTTCTGTTGTTGCCAATCCTTCGTTATGTATGGCTTACAAAGGTTCAGGACGTTTCCTGAATCAATCAGCCGTTGATAATTCCGGCGGAATGACGATTCTTTGGGAATATACGGGAAGACGAATGAATTGTTATTACACATGTTACACGCTTTTCTATACAGTTCTTGCTCCGAATTCGCCGAGTTGCAGCGAAACAGCGGTTTTGGGACCTGGTCCTGTTTCTGCAAACAGTTATCATGCAGGCGGCGTTAATATTTCGTTGGGAGACGGTTCGGTTCGATTTATTTCGGATACAATTGATACAGGCGATACAACCGCTTATGGACAGGGGAACAGCGCGTCCCAGAATACAGGTCGAACCGGAAAATCTCCGTTTGGCGTTTGGGGAGCTCTTGGTTCAATTAATGGCGGCGAAACCGCTGTATTGCCGTAATATTATGGCACATTTTGTTATGGAGCGAAAGCTTTTTTGTATTTTGATTTTTGACGTTTTTTCTTCGGGTTCTCCGAAATGCGGCGAACCGGAAAAAACTTAAGCGTCGGTTTGTATAACGCTTTTTCACAAAAATAATCCCCAAAACAGATTCGATCATTTTGTGCCGCTTGAAATATCTTTTGAATTCATTGCAGGTTGAGAAAATGGCTCAACATAAAATTGATATTCGAGTTGGAAAACTTTTGTGTCTGCAAGTTTTGGGGATTTTTCCTGATTTCTCTAAAAGGTTAAAAATAATGAAAACGCCCCATTTGATTTGTTTGGTTCTGGCTTTATTTGTTGTTGCGACGATTGGTTGCAATAAGTCAGGACTTTCAGGACTTGTTCCGGTTCAAGGAACGGTTTATTATAATGATGAACCGCTTGCTGGCGCTTCGATCTCTTTTATTCCGACAGGAACGAATGCGGAAACCCGTTCCGGAAATGGCATTTCGGATCAAAATGGTCATTTCGTTTTAATGACTTTGAATCCTGAAGACGGGGTTTATCCGGGCGAATATGTTGTAACGGTTATTAAAGTTAAACGTCCCGACGTTGAAGGAAAAACGCTTTCTGAACTCGTCAATCAACCGCGAGAAACGATTCCGCAATATCTTGTTCCTGAAAAATATACGGACAAAGAACAGTCTGATCTTCGTTTTACAATCAGTTCAAAAGGAGAAAAAGAGCTTCGTATTGATCTGAAAGACTGATTTTTTTCAAAAAGCGATTCAAAGGGGCAAATTTTGCGAAACGGCAAAAAACGTGAATCAGGTCGATTTGTCTAATTTTGTCGTTTTGCCCTATAATTCAGATCATTTTTTAATGAATCAACGGCGTTTTCGCTATTTTTCTTTTCAGCGATACAGAAAGAAACGTTATCCTTTGGAAAAGAATTTCGCGCAAATGACGCGGCGGCGCAGCGAAGAGAATATTGTTTGATAAAAATATTATAATGCTGTAAGCGTTGCGAAAAATTTTCTGCGAACGAGATATTTACATTCCCTCGCGGGTTTTTAGAACTTCTGTAAAATAATGAAACAAGGCAAAAACGGTTGCTTTGATCGGTTACATTGGCCGCTCGTTTTGGTTATTCGTTTTGATTGTTTGTTATGGCTATTCATATTTGACCGATTTTGAATCAATTTGATGAAATAACCCTGCGAAAATTTTGGTTTTAATCCAAAAGATTTTCAAGCCGAAGGATTTTTCCAAATGAATGAACGAACCATTATCGATTTGCTAGCGTATGGATTTCATGACGTTCCTATTTTGGGGCGATATATTTATCTGCGAGCCTGTCCGCCATTGGAATCTCATGATCAGGGCGAACTGTTGGAGTTCTCCTTTTTAGCGCAAGGTCATCAAACGTTTTGTGTGGAAGGGAAAGAATTTCCGATTTATGGCGGGGATATTATTGCAATTTTTCCTTCTGAAGTTCATGGTTCCGGGAGTTATCGCGAAGAGAAAGGGATTATGTACTGGATTCTTGTTCGACCGCCGTTGAATGATCGAAAATTTTTGGGAACGACTCCAGAAGAAGGAAAAATCTTATGGGAAACGTTAATGACGCTTCCGAATCGGGTTATTCGCGCAACGTCCAGTTCGCAAAAATATTTGGAAAACGTTTTCGCTCTGATTTCCCGCTATCCTGTTTGGTTGAACAGCGAAAAATCGTCTTGTCAACTTATCGAAAAGATTAAAAGTCATCCGCTTGGTCAAGAACAGAGTTCAACTTATTTTCAAAATAAAAAAAGAAAAATCGTTGGCCCGGTCTCCAAACTTACAAAAGATAAAAAAGATTATCTTATTTTTCCGGGGGCGGGCAATCAATCGCTTACTTATCAAGAACAATCGATTTTAGTTCTTCGTATTCAAAATCTTATTTTGAGTTTCTTATTGGATATTATTGAGTCCAGTCGAAGTTTGCAATTCAAAAAGTCAGACAAAATTCGTAAGGTTGTTGACGAATTGGAACAAAGCCCGAATAAAATGCTTTCGATTCGCGAAATGGCTCGGATTGCCGATATTTCGGAATGGTATTTCATCAAACTTTTTAAAAAAGAGGTCGGCATTTCGCCCGCCGATTATCAACTTCGCAAAAAAATAGAATACAGTATGAATATGTTGGCGGATTCTGATATTAGCATTACAGATATTGCCATTGATTTGGGATTTAGTTCTTCGCAATATTTCGCAACGGTTTTTAAAAAATATATGTGCGTTACGCCTTCCGAATATCGTCAGCAATTATTTAAGCAAGAATGATTTGCCGCTTTGACCGTTCCGGCCTTAATGTTTTGGTTTGTTTTTATAATTTTATAATAGGGGCAACGATTTGCGGCATGAGTATTTTTAGCGTTTTTTTTGTGAGCAATCGATACAGATTTTCTTATGGTCAACGGTTTGAAGACGCGATTCCATAACGCCTTCGCCGCATATTTCGCAACGAATTGTTTTATAAATTTTCGCTTTTTCGGGAATTTCGCCGTCAGGAACAGAAAAGAGAAACAATTCATTTAAATTTGCCTGCATGATTTGTTCGATCTTCTTTTGTTTTAAGAGGATAAGTTCTTCTTCCGAAACGTTTGCCTCCGATTTTATCCCTCGATCAAAAGCGAGATCGGGATTTAAAACGATTCGTCCGCGTTTTCCGTCTCTTCGTCGGAAAAATGTAAAGGCAACTTTGCCAATGTCCCGAAAAATCAGGTTTCCTTTGCCAAAAGTGCAGCCGATCAAATATTGAATTGCGTCGGTTCCGCACATATTGGTTTCTGTTACAACAACGATTTCTTCGTCGTCTGCCTGTCCAAACTCTTGAAGTCCCCATTCGGCGGCGCGCATTCCAATGGACAGCCCCGGGCAATGATGACCATGAAACGCAACTGTTTCGCGAATTTGTTGATCAGTCAAAGGAGAATTTGTTTCCATTATCTTTTCCTTGAAAATATCTTTCTTTAAAATTTGATGGACCGATTAAATCGAATAAACAATCGGGAATATTATATTTCATAACTTTTCCCGATTTTGACAATAATTCAGGAAAGTTTCGCGCAGAGACGCAGCGACGCGGCAAGAACGTATGGACATTTTCGGAACTTTCAGAAATAACGTTTGTTCCATTTACTTTTGAAAGACCGTTTCCTTGAAAAAGATTCGTTTTTGTTACTTATTTGGAGGATTCTCTTCTTCGTTGCGTCGCCGCGTCGCAACGCGGTCCTTTTTTCGACGGATAAAGTTTCTTCGGTTGGAAAAGGCTTATTTTTTATTTTGAATCAGCGGATTCCTTAGAGTATTCGGTTCATTTTTCTGTTCATGCTCTTTTTTCCAAGCCTTGATTTGTTCGAGACGGGTTTTGTATCTTATTTCTAAACCTTCTTCTGTTGGCCGATAATATTCTTTTCCCAAAAGAGAGTCCGGCAGACATTGCATATTGGTCAATTTGTCTTCCGCATCATGCGCATATTGATAACCTTTCCCATAATCAAGTTCTTTCATTAAAGAAGTTACAGCGTTTCGAATAACAAGCGGAACCGGTTCGGCCAATTGAGTCAGGGCATCTTTTTTGGCATTCGCATAGGCTTGATAAAGCGCATTGGATTTAGGAGAAATCGCTAAAAAGACAACTGCCTGGGTTAAATGAACGGAACATTCCGGCATTCCAATAAAATGACAGGCCTGATAAGCGGCAACAGTAACTTCCAAGGCGCGAGGGTCGGCAAGTCCGACGTCTTCGCTAGCGAAGCGAACAATGCGTCGAGCAATATAAAGCGGATCTTCGCCCGCCTCTAACATTCTAGCCAGCCAATAAACAGCGGCGTCCGGATCGGAATTGCGCATTGATTTATGCAGCGCCGAAATAAGGTTGTAATGTTCTTCCCCTTTTTTGTCATAAAGTAAAGATTTTTTGGAAACGCATTGTTCCAGCGTTTCTTGAGAAACAGTTGTCGTATCGCCATTTAATTCGCCATTTAAGACAACCATTTCGAGCGTTGAAAGAGCGGCTCGGGCGTCGCCATTTGCAAAACGGGCAATCATTTCCGGCATTTCAGGCGGCATCACAATTTTTTCTCTGCCAAAACCGCGAGAATCATGAAGAGCGCGAACAATCAGCGTTGCCAGTTCTTCGGGTTTTAATGCCTGTAAAACAAAAACTTTGCAACGAGATAAAAGAGCGCCGTTGATTTCAAAAGACGGATTTTCTGTTGTTGCTCCGATCAGAATAATGCTTCCTTTTTCAACAAAAGGAAGAAAAGCGTCTTGTTGCGCTTTATTGAATCGATGAATTTCATCGACGAAAAGAATCGTTTTTTCGCCAAAGCGTCGATGATCTTCCGCTTGCTGCATAACGTTGCGAATTTCTTTAATGCCGCTTGTAACGGCAGAAAAATCGATAAAAGCCGATTTCGTATTTTGAGCAATAATTCGAGCAAGAGTTGTTTTTCCGACTCCGGGAGGCCCCCAAAAAATCATGGACGAAATGCGATCATTTTCGATCAAGCGACGCAATACTTTTCCTTGACCGAGCAAATGCGTCTGTCCGACGAATTCTTCTAAGGTTAAGGGACGCAATCTTGCCGCTAACGGTTGATTGTTCTCTTGCTCGAAAAGACCTCGCTGTTCCATTTTATCCTTATTCCTTGATATTCCCTTGTCTTTGGTTATTTTTCGTCGTTCGTTGTTAAGTCAAAAAGAATCAATCCGCAAGGCAAAGCGGCGATTTTTTCCCCGCTGTCGTTCATTTCAAGCAGCGATTTTCAATCGTCTTGAATCGGCCAATTGCCCGATCAATAAAGGGCAGAATCCTTCAAAGTATATACAAAATTCGAAGGAAAGCAAGCGATATTTCATTAGCATTTAAAACATTGACGATTTCTTTGAGTTTCTCCGAAATGCAGCGAGGCAAAAAAACTTGAGCGTCGGAAAAGAATTTTCGCGCGGCGACGCAGCGAAAAAAATATTGTTTTAAAATATAAAAATCATCCCGAATGAAAAAGTTCGTTTTTATTGCTTATTTTGGCAGATTTCTTTGCTTTGTTACGCCGCGGCAAAAAATTTTTTCCGACGGATAAAGCCCCAATCGGCGCTACAAAAAGAAAAATTTGTGAGAAAATGGAAACAGATTTTTGAAGATCGTTTCGTTTTTTCTATTGACAAGAAAAACAGAAAATGTTAGATTACATGTAGAACAGGTCTACAGATAGGAGCAAAAAAATCATGCTTGAATTGTTTGATACAGTCAAAACAAAGTTGAACAAAGAGAATCTTTATGAACAGGTTGCGCAAAAAATCGAGGATATCATCATTAAAAACCCAAGCATGATCGGGGAACAATTGCCATCGGAACAGAGTATGGCAGCGGAATTTAACGTCAGCCGCAATGTTGTTCGGGAAGCGTTCAAGGCGTTGAAAGAAAGAGGTTTTATCGACGTCCGCAATGGCGCTGGAGCTTATGTAACCAAACCAGACGGCAACAATGTCAAGAAAGTTCTTACGCGGATTGTTCAAACGGACGGTTCGAAAATTGTTGAAATTTTTGAGGTTCGGTTTGCATTAGAAGTTTCAGCGGTCAAAATTGCCGTTGAACGAGCATCTCAAAAATCGATTAAAAAATGCGAAAATTTCATCGAACTTATGGAACAAAACCGGAAAGACGCTTTTCTTTGGGCTCAATACGATTATGAGTTTCATCGAGAAATCGTTGCCTCAATGGGAAATTCGCTTTTCCTTTCGGTTTTTGAGTCGGTTTGCGTTCCACTTAAAGATATTTTTATGAAAGCCTGGGGAAATCAAAAGGCAATGAATGAAGGAATTTCGTTTCATCAAGAAATTCTTGCGGCAATGATCGAGAAAAATGTTAAAAAAGCAGCGAAATTCATGGAAAAACATTTGACGCATTCCAGAGCAGAAATGCAAAAATTTCTCGCGAAAATGAATAAGGGCTTATCCGTAAATAACAACAACTTTGTTTAGTGCAATCAGCCCAGCGGCTAACGAAAGCAAGCCTTTGAATGATCGCAATGTTTTTTCATATCGAGGACAAAGTTTACGAAATCGTTTGAACCATGAGTGGCAAGACTCAACTACCCAACGGCGAGCTCGAAAATCAGGATTGTTTTGCAACTCCTTTTTTTCTTCACCTCGTGGTCGAATATGAGGTTCGTAATGATGCGAAATTGCAATATCCTGTTTCCCTACATAACCTGCATCCAAACAGAGATTTGGCTGTAATGTTTCATCAGGCTGTTCGGGAACAAATCGGTTATCAAGCAGCTCTTCGAGAACTGCCGAATCATGTCGATTCGCCCCTGTTACGATGAGCGATAACGGGACACCATTGCCCTCGGTCAACACGCTTACTTTGCTCCCATTTTTTCCCCCGATCCGTAGGATTGGAACCGACAGATTCTTGTGCTAGAGCAGGTCATTAAAATATTTTCTACAATGATGAGAAAAATATTCAAGAAATGAAAGGAGCCGGACGATAATCAAGGATAAGGAGGGAACCGAAATGAGATCCTATTCAAACGACCTGAGGGAACGGGTTATCGACGATATCGCGGCGGGAACGCCGATTCGGAAAGCGGCGGTTAAATGGCATATATCACCGAGAACAATCAGCTTATGGCTGAAACGTTATCGGGATACAGGAAGTTACGAACCGACCAAAGGAAATCGCGGCGTTCGTCCAAAATTGTTGGAACATTACGAACTTATTCGCAAAATTGTTTCGGAACGTCCCGATATCACAGCATCGGAAAT
>JAUNBG010000069.1 GCA_030527205.1 Planctomycetia bacterium
ACTCAATCAAAAAACTCAATATGGAATCGAGAAACGCCATGGAGCCCGTCATTTACGCTTTCATCATCACTTACCGGCAATATATCACTTACCGGCAAAATTTGGATGGGTTCCTGTGACAAGCGGATCAACCAAAAGAATCGGCGTGAATCAGATTCTTTTATCCGTAAAGAACGGCTCCCTGCAGATGTTCCTGACGTTTCGCTGGTTGGCGACCTTGCGTATCGACATGAGTTTTGTTCGCTTCCAAAAAGTATGGAACGACATTCACACCTGTATTATCCGTTTGCTCTGTTGCCAAAGCCGATTCAGTCGGCAAATCGGTTTCGACGACACACCGATATACTTTTCGATCCTTGAATTCCTGCGTTTTACCCTCGTTCCAGTTGCTTATCGGACGATAATAGCCGGTAATACGACTGTAGACCTCGGTCGACTGGCCACAATGAGGACAGGTATTTACCTCACCGCTCAAATATCCATGAGTGCGGCAGATCGAATAAGTCGGCGAAATCGTGTAATACGGCAACCGATATTGTTGGGCAATCTTGCGAACCAAATTGGCCACCGACTTCCAGGTCGAAAGCCTTTCTCCCAGAAATGCATGAAATACAGTGCCCGACGTATAAAGCGTCTGGAGTTCGTCTTGTGCATCGAGTGCCTCAAAAATATCGTCGGTGCTGCCAACCGGCAAATGTGAACTGTTTGTATAATAAGGAGTTCGGGAAGCGTTACCGACTTCTCCCGGTATGGCTGCCGTCCTGATTCCCGGAAAGCGTTGAACGTCGTGCATCGCCAGGCGGTATGACGTCGATTCGGCGGGCGTCGCTTCCAGATTGTATAAGTCACCGTATTGCTCTTGATAGTCGGCCAACCGATCACGCATATGTTTCAAAACATCGCGAGTAAACGCCTGAGTCTTCCGGTCTGTCATGTCGCCTCCGAGCCATTTGGCGTTCAAACCGACTTCGTTCATGCCCATAAGACCGATTGTTGAAAAATGGTTGGCAAACGTTCCCAAATAGTGCTGCGTGTAAGGATAAAGCCCTTCATCAAGCAACTTCATAATGACTTTGCGTTTTGTCTTGAGCGAACGTGCCGCAATATCCATAAGCCGATCCAGGCGGTCATAAAAATCCTTTATATCACGAGCCATGTAGGCGATTCGCGGCATATTGATCGTAACAACGCCGATACTTCCTGTACTTTCGCCGCTTCCGAAATAACCGCCCGACTTTTTACGCAACTCACGAAGGTCAAGCCGTAATCGGCAACACATGCTTCGAACATCATCCGGCGCCATTTCACTGTTCACATAGTTTGAAAAATAAGGAGTTCCGTACTTGGCTGTCATTTCGAACAGGAGCCGATTATTGAGTGTGTCCGACCAGTCGAACTTGTCGGTAATTGAATAGGTCGGAATCGGATATTGGAAGCCACGGCCATGAGCGTCACCTTCAAGCATGATTTCAATGAACGCACGATTGATCATATCCATTTCTTTTTGACAATCGCCGTAAGTAAAATTTTGAACCTGGCCGCCGACAATTGCGTTTTGGTTTGCCAAATCGTTCGGAACGATCCAATCGAGCGTAATATTCGAGAACGGAGCCTGGGTTCCCCATCGACTTGGGGTGTTCACTCCGTAAATAAATGATTCAATACACTTTTTCACGGCGCTGTAAGACAGATGATCCATACGCACAAAAGGAGCAAGATACGTATCGAACGACGAAAAGGCCTGTGCTCCGGCCCATTCGTTTTGCATGATTCCCAGGAAGTTCACCATCTGATTGCAAAGAGTCGCCAGATGTCGGGCAGGTGACGATGAGATTTTGCCCGGAATTCCGCCGAGCCCTTCCTGAATCAACTGACGCAGTGACCATCCGGCGCAATAACCGGTCAACATGGAAAGGTCATGAATATGAAAATCGGCGTTTCGATGGGCTTCTGCAATTTCAGCGTCGTAGACCTCCGAAAGCCAATAATTGGCAGTTATTGCACCCGAATTACTCAAAATGAGCCCCCCGACCGAATAGGTCACCGTCGAATTCTCTTTGACTCGCCAGTCGGTTTCCTTCACATATTTATCAACCAGCTTTTTATAATCCAGTATGGTCGACTTCATGTTGCGAATGTTTTCATGCTGCTTGCGGTAGAGAATATACGCCTTGGCAACATCCTCGTAACCGGCCCGAATCAAAATGGATTCAACTGAGTCCTGTATATCCTCTATTGAAACAAGGTTGTCATGAATCTTCGGCTCGTAATCAGACGTTACCCGAAGCGCAAGCATTTCTATGATTTCATTGTTATACTGCCGATGCGTTGCCTCGAACGCCAGGGTAAGCGCTATACTGATTTTGGAAAGTTGAAATTCGACTATTTGTCCATCCCGCTTGAGTACCTGGTACATAAAACACCTTCTGAATTATTAAAGTATCAAAGGGAACTTGCCATTACTTCATTCCGTTGAATTGTCGGCTTCCTAAGAAATGAAAGATATCCCTCCTGGTCCGATGTCCTTTGTCTCTCGCAAACATTCATCGGGGCACAATAGCACGGCAGGTTTTCTGACTGACGAAATGCGGTTCGATAATCATAAGTACGGAACCGCAACAAACCGTCCCTGGACCTTCTCGTCGTCAATACGGCAATGGTCGAGCGTCCTGCTGAAGAACGCATAGAAGATGGACATTTTGCTGTCTTTTGACATTTTCGCATACAGCGGCGAGGACCGTTCCGGCGTTTCACCGGATTCCCTTTTATTCAATGAATCCAAGATATTGTTTCACTGAACCACCGTACCACTACATCTAGTGGTATTATATATAAAAAATTTTTCTAGGCAATAGGGAATTATTCTAATTTCAGAAAAAATTTTTTTATTGTACCGCTTGCGAATTACAGGCGAACTTCAACGAGTTGAAAATATTCATCCGCAATCTGCTTCATGGCCATTATTTCTTCTTGAGAAAAAGAATGCAAGGGGAGCTTGGAGAGTAACGGAGTCATATGATGGAAGTTTTGAAGACAATATTTTTTCGCTCCCAGAAGCCAACGGCCAATATCGCGAATGTCCTCAAAGAAATGAAATTCCCGAACGAGCGTTGTTCGAAATTCGTAAGAAGTATCTCCTTTTATCAAAATATTCGCGTTATTTATGATATTTTGCACGTTAATATCAGAAATGCCGACCGTTTTCGAATATTTTTTCAGCGAGTTTTTAATATCCATGGCGACATAATCAACCAAATGTTCATCCAAAAGCGACTGAAGTTTATCCGGGGACGACGATCCGTTTGTATCGAGCTTGACGAGAAAACCAAGTTCCTTGATTCTCCGTAAAAAAACGGCAAGATCAGGCTGAAGCAACGGCTCTCCGCCGCTGACACAGACGCCGTCTAATCGTCCAATCCGTTTGGCAAGGAAAGCGAAAATTTCGTCCTCCGATACCTGCGTTCCCGAAATGTTATCTGCTATCAAAGACGGATTATGACAAAACGGACAACGAAAATTGCAGCCGGTTGTAAAAACAATCGCTACTATTTTTTCAGGATAATCCAACAATGATATTTTTTGATATCCGCCGATTTTCATTTATGATCTGTCCTGACATTCTGCTTTTCATTTTTTGTACCCATTCTCGGGAACTTCGTCGAATTCGGTTCTTGGACATTTTTAATTCACACAAAGTTGGCTAATTAATAGGAAACTTTGTGCGAAATACTTGTTTAAAAGGAATTTCGAACTCTATCGCGAAAAGAAAAACCGGGGAAAGTACAGTAATCTGTTATTTTGAATAAAACATTTATTCGTTTTGGTTTATGAATCGGTTTTGAACGTTTTGGGGAGAATTTTCGTTGAATAAATGGACATGACGATGATATTCCTGCAAACTGCAAACAGTCGGGGTTTCGACAGAGCGTTTTTTCAGTCCATCGACGGCAATTTCAAGACCGGCAACCGTTGTTGTTATTGGCGTTCCGGAAACGACCGCTTGCGATCTCATACGGATTTCGTCGACTTTGGCCGAAGCGCCGCTTTCCGGCGTATTGATAATCCATTGAATTTTCCCTTCCGCTAAAAGATCAAGAAGATTCGGACGCCCAAGGCTGATACGATAAACTGCGTGACATGAGACTCCGTGATTATAGAGATGCGTCGCTGTTCCCCGGGTTGCGTAAAGCTCGAAACCGAGACGGGTCAGTTCGTGTATCCACGGAAGCGCCATATCTTTATCCTCATCTCGAAGCGAAACAAAGACTCCTCCCGATTTGGGAATTGCGTTTCCTGCCGCTCGCTGACTTTTCGTATAGGCTTCGCCTGCGTTCCAATCGATTCCCATAACTTCTCCCGTCGATTTCATTTCAGGAGACAAAACGATATCGACTCCGGGAAATTTGACAAACGGAAAGACCGCCTCTTTAAATGTTGTATAGGGAATGACCGGTTCGTGTGTAAACCGCTGTGTGTCCAACGAAATTCCAACCATAGCCAGAGCCGCTTTTTTGGCCAATGGAACCCCTGTCGATTTGCTCGCAAACGGAATGGTTCGACTCGCCCGCGGATTAACTTCGAGAATAAAAACCTCTTCGTCTTTGATGGCAAACTGGATATTCATTAAACCATTGATATTCAGCGATTTAGCCAATGAAAGCGTATGTCTCCGAATCTTTTCCAATAAAGGGGACGAAAGCGAACGGGGAGGAATGGAGCAGGCGGAGTCCCCCGAATGAATTCCTGCCGGTTCGACATGTTCCATAATCGCTCCGATCACGGAAGTTGTTCCGTCCGAAACACAATCGACATCCAATTCAATGGCGTTTTCCAAAAAACGGTCAATCAGAATCGGTTTTCCTTCGGAAACGACCAGCGCCTCTTCGATGTATTTTCGCAAATATTTTTCTTTGTAGACAATAACCATAGCTCGACCGCCAAGAACAAACGACGGTCGCACCAAAACCGGATAGCCGATTTTTTCCGTAACAGTCAAAGCTTCGTCCATTGTATGGGCAATTCCTCCGGACGGCTGCTGAATTTCGAGTCGAGATGCCAATTCGCGAAAAAAGTCACGGTCTTCCGCTTGATCAATCTCTTCCGGCGCTGTTCCCAAAATGTTCGCTCCTGCCTTTTTCAATCCTTCGGCGAGATTCAACGGAGTCTGACCGCCAAACTGAACGATGATGCCATTGCATTGTTCCCGTTCGTAAATTTCCAAAACATCTTCCAGAGTCAGCGGCTCGAAATAAAGTTTATCGCTTGTATCATAGTCGGTTGAAACCGTTTCCGGGTTACTGTTGACCATAATCGTTTCGAAACCAGCGGCGGAAAGAGCGAATGCCGCATGAACGCAGCAATAATCAAATTCGATTCCTTGTCCGATACGGTTGGGGCCGCCGCCAAGAATCATGATTCTTGGTTTGCCCCCGGAATCTCGAATCGGTTCGTCGTATTCATCCCAAGATGAATAATAATAAGGGGTTGGAGCTGTAAACTCTCCCGCGCAAGTATCGACCGTTCCATAGATCGGACGCAGGCCCCAATCATGGCGCAACGTTCGTATTTCTTCTTCCGACATCTCAAGCAAAAACGCAAGTTGCCGATCAGAATAACCAAGTTTTTTCGCGGAACGAATTGAGTCCCTGGTTTTGACGACCGTTGGTTCAAAATCGACCAGTTCTTTCATTTTACGCAAAAAAAACGAATCGATTCCGGTCAATGCGTTGACCTGTTTTACTGTTCGACCGCGTCGAAAGGCCGCTCGAATCACAAAAATCCGATCGGCATTCGGACGACGCAGTTCCGCGTCCAGCGTTTCATCGCTCATGGATTCAAACGGTTCATCTTTCCCGTCCGCTCCAAATCCAAAACGACCGATTTCCAGACTTCGTAATCCTTTTTGAAATGACTGTTGAAAAGTTCGCCCGATCGCCATTGCCTCGCCAACCGATTTCATTTGTGTTCCAAGCGTCGAATCGGCAGCAGGAAATTTCTCGAAACAAAAACGCGGAAACTTCGTTACAACATAATCCAGCGAAGGTTCAAAACAAGCGGGAGTACATTGCGTAATATCGTTGCGGATTTCATCAAGCGAAAAACCAACGGCAAGCATTGCGGCTATTTTCGCAATGGGAAATCCGGTCGCTTTGCTTGCCAAGGCGCTGGAGCGTGAGACGCGCGGGTTCATCTCTATGACAACTCTTCGGCCCGTTGCCGGATCAACGGCCCATTGAACATTCGAACCTCCTGTCTCGACTCCAATGGCTTCCATGATTCGCAAGGAATCGTCTCGCATTCTCTGATATTCATGATCGGAAAGCGTTTGCGCTGGCGCTACGGTTATCGAATCTCCTGTATGAATTCCCATCGGATCAACATTTTCTATGGAACAGACGATTACGGCGCGATTGCGTCGGTCACGTATGACTTCCAACTCGAATTCCTTCCAGCCGAGGAGCGATTCTTCAATCAAAACTTCATGATTAAGGCTGGCGGTCAAACCTCGTTCGATAAGCGTTTCAAATTCGTTGACATCGTTCGCTATTCCTCCTCCGGTTCCGCCAAGAGTAAAACCGGGACGCAAAATCAAAGGCCATTTTCCGATTTTCTCCGCTGCTCTTTTGGCTTCTTCCAAAGTATGAACAGAAAAAGAGCTTGCCGTTTCGATTCCAAGTCGAGTCATGATCGTTTTGAAACGTTCTCGATCTTCTGCGCGACGAATCGCCTCGGCAGAAACGCCGATCAACTCGACATGATGCCGGCGTAAAACCTGTGTGTCGTCAAGTTCCAAAGCCAGATTCAAGGCCGTTTGTCCGCCGAGCGTTGGCAGCAGAGCGTCGGGAAGTTCGCGACGAATGATTTCCGAAAGCGTCTCGAACGTCAGCGGTTCGATATATGTTCGATCAGCAAAATCCGGATCGGTCATTATTGTTGCTGGATTGCTGTTGATCAACACAATTTCATAACCAAGCGATTTAAGAACCTTGCATGCTTGAACGCCGGAATAATCGAACTCACAGCCTTGTCCGATAACGATTGGACCGGAACCGATGAGCATAATTTTTTTGATATCGGTACGTTGAGGCATTTTTTAATCCTGACTCTCTTTAAATTGATTGGGATCAATCTCCAAACGTTCTATATTATAATGCATCATTCGCGGCGAAAGTTGTAAAACTCGGGCTGCTGCCGTTTGATTTCCTTTTTCGCGTCGAAGCGCTTCGACGATCAACTTGCGTTGAAACGAATCGACCATTGATTTGAAATCGCTCCCGCTTACAGAGACATCGTTATGCCCCGACTGTAAGGAAGGGGGAAGATCAACGTCACAAATCGAATCGGTCATTGCCGTTAAAATGGCCCGTTCGATGCAGTTTTCCAGTTCACGAACGTTGCCAGGCCAATGATAATCCATTAACAGATTGACCGCTGTCGTCGAAAGTTTTTTAACCTCTTTGCCATAGCGCAGATTATACTTTGCGATGAAATGTTCCGCCAGAAGAATGATATCGCTGCGTCGTTGCGACAGATCGGGAAGTTGTATCGGAAAGATATTCAGACGATAAAAAAGATCCTCTCGAAAAAGACCATTCGTCATCATTTCTTCAAGATTGCGACTCGTTGCGGCGATAACTCGAACATCGGCCTTGCGCTCCTCGTTACTTCCGACTCTTGAATAGGTTCGTTCCTGCAAGAATCGAAGCATCTTGATTTGACTGTGCAACGACAGGTCTCCTATTTCATCGAGAAACAGTGTTCCGCCGCCCGCCGCTTCGACTCGTCCGGTTCGTTTGGTTACGGCTCCGGTAAAGGAACCTTTTTCATGACCGAACAATTCGCTTTCAACAAGCGATTCTGGTATCGCGGCACAATTAAGAGTAACGAAAGGACCGTTCGCGCGATGTGACAGTTGTCGGACGGCCTTGGCAACCAATTCCTTTCCCGTTCCCGAGGAGCCTCGAATAAGAACCGTTGCATCGGTCGGAGCAACCATGCGAATAAATCGATAAACTTCGCGCATCTGCCGACTGTTTCCGATGATTTTTCCCGGATTTTCTTCGCTGAGTGCATAACGCAACCTTTGATTTTCGTCCTGTAAAAGACGATGTTCTTCCCGCTCTTGACGCGAAACAGCAACCGCTTCGGCGACAAGATTACCGATGATTTGAAGAAGTTCCAGATCGGCGTTCAAATCGGTTTCCGGTTCGAGCTTTCGTTCTATACTGAGAGTACCGACAATTTGATCGTGTCGCAAAACAGGCACGCAAAGAAAAGCAACATGTTCCCCGGCTTTATGTGATCCGGTGCGATTAAGAAAATTCTTGTCGCCGGCAATATCCGAAACAAGAGCAGGTTTGCCGGTTGCCGCAACGGTTCCTGTTATCCCTTCTCCGGCATGATAACGACCTTTTTTACGCTGTTCTGCATCCAGACCGCGAGACGCCTCAATTTGAAAAACATCGTTATGCCGAAACGTAAACGTTGCCCTGAGCATTCCCATTTCTCGACTGAGAATATCGAGAACCGCCTCCAAAAGATGATCCGGATTTCGTTCGACGACAACCGCCCGACTGATTTGCAGAAGAACCGCTCGTTCATTCATTATTTTACTCATGAATCCAAAGTATATATCAATTTGTCGATTCGTAAAGTCCCTGCCGTTTTTAATCTTGTCTCCAGAATCTTGTCTCCTGTTGCATTTTCCCCGATTTTTATAATGATTTTGGAAATTTTCTTCGCCGCGTCGCTGCGCCGCTGCATGAAAATCATTTTTGATAAAATTTATCGCAGCGAGAAAATCTTTTTTTCCGACGGATAATGTTCTATTCTTAATGTTCTATTCTATATCGCGAAAAGAAAAACCGGGGAAAGTACAGTTTCTGAATAACCCTGTTTTTTGAAACGCAAATCGAATTTCATTCAAGCCGGGAGGCCATTTGTTCGGATATTTTCATGCCATCTGCTATTGCACGAACGACTAATGAGGGACCATTTGCTGCGTCGCCAGCAAAGAAAACATTGGAGGAATTAGTCAAATGGAACCGTTGGAGCGTTTTGTCCCGGTCGGTTTTGAGGAATCCGAGAGCGAGGAGAACCAGATCGGCTCGAATTTCTTCCGGTTTCCCAATCCGATCAAAGCCGCAAAGTCGTCCGTCGCTTGATTCGCTCCAAGAAACCGGAACGACTTCGACCCCGCAAAGTTTTTGGTTGTCCTCGATAAAACGGATCGTCTCAAGATTCCAACGGCGAAGGCAACCTTCTTCATGACTTGATGACGTTCGGAGAATTCGCGGCCATTGCGGCCATGAATTGTATCGACTTCGTTCTTGCGGAGGTTCTGGCATGATCTCGATCTGTGTGACCGAAGCGGCTCCCTGTCGAAGACTTGTTCCGACACAATCGCTTCCCGTATCGCCGCCTCCAATAACCAGGACATGTTGTCCTTTGGCCGAAACAGGCACGGTTTCAAGTTCTTCCATCAGAACCCTGTTTTCTCCTTTAAGAAAATCAAGAGCAAAATGCACTTGTTCCAATTCTCGTCCAGGAACAGATAAATCACGCGCTTCCGGCGTTCCAACTGCAATTAAAAGCAAGTCTCGTTTTTTCGCCAGATATTCAGCCGAAACATCTTCTCCGATTTCTGTATCCGTGACAAAATCGATTCCCGACGCTTTCATTATATCAATTCGACGATCAATGAGTTTCTTTGACAATTTAAACGCCGGTATTCCATAACGAAGCAGTCCGCCCGGTTCATGATCTTTTTCATAAACGGTAACTCGATGCCCACGGCGATTCAACAGAACAGCTGCGGCAAGTCCTGACGGACCACTTCCTATAATTGAGACGGTTTTTCCTGATCGACGCTCTGGAACGTCCGGTTTGACCCAATCGTTTTCATAGGCCGTATCGACAATTTTACGCTCTATGTGTCGTATGGCAACCGAACCGTAATCCAGGCCTGACGTACAGCTTCCTTCACATAATGCCGGACATACTCGACTGGTAAACTCAGGAAAGGGACTGGTATACGAAAGCAATTCCCAAGCCGTTTTCCAATCTCCGCGAAACACTGCTGTATTAAAGTCGGGAATAAGATTGCCAAGCGGACAACCAAGACCATGACAGAAGGGAATACCACAATTCATACATCGTTCCGCCTGACGATGAAGTTCGGCCCCGCTTAATGGAAGCTCCACTTCGGAAAAATCTGTTACTCGTTCGGCAACAGGGCGATACCCCCCCACTTTTCGTGGGGTCGACATAAACGCTTTCGGATTCATGGAAGACATTGAATCTCCTTTATTATCACCTTTTTACAATTTATTATCAGTGTTTCCAATACACAATCGGAAAAGGCGCCCGAAAAGAAACGAGTTATAATTGTGTGTTGGCATTGTTTTGGCTCATCTTTATTTTTATTCCATATGCGATTTTTGACGTTCGAGCGCCAAACGATATTCAAATGGAATGACTTTGATGAATCGGCTTCGACGATTTTCCCAATCGGCAACGATTTCCTTTGCTCGCAGACTGTCGGTTCGGACAATATGCTCATTGATAAGGTCAAGTAACTCTGATTCATCTTCCGATCCAGGCCGAATTGATTCCAAATCGACCGTATCGACATTACATTTCAAATCGAAATTGTTCGATTCATCGTAAACATAGGCGATTCCTCCGGTCATTCCAGCCGCAAAATTAACGCTGGCCGGTCCAAGTACGACAACTCGACCGGCTGTCATGTATTCGCAACCGTGATCGCCGACCCCTTCCACAACCATGATCGCTCCACTGTTACGAACGGCAAACCGTTCTCCCGCCTGACCGGCAAAAAACATTCGACCCGAAGTCGCTCCATAACCGATTACATTTCCTGCAATTACGTTTTCTGAAGGCGTAAAACCTGCTTCCTTGGGCGGACGAATGACGATTGTGCCCCCGGAAAGTCCCTTGCCCACATAATCGTTTGCTTCGCCTTCAAGTCGAAACTCAACTCCCGGCGCGAGAAACGCTCCGAAACTCTGCCCTGCAACTCCATGAAAATTAACGCAAACCGTTTTTTCCGGAAGACCTTCGGCTCCAAAACGACGAACTATTTCATACGACAACCGTGTTCCGACTGATCGATTGACGGAACGCAATTCAAGTTCCAACGCAACCGGATTTCCCTGTTCGAGTGTACTTTTCATTTGCGGAAGTAAAAATGTGTCATCGAATGTTTCGAGTTCCACTGGTTGCCCCTGAAAACGAACGGCATTTCCCGTTGCTCGCTGGAAAATTAAAGAAAAATCGAGATTTCTTCCCTTGTAAAACTCAATGGCTCGATTCATACAGAGTTTATCGCTCCGGCCAATGGCCTCGTCAATAGATCGAAATCCAAGTTGAGCCAAATAACCGCGCACTTCTTCCGCCAGAAAACGAAGAAAATGTTCGATGTATTCCGGTTTACCGCGAAAGCATTTACGAAGGTTCGGGTCTTGAGTGGCAACTCCAGCCGGACAGCAGTTCTCATGACATTTACGCATCATAACGCAGCCGAGACAAACAAGAATCGTTGTCGCAAATCCGAATTCTTCGGCGCCCAACAAGGCAGCAATGATAACATCGCGTCCCGTTTTGAGTTGTCCATCGGTTTGAAGTCGTACCCGGTCTCGCAACCGATTGAGAACGAGTGTCTGTTGCGTTTCTGCCAGGCCAAGTTCCCAGGGCAGTCCCGCATGTTTGATACTGGTTAAAGGAGACGCTCCTGTTCCTCCGTCATGACCACTGATGAGAATGAGATCGGCGTGCGCTTTGGCTACTCCAGCCGCGATGGTTCCAACCCCGACTTCTGAAACCAGTTTGACCGAAATTCTCGCTTCTCGATTGGCGTTGCGAAGATCATAAATCAGTTGGGATAAATCTTCAATGGAATAAATATCGTGATGGGGAGGAGGAGAAATCAGGGTCACTCCCGGCATGGAATGACGAACGCGGGCAATATGTTCATCCACTTTATAACCAGGAAGTTGTCCTCCTTCGCCCGGCTTTGCTCCCTGCGCCATTTTTATTTGAATCTCTTTCGCTCTGGCCAAATAATCGATGGTTACCCCAAACCGGCCACTGGCAACCTGTCGAATCGCGCTTTCTCGTTGTTCTCCTTTCGGACCGGGATTCTGCCTCTCTTGATCCTCGCCCCCTTCGCCGCAGTTGCTCTTTGCTCCAAGTCGGTTCATGGCTATCGCTATAGCTTCATGGGCTTCGGGAGAAAGCGAGCCGAGACTCATTGCCCCGGAAACAAATCGAGGAAGAATCGCCTCTATCGGCTCCACTTCTTCCAGCGGAATTGAATCAGACGCCACAAAATCAAACAGACCGCGTATGGTACAAAGCCGTCCAGACTGATCGTTAATCAATTCGGCATAGCGACGATATTTTTCGGGGTCATTTTCCTGAACCGCTTCCCGAAAGAGCCGAAGACTTTCCGGCGTCCAAAGATGATTTTCCCCATCGCCTCTGAAGCGATATTGACCTCCAGAATCGAGTATGTTTCTGTTTCCTGTTTTCGAAGATTGATACCGAAGTCGCGATTCTTTCGCAACTTCCTCGATTCCGATTCCGCCAATGCGTGACGCTGTGCCGGGAAAATAACGATTAATCAGCGACGCATGAAGTCCTATTGCCTCGAAAATCTGAGCCCCGCGATAACTTCGTAAAGTCGAAATCCCCATTTTCGACATAATTTTCAATAATCCTTTATCAATGGCTTTGATATAATTTTCTGCCCCTTTGGTCGGGTCAAGTCCAATTCGTTCCAAAACGGCTGGATCGGCTATTGTTTCAAGCGCCAGATAGGGGCAAACGGCGGTGACTCCGTATCCAAGAAGTAACGCATAATGATTAACTTCGCGGATTTCTCCCGAATCGACAATAAGACCGATCGACGTTCGTAACGATGCTTCAACCAAAGCATGATGTACTGCCGAAACCGCCAGAAGTGACGGCATGGGCATTATTCCTTCCTCAAGATTACGGTCGCTGAGAATCACAAGATTGTTCCCAGTTCGTACCGATTCCGTCACGTTGTCGCAAAGCTGATCAAGTTCGGCTGCCAGATCGTTTTTCCAACCCATTGGAAACACAACAGCAGAAAACGCTTCGTTTCGAGACGACATGAGGCGTCGCAAATCTTCATCCGTCAAAATCGGACGAAGCAGCTTGATGAGCGGCGTTTGTTGCGAATTGTCGTCGAGAATATTGGCCGCATTGCCAATATAGGTTGTCAAACTCATAACCAATTCTTCGCGAATCGGATCAATCGGAGGATTCGTCACCTGGGCAAAGAGCTGTTTGAAATAATGGAACAACGATTGCGGACGTTCCGAAAGAATCGCCAGCGCCGCGTCGTTTCCCATTGAACCGGTTGGTTCACGCCCTGTTGCCGCCATTGGAACGAGAATCAAATCAACATCTTCTCTGGTCATACCGAACATTCGTTGACGATCAATGAGTCGATCCTTCACTTTCGAAGGAGTGATCGAATCGAAGAGTCCGTTGATTTGAATTTTATTTTCTTCGGCCCAACGACGATACGGTTTTTGACGCGCAAGAGTATTTTTGAGCTCATCGTCGAAAACAAGACGATGATGTTCCAGGTCGCACCAGATCATCTCACCCGGTCGCAATCGCCCCTTTTGTCGAACATGAACCGGATCAAAATCGAGAACTCCGGTCTCCGAAGCCAAAACGAAAAGAGAATCGTCGGTCAAAGTCCAACGAGCCGGGCGCAAACCGTTTCGATCAAGAATGGCTCCTGCGTTAATCCCATCGGAAAAAATCGCTGCCGCAGGTCCGTCCCAAGGTTCCATGAGTTCCGAATGATATTCGAAAAAGCCGCGAACATCTCGTCCCAAATGATATTTTTGTCCCCAGGCCTGCGGCAAAAGCATAAGCAACGTATGCGGAAGACTCCTTCCTGTGGCAACCAATAATTCGAGCATGTTATCAAGACAGGCTGAATCGCTTTGACCCGGATCAACAAGAGGAAAAACTTTCTTCAAATCGTCACCGAACAACGGCGATGTAAACGACGCTTCGCGCCCTCGCAACTGATTAAGATTCCCACGCAATGTATTGATCTCGCCGTTGTGTGCCAAATAACGAAATGGCTGAGCAAGCCGCCAGGTCGGAAATGTGTTCGTACTGTATCGTTGATGGACAACACACAAAGAAGAAATGAAATCGCTTTCGTTTAAATCGGGATAAAAAAGGTCTATTTGACTTGCCAGCAGAAGTCCTTTGTAAACAATACTTCGGCTCGACATACTGACAATATAACCGCGTTGTATCGATTTTTCTATTTGTCGGCGCATGACAAAAAGCGATCGCTCGAACGCAGCGCGATTCTCGAATGATTCTCCTCCGATAAAAAGTTGTCGAATACAGGGAACGCTCTTTTGGGCTGTTTCGCCTATAAATTCCGGACAGGTTGGAACTTCCCGCCATCCGAGAACTCGTCCTCCTTCGTTCTGAATCATCTTTTCAAAAAGCGGTTCCTCGCCAACGCCGCCAAAGATCATGGCAACGGCATATTGACCTTTTTTCGGGAGGGCAAAACCAACAACGCGTCGAAAAAACGCATCGGGTAACGACGTCAAGAGACCCGCTCCGTCTCCTGTCTGGGCGTCCGCCCCTGTTGCTCCTCGATGCATGAGCCGTTTCAAAACGGTAAGCCCTCCCTCAATGACCGAATGTTCCGCTCTGTTATCAAGGCGAACAACCATGCCGACGCCACATGCGTCATGTTCGTTTTGAAACTGATACAGACCGTTATCTTCTGGGATTTCGAGACCTTCGTTTTCCTGTTGAATCATTGGTTCGCTCCTGATAATGATTATTTTCGTTCATGCTTGTTTCTTCAAGCAATTTATATGCCAATAAAAATAAAAACGTCTTCCCCGTTATGAATAAAAAAGAAAAATAAGGGAAAAGTCGACAACTCAGAACAAAAACAACGCTCAATCAAAAATGATAAAAAAGAAACTTCTTTCCATTATCGATTCTTACAAAAATGTAATTGTCATTGATCCTTTTTTTACAAATATGTAATCTTCTGCAATGAAGTGAGACGATTTGAAAGAAGAGGTTGCCTTCCGTTGTTTTGAAAAGGAACAATCAAGACCGAAAAAAGACAACCATAAGA
>JAUNBG010000070.1 GCA_030527205.1 Planctomycetia bacterium
AAGCGGTTCTGATTCGGCAACAGATCCGAATGCGGCGGCAGCTCCGGCTGATCCAAATGCGGCGGTTGCTCCTGTTGATCCGAATGCGGTGAATACTCCAACAGCTCCGTAACGCATTATAAGAATATATTAAGCAGTATTATCATTCAACGATTTAAGAAAATATCATTCAATATTACGAATATTCCCTGAAGGTGAACGAGAATGGCCAAAGCTAAATCCGCCTCTCCAATGGATGCGATCAAGAAACATTATTTCTGGATTGTTGTATCCGTTGTCGTCATTGTTGCCTTTGTTGTAACCATTATGGCGCGAGGCAATATCAAGAAACAATATACTGAAAAAAAGACCGCAGTCGAAGGAGAAAAGCAATCCGTAGATGGCATTGCTTCAGACCAGAAACATCCAAATCAAAATACTATTGATGCGATTGATGCTGAAACGGACATTTTGAAAAAAAGCGTTTTCGAAGCCTGGACGCTCATGTATGACGATCAGAAGAACAAAAATCGTTGGCCGCGTCAGCTTCCTCCTGATTTGCTTGATCTGGTTGAAAATGAATTAAAATTCCGCGATCCGATCGGAGTAGGCAATCCGCGACTTCTTGAAGATTATGCGTTTTTTATCGATAAAAATCTTCCTGAACTGCTGAAAAAATTCGGACGCAGACGCTGTCAGGTTAAAGATTATAAACTGCTCAAACAAGAAGATTTTGAGCGACTTGGCTTTCCTGACGCCGCAACGAGAGAAATACAGTTTTGGCCGGTTTATGTCGATGAGGCGAATAAACGATATTATATTCGTTTGACTCGTGACGGAAGCGAAGATGGACCGTTGGAAGATATTATTCTTTATGATATCAAGGATGAAATTCTTTCGAAAACAGCCGATAGCGCAGAACGGGATTTTCTTGACAATCTCGAACGGGTTCCTTATTTTCGTGAAGTCGATCCATGGCTTGTTTATCCAAAAGAATTTATGACGTTTGGTCTCGATACATCGTCGCTTTCGTTTGGAATGGGCGGAATGATGGGAGGAATGTCAGGCGATGCAACCGGAGGCGGAATGATGCCGTCTGGAGGTCTGTCCATGGGCGGTATGGGCGGCATGGGCGGAAAGGGCGGAGGAGCCCGGGGAGGAGCGCGAGGATTAGGCGGCGCTACTGATGGAGCAGGGGGAATAAGCGGCGGCATGGGCGGCATGAGCGGAATGGGATTGGGCGCTATTCCAGGCGACGGAATTGATCCGGCTCTTCAACAAATAACGGGTAATACCGGAAATATGGATACAGGACGCGGCGGAATGGGCGGCGCAGGCGGAATGGGCGGAATGGGCGGAATGAGAATGGCATCAGCCGATCCGACAGCAGGAGGAGCCGGCGCAATGCCGTCAGGCGGTTTGGGCGGACCTTCAGGCGGCATGGGCGGCATGAGCGGCGCTTCTGGAGGCATGACGGCAGATAATTATCCGGGTCTTCCGCCTTATAAAGATCGACGTCGCGTTGTCGGTAATGTTGATTGGCCTGAACCGGAAGTTTATGCCCTTCCAACTTGGGAAGCGGATGCCAATCCTCTCTCGATTGAAATATGGTATGCGCAGGAAACTCTCTGGGTTTATGAAGCTCTTATTCGAGTTGTTGCCGAAACGAATAAAGAAGCGGGAGATAATATTGCGTTGGCTCCCATTAAATGCGTTGAAGCAATGCTGATTGGAGCAAACGCGATTGCTGAATGGAGTTTTCTTGCTCAGGCAATTGGAGATTTGACCGGGGAAATGTCAAGTGCCGCCGGAGGGCTCATGGGTATGGGCGGTATGAGCGGCGGAGCAATGGGCGGCGCGTCAGCCGGAGGCGCTTCAGCTGGAGGAGCCAGTTCCGCTTCAAGTTCAGGCGGAATGGGCGGCATGGGCGGCATGGGCGGCGCGGGAGCGGCTGCCTCGGGAAATGAAGAAGATATGAAACTCGATATGATTCTTTATGGACGTTATATCGATTTGGAGGATCAACCTTTGCTTCCAAGCGATAAACCGCCATTTGCCGAATTCAATCGAATGCCAATCTGCCTTAAATTGGTTGTCGATCAACGTCGTATTCCTGATGTCCTGGTTAATTGTGCGAATTCGTCCATGCCCATTGATATAACTCATGTGAGAATCTGTCCCGATACATCCGTTCCATTTACAATGCCTGTTCATTCCGCAATGGGAGGCGGAATGGGTATGATGGGCGGAATGGGGATGATGGGTGACGCAACAGGCGGCGGTATCTCTGGAGGAATGGGAGCGATGGGGGGCGGAGCTTCTGCCGGAGGAAGAGGAGGCGGCGGAGCTCGCGGAAGCATGAATGATCAGACTGGCGGCGGAATGGGCGGAATGAGCGGCGAAG
The DNA here is from genome assembly GCA_030527205.1 of Planctomycetia bacterium. Taxonomy (GTDB): domain Bacteria; phylum Planctomycetota; class Planctomycetia; order Pirellulales; family Thermoguttaceae; genus JAUNBG01. Next base: position 2,384 of record JAUNBG010000070.1, read on the forward strand.
GAAGCATTGATATCGGTCGCTCTGAACTCAGTCAAATCGAAGGTTATGGAGTTGATGCCATTCGTATCGAAATTTATGGGATTATCAATATTTTCAACGAACCGGATTTATCGAAATTTGGAACGGGGAAAGATGCGGAAGATAAAGAAGCGTCTGATACAACCATGACCGAGGAAACTCTTAACGCGCCAACCGTTGCGGAACATCAAGAGGCGATTGAAGCTGCTGCAGCCAGAACGGCGACTGAGCCGGGAAACGTTTCGACCGAAGGGTCAGGAACGGCGACTGAGCCGGGGGTTGTTAATCCTTAACGTTTGTTTGAATGAGTCTCATTAAACCGTTTTATAAAAAAAGAATCATTAAAATGATTGGGTTATTTTTATTGAATAATATTTAATGACGTTATTTAAAATGATACGAAACCGGGTCAGGCGATTGATTCACGCTCAATCCGTTTTCGTCATTGAGTTTTTGTTTTCAATGATTCTGGAGTTTCAACAGGCTATTGTTTTGTTAATGTCATAAATAGACGTCGGTTGGTTTTTACAAAGAGTCGGGACTTTTTTTGATCGGAAGCGGACAATTTGATCGGAAGTGAACGGGACGTTTGCGCTCCAGACCTGATTGTTCCAAAAAGATCCCCTGATTGGAAAAATGCAGAAGAAACCTTCGCGTTTCCTCGCTGTTTTTGGAACCGTTCAAAACTTTTTTTAATTCAAAAGAAAGAAAATCTGTTTTGTTAATCATATTTTCTTTTTTCCTGAAGTCAAATCGAATCACTTTTTCTAATTTAACCAGACAACTTAAATTCTCGATTGGAAAACATAATAACAAACGAGGTTATCAAATATGTGTGCGAAAGCAAAAGAGAAATCGAACGATAAAACCAAAAAAAATAAAGCAAAGAAGAAAATATCAACGGTAAACAATGACAACTTTCTTTTTCTTCATTGCGAAAAGTTCGTCGTCGTTGCCGTAACTCTCGTCGCACTTTGGATGGTCGTTGGCGGAAGCGGTCTCGACAAATTCACGCTTACTCCCGATGATATAAATCAATCAGCAACGCGAGCCGAGGAAAATATCAAAAACAGTAAGGTTACTCCCCAGGAAATTGACGACTCTGTTGTCGTTTATGATTATAGTAATTACTCTCATTTGATAAAAAGAGCAATAAAAGTGAATTCTTATGAAACGCTTGTTCGTTGGGATCAGTCTTTGTTTCCCGATAAAGTCAAGCGTCCTGTTATCAAACCGTTTTCGGTTGAAAATTTAAAAGCGATCGCTTGTATTGGAGGAATTCAGTATAAAGATAAAAGCAATACGAATCAGATGGGCGGCATGGGCGGCATGGGCGGCATGAGCGATACGCTTGGCGGAGCGGCTGGTGGCAAAATCGAAGGTCGCCAATGGATAACTTTGACAGGAGCGATTCCGGTTCGTAAACAACTTGCCGATTATATGGCTAAATTTGGTCATGCCCAATATACGGATATGATGCGGGACCAACCGCTTTATGTTTTTTTCGAGATTGAACGGGGAATCTGTGACGAAAATGGCAAGATTGATCCGAATTCCTGGGTTAAACTCGATATTCTTAAGGCTTATAAAGACCAAAATGACAAATGGGCGGGAATTGGTCTTGACCCAGTCAGTCAAAGTTATCAAACGCCTATATTGCCTGGTTTTCCTCCAATGGCGATGTCTTGTCCTCCGATGACGAATCGAAAATTTGGCGAAGAAGTGGCCAATCTTCCGGGGATTCCTCTTCAGAGCGAAGAAATGTTGAGTATTGTCAATGAACAAATGGAAAAACGCAATAAACTCATTGAAGAAATGAAAGACGTTAATTTGGACGATATTCTCAATCGTTCTCCCTTTGATAATATGGGAACAGGTCGAATGGGCAGCGGCATGGGCGGCGGTCTTGGCGGCGACATGGGCGATCCAACGGCAGGCGGCATGGGGCGTATGGGCGGCCTGGGAGGCATGAGCGGTTTGGGAGGCATGGGCGGCATGGGCGGCGACGGTCTTTCTGGGGGAATGGGCAATATAGGGGGAAGTCAGGGCGGAGATACTCAGTCCTGGCTGATCAATACGGAAGCAGGTCGAACCGTATCTCTGGCTTCTTCTCCCTCGGCAGTTGATAATTATCTGTTCCGTTATTTTGACTTTGATGTCGAACCAAATAAAACTTATTGTTATCGCGTTAAACTTATTTTAGCCAATCCCAATTACGGAATTGATCCCAATTTTGTTGAAGATCCGGAAGCTGTTAAACAAAAGAATATCATTTCGGATAACAGCGAGCTTTCCAATCCGGTTGCGATCGGAAAAGCGTCGCGTATTTTTGCAGAAGATGTTGTTGCCAGTTCCGGCCCGGGACAGGATCCTGTTATAACAATCGCGTCCAATTATTTTGATACCGATCAGGCGAAAGAATCTTTGGTTAAAAGGATCAAAGTCGTTCGAGGTCAAGTTGCCAATTTTGAGGGACAAACTCATCGTCCGCTTGATAATACAGGATATATAGGCGGCATGGGCAGTATGAGCGGTATGGGCGGCATGGGTTATGCTGCCAATATGAAGAAAGCGACAACAAAAACGGTTAATCATGTTTCAGATGTCTGTATTCTTGATGCCATTGGCGGCCGGAAAATTACAGGCGAAACGAAAAGGTCGCCCGGTAAAATATTGGTTCTTGATTCAACAGGACTTTCTCGAATTCAAGATGTCAACAGTGATACCCGGGAAGTTAATCGACTTGATCCACAGATTCCGAACCAAAATCGCGGTTATAATTTTGGCGGTCGAAACGCGATGATGATGTAATATTTTTCTGACGTTTTCGAAACAGGGATTATTTCGAACAATTGACAGCTTGGCGTTCTTTTGTCTGGAATGAATTGATATCGAATGAATAGAATTGATATCGAAGCCGTAACCGTTTCGGCGAACGGCTTCGCCTGTTGAACTTCGCCAACTCTTGACGGCTTGGCGAATCTGATTTTCTCTCTCGTTTTTTCTTAATCAGCTTGAGTCTTTTGGATTGGCATTGGGAACGACAGCCGATCGGTTTTTATTGAATCGCTTTTATTCAATAGCTCTTTTCAATTATTTTTTTCATTGTTCTGAGTTTTCAAACGCAAAATGTTATCTATTTTTATTGAAGCTCTTTTCTGGATTTTTCTTCCAGAAAAATTTTGCGTCTCTGTTTATTTTGTTTGGTTTCGAACCAGAAAGATTGCGGCTCGACCTTGAATCCTTACCATTTTTGGGCTCTTTGAAATTGATATGTCATATTAATATTATTTAATAGTTCACATGATTTGCAGAAAACAAAATGACGAGAGGTTTCTTATGATCAGAGCGATCATTGTTGGATTGGGGATTTCAACGATTATTCTCGGCTTTCAATTATTCTTTTTTCAAGAATTGACGATCAAAACCGATACGGTTCAAACAATCTCAATCGCTGATTTTCTTCCCTATAGCTTAATCTGTTCCGGTTTAGTGATCTATTTTTATGGTCAACAATTACAAAAAAGTTCATAAACAAATATTTTGATCTTGACGCTTTCACAAATAATTGTCAATATCCCAAAATCAGGCCAGTTAATCTTGAGATCAGATTGATAACGATCGTCCAGCCGGTTTCGAGAGAAATAATCTTGATCTGGGGAAAAAAGAGATGATTATCGCAAAAATTGAATAATAAAAAGTTATCGACGCAAAAACAATGGTTGCTAAAGATTATGAAAACCGGGGATAATAATTATAATGAGGGCAATGCTCTTAATTTTTAACGATAACAGAAAAAACATTTATTCCGTTTGGTTAAGATTGATCGTTTTTTTGGCCATTTTGACCGGCTGTTTGGAAGGCTGTAAAAGCAAAAGTATTTTCAACAATCCCTTTTCTTCGACCAAATCTCCAAACAAATTTCGGCGAAACAACAGACTCAATTTTGGATGAAATGCCAGAATCAACTTCGGATGAAGCGTCAGACTCAACATCGAACTTTTCGCCTTTGAACAGTCGCAGAAATCATTCCAACTCAATTGATTTGCCTGAATGAATTGCGGAACAGTCAACGCATTCGGCTGAAACGACAACGAAGTTTGAGCAAACGTCGGTTGAGCAAACAACGGTTGAGCAAACGGCGGGAAGTCAGATCGGTAAAATGATTGTTCATGAAGCAAATCAGGAAACAGAAACCGCGAATCCGAATACATTGTCAAGTCAAATGGCCGATCAGGTTGCCGAAAAGGTTTTTTCTGCTCAAACAGAGGAATCGACCAGTTCTTCAGGAACAGTTGGGCAGGAACTCGAAGATATCGGCGCCCAATGTTTCAAGGAATCACTGAAATGAGCTTTTAATCATTTTTAGCAGTCTTTTGACCAAATTGTTCAGAATAAGTTTTTTTTGTCATCAAAATCGTCCCTTTTGGGCTGAACTCAGGAATCGGAAATTCGAGATGTTTAGCAGATTTGAATCTTCGATTTAATGCAACAAGAAAGCCAAAATCAAAATAAATTGATATGAAACTCATTCAATCCAACTTTTCTCATAAAAAGGAGTTTAAGAAAATGAAAAAACAATTATTTATCTGGAGTCTCATTTGCGTTCTTTTTTTGGGCATGATCGGCTGCGGCAATAAAAAGGAAGAGCCAGCTAAGCCAGAAACGGCGACTCCTTCCCAAGACAACAAAGAAGCTGCTTCCTCAACAAATGATTCGGCAAGTTATGACGCGAATTCTCCCGAAGGCGTAACGAATCAGTTTTTTGAAGCGTTTTTTACGGGAAACGATAGCGCCGCATTTGCTCTTTTGACGCCCAAAGCCCAAGAAGTAACTCAGGAAACATTTTCCGCAGAAGCCAGCGATACGATTAAATGGAAAGTCACGAAAAAGCGAATAGAAAATGGAATCGCTTCCGTTGTCATTGATGTCGAAGACCTTAATGATCAAGGCGAATACGCAAAAGAAGAGCTCGTTTTTGCTCTTAAAAATTGCCAGGATAATTGGCGAGTCGCAGGATTTACAGCAGGGAATTTGATCGTTAATTTCGAACAAAAATTAGCCGACGCTTCGGATGATTCGCAAGAGGCTCCCGTCCGGGTCGGTCAAACGGAATCGGAAGGAAATGTTCGCTGATTCTTAATGTAAGGAAGAGTCATCGTCAGCTGTTTTGTCTTGAATTCGAAAGATAATGGGGGCTTTTTTCGCTGTCAAATGACGATAAACGATTCCTGCAAACAAAAGGAGAATCAAACTCGATATAATCAAATAGAGTTTTGAAAACGGATCGGATTTAACGGGCAAATTCTCTTGGGAATGCCAAATTAAATCCTGACCAATTAAAAGAGGAGATCGAATCCATTCGTTTGAATTGTTTTGCTCTCCCGCTTTTTTAGGGGGAATTTGGGCTCCCGTTTCTGATTTGTTCGAAGATTTTGATGAAGTCTTTTTGGAAGTCTGATAAGCCCAAGTTTTATAAAAGAATCCGGCAAATTCAATTTCTTCCCGATAATCATCGCTTATTCCAACGGGCATTCCCTCTGGGAGTTCAGGGAGATTTAAAATCAAAGGCTTTCCTTGAGAATCATCAGCAAATAAAAAGAGTTGATAATAATGATCCATACCAAAACGTTTTTTGATTTCTGGGTCATTAATCAATATAAGTGAGGCTCTTTTAACCGTTCCTTTCAGATAAACAGGAATTCCTTGATATTGTTCTGGTTTTTGAAATAATTCGGTTGACGATAAAAGAAATTTCGCAGCATTTGACTGTTTTTTAGAATTTTTGTTTGTTAATGAATTGGGGACATTTGAAGTTTCAGCTTGTTTTTTATTTTTCGCAATAAAATAATCAAAAAGGATTTGATCTTCCGAATTTGACGTTTGATCTTTTTGTAAAAAAAGTTGCGTATCATTTTGATAAGATTTTTTCTTTTTAATGTTTTTCATGATTTGAATGAGTTTTCCCTTTGTTAAACGTTTTGAAACATCAAGCATTTCATAAAAAGCAAAACGATCGTTTTCCGTTAAACGAAGCGAATTCAAGAGCAACTTTTGTTCGGCTTTTTTCTTTTTCAGAAAAATATCCCTTTCAAAAGAAGCAACAGGATAAACGACAACGTCATCAAATAGAGCAAGATTCATTCCCAATTTGCCCAATAAAGAATCGTCAGAAAACCAGGCCAGTTCATCAAGCATAATAATGGGCGTTTTATAACTCGATTTCAAATTTGGCATCCCAAAGAGTCGAGAGACATTCTTTTGTAAAGGGTTAATGGGGGTTATGTCGGGCTTGGCATGAGCAACCGACATCGACTTCAGTAACCCGTTCATTGTTATTGGGGTTAAGAAGATAAAATGAGGATTTTTCAATAGATTTGATAATAAACAGTTCTGTTCGCTTTCTCCCCAATCAGAAATGATATCCAACAAATAGAGTCCCAAACCGCCAACGATGATCTCGCCGTTCTTTCCGTCAAGTTGATTCGATCTTAAAGAACAGAAGCCGTTGTCGAAGGTTGGGATTTTATTTGTATAAACAATTATATCGTTTTCATTCGAATCGCTCAAATTGTCGACATTGTCAGAACCGTTGACTTTTTTTAACAACATTTCAGCGTCTTTTATTGGACGAATAACGCAGCGATAAATATTTGAAAAACGATAACGTTCCTTTTCTTCATTCGACAAATTGATTTTTTGGATTTGAATCAATTTTCCGCGAAACGAAACAACTCCTTTTTGAGCAAAATTGTTTTTGGGCGTCGTTTTCAGGCGTTCCATTAAAAATGAGGCCGGAATCGTCTGATTTAATCGAAATAAAGTTTGGAGCGTCGCCTGATGAAATTTTGATAGATTCAAGAAAGGTTCTGAATCAGAGAAATTCGTCAATAATTGAGTTTGAAGGGAAGACCAATCCATTTCGGAAATTCCCGGAATTTCAGGAAAATGGACAAAATCTGTTGAGATGACATTATTTTGACCATTGATATCGGCTTTCTGCTCGTTTTTCCTGTTTGTCTCATTAAATTTATTGCCGTTTATTTTTTTTTCAGATTGAACTTCCAAGCCAGCTGTTTGGTTCAAAATAAACTGAGTTGATTGATTGTTCTGAGTTGATTGATTGGCACAGAAAGCGTTTTTTTCTAAAGACCAGAAAAGAATTGTTAGAAAAATGATGATCCAGGAAAAATTTTTTCTTGATGCTTTTGAATCTGTTCGGTTAAATGATAAGGGAGTCTTTTTATTTTTTTTAAATAACCCAAATCGTAAACTCAACCAAACAAGGATCAATAGAATAATAATTGTCTCGCGCAAAAAAGATTGACATTTTGTCTCTTTTTTTTGATTTTCCAAAATCTGAGATTGATCATTGCGTTTGAGTTGGAATGAATCGGCTAAAATCGTCGGGGAATTAAAAAAATCTGAGCCATCAAAGAAAGCCGTTTGTCGATAATAGATTCCTGTTGCGTAAATTCTTTCTTGACGATATTCATTTTTAACGGACTCGTTCGAGTCAAGGGGCAACCCATTGGGAATCGAAAGGGTCAAAAGTCGGGCAGGAATTTTTGGTTCGTCATCCAATAAAACCCAAGATTCATAAAAACCATTTAATTCGAATAAATCAATAACATTATTCGAGTTATTGTCGTTAATATTAACCTGAAGATTATTCAATTGAATCAATGAATCTTTTTTTGATAATATATTTTTTGTTTTGTTAAAAGGGATAAAAGTCGTTTTCAAAAGTCGTCCTTGAATTGTAATCATTTGGCCTTTATAAGCGGAACTTTGTTGCTTGAGTTGAATAAATCCGATTCCTTTGAGCGATTTTGATCGCTTTTGTAAAGCGGTTTTGTCCTCTTGATTGTTAATTAACAAGGAAATTTTTCTTTCTGAACCGCAAAGATTGATTCGTTGCAATAAAAATAAGCTTTCTAAAATGTCTTTTTCGCGGTCGGGCAAAAAAGGAACGCCGTCATCAATCCAATGTTCGGAACTGGGATTCAACGCTCCGTTTTTCTCCAATTTGGAACGGATGAATTCGCATTCAACGACTTGCTTGTTGAGGTCATTGCCGGAATCAGAATTAAAAACGGGCTCAATGATCATTAAAGACTCGTTTTGCTTTTCAGGAACTTTTTCTGCGATTAATATTGATTGAGCTCCAAGAAGGGAATGAAAGAAAAAGATTTCCCATATTATTCCCCAAAGCAATGTCAGGCAAACATTATTAGAATACAAATTAATTTTCATCGATTATTCCAGCGGACAAGGGCTTTCTGATTGAATGTTCTGTTTGCTGTTTTTGAGTTTGATCCTTTAAAGATCAACGATTTTTAACAGATTTGAGTTCATGAGAAAAAGATGACGACAGATTTTTATTATTGTCTCAATTCGTCAAGCCATTTTTATTATATACTGAATCCGGAATGAATAACAGGTTTTGCCCCTTTTGTTATCCGCCTGTTGCCGGGCTTGGAACTCCAATGATCTTGATTTTTCAATGGATTTGATTAGATCAAGGAAAATATTTTTCAGGAATGTCATCAAACAAAAGTCTTTCTCTTTTATCAGCAGTTGTTTTATTCAACGAATGAGCTAAAATATTATAGAATCGTTTGTAAAAAAGAATATATTCAAGAACATTCAATAGGGAATATTTATCGAGGATTTATATTTATGCTCAATTTATTCTGCAAAATCCATAATTTCCAAAAATCAGCTTTCAAACTCTTTTCTTTTGTCTTATTCCTTTTTCTTTTGAATCAGTCTTTTGCTCAATTATTTGCGAAAGAGAATTGGAAAGAATTTCTTGAAGCGCTTGAGAATCGCCAATATTATGAGGAAGCTTTGGATTATCTTGACTCTATTTCGAATGATCCCAATACAGATTCGCAAATATTAACTGAACTTCCAGATCGAATTGCTAAAATAAAACAAAAAGTCTCGAACAAATCAAAAGAATCGGTTCAGTCTCCGAACCTTTCCTATAAAAATATTAACGCTTTATCCGATTCAACGATTCCAAATGAAACGTTGAATCTTGAGAGTTCTCAAAGCGATTTGACTTCTCTAAAAAATTTGGATCAAATCAACAGTTTTTATGAGGCCGTTGAACAATGTAATATTCTTTTTGCTGCTCTAGTCAAGTTGAACAACGAAAAGGACTCAAATTTGTCAGAAGAGTCTAATTCGAAAAAGAATGAACAAAAAAAGAATCTTGCTTTGCAATTGGATCAAGCCATTCGTTTGGCTTTGACTTTGTCTGAACGTCCGGAAACGCTTGAGGCAGAGCGAAAAAACAACAATAAAACAGTTCTTCGCGACTCTTCAAATAAATCGCTTGAAATGCAAATTCTCAATCTTCGATTCCAATGGGCATATCTTTCTTTGATTTTGGAACGAAATGAAGACGCTATGATTTTGGGAACTTATATCGCTCGGAACAATGCAGACTTTTCGAATGTTATTTCCGCTGCTGAAATTGCAATGCAATCCTGTAAAAATCTCTATACGGAATTTCAAAACGATCCCGATTTTTCATCTGAAGACCGAACGCAATCGTTTCTTTTTATTAATGATAAAATTGCAGAATTTACCGATTTCATTTTAAGCAATTGGAATTCCGCTCAATCTCCAGAAAAACAAGAATTCATTCAAAAGATTCTTTTATTTCGAATCAATATTGCGATTTCCTCAAACAATATTGAAATAGCGCAACAGTTTCTTCAACAACTTTCGGACTCTTCTGATTTAAAAGCTATTGGGGAATTGCGATTTGGTTTGGCTCTTTGGATAAAATGGCTTGAAAATGCTCAAAAACAGGAAAACGATCAAAATCTTTCGAATGAATTTGAAAATGAAAACGCTGTAACAGATATCGAAAAACAGTCAGAATTGTTAAATCAGGCAAAAACATTTCTTGATTCGGGCTTGCATCGGAAAATCGAATTAAATAATGGTTTTGATCGCGTCGATTATTTGTCCAGTTATTCTGCATTAATTTTGGCAAATATCCTTTTTCTGCAAAATGATTTTGACGCCGCTTGGCAATGGTTAAATCATCCTCAAATTGGTCCCAATACATTAACTCAAGAGTCAATTCTAGCGTCAAAAGGAATCGCGTCGGCTCAAAATAATGATTCAACCGGCGAATCCAACGATTCCGAGGCAAATAAAACGGTCGTTTTGCCTGATTTTCTGGACGAATCTTTTCAAACGAAAACGCTTATTTTGGCATTGCGATTATATATCAACGGTCAGCAGTTTGATAAAGCGGAAGAAACAATCAATGATTTGGAATCGTTTTATACTTCAAACAAATCGGAACTTGTTCTCGTTTATATTCAAATCGGTAAGCAATTGGAAGATCAAATCCGTCAACTTTCTCAATCAAGCAGCAAAGATCAGTTAACAGAAATAACAACGACATTCGAACTTTTCCTTGATCGGCTTTCAAACAAAAGCGACGAAAATGATTATATGACGCTTCGTTGGATCGGCGATACCTATATGAGTTTTGGCAAAGGGCTTTTCGGTTCGCTTACAGAACCGTCCGAAGAAGCACAGAATTATTTTATAAAGGCAGGGCGAATTTATCAAAAGATACGCAAAAAAATCCAGGGGGACCCTCATTGGGCTGGAATTGATAATGCGGAAACAGCAACGGTTCTCCGGTTATCTCAATGTCTTTGCGCCATTGGTCGACAGGAAAAAGCGTTGCCTTTGCTTATTGAACTTTTGGAACAGTCCGAGTCGATTTTAGAACTTCAAATCGAAGCGGCGAACGTTTATCAGTCAATGGGGCGAAACAACAAGGAAAATTATATTCGCGCTATCGTCGGCGAATACAAAAAGGAAAATGGGCAAAATCTCGTTTGGGGTTGGAATGGCATTATTTATCGCATTTCAAGAAAAATTAATGACCAATCGCAATTAACCGATTATTTTTATGAAGCGATAACGAATAAAATGTCTTGTCGATATTCTTATATTCGGGCTCTAAACGACAAAAACGAGATTGCGAAACAGGCGAAAAATGCGGAAAAAGAATTATTGCGATTTCAGCAAACTTATCCAGATTTGGGGGGAATAAACTGGAAAAAGAAATTAGAGGCTCAATTGAAACAATTTCGGCGTCTCCAAGGTCAAATTAATCCTCAGGGATTCTAATCATTTCAACTTTAACCGCGATTTTATTCTTATCGCGGTTTTTTATCTAATACGAAACAAAAGATTCAAGACAAAATAGCCGATCTGACTCGGATTCTTAAATTTAATAAAACGCGATCGTTGAGAACGTCAGCCTGACGATGACAGACGAATTACGCAAAGGCGAAGTCTGTCAGACATTTTGACAAAAACGCATACAAAATCATCAAAAAGATTTTTGCGGCGATTATTTGCAAAACTTTTCATAAAATGTTTTATTTAAACGAAACTTTTTAACGGGCGACGGGGTTAAATTCATTGAACGTTATGAAAAAAGAAAGGAACGATCGACGTCGAGACTCTTTTCATTACGAATCATCAATTCGATGAAACAAGGCATTTTGTATTCAATTCAAAAACATTTTCAACTTTTGAGGTTTTTCGTTTTTTGAGATTTTGTTGAGAGAAAAGTTGAAAAGATTAAAAGTCTTTTCAATTATTCTGACAAATTGATCATTTAAAGTTTGCCTGTTGAATTTAAAGTTGGGCGATTTAAGTTGCAACTCAATGATTGAGTCCATTTCAAATTGAGTTATTCAGCGGTCGTCTTCAATAATATTCGGCTAACGTTTGTTTTTGAAAATGCGCAATAAATTTAACCGAATTGAATACAAATGTTGTCAACCTAAAAAAGGAGATCAGATTAATGTTGAAACGAATTTTATTAACATCAATTCTCGTCCTTGGAATGACGGGAACCATTCAACTTTTTGCCCAAGGACCAGACCATGGGCCGCAACATCCCGAGAATCAAGATCCGTCAATGGATCAAGTAACGTCGTCCAGAGCTGATGTTCCGTTTGATGCCCCCGAGGCCAAACAAGCTCCGAAACCATTTGGCCCAAGACATTCTGACTTTGGACCAGGATTTGGTTTTCAACCAGAGCAATGGCAAAAGAAATTTGGTCAAAATGTTCCATTTGCGCCGCGATTTGATAACAAAGTTCCGAAAATGCCTCGACCGGACTTTGTAACTGAAGACGGGAAAATTAATGTTGAAAAACTGATTGATAAAATTAAAAAAATTGATGCCGATCAGGACGGATTCATTTGCCAAAAGGAACGTCAGGAAGCTTTGAGTCAATTCAAAGAGAGTTTTTTTCCTGCCGCTCATTCGTTTGCCTTTGGTTTCCAACAGTTTTCTTCGCCAAAAGGCAATCCGAAGGCAAAATTCGGGGACGATTTTTCTTTCGTTCCAAATATGAATAAAGATAATTGGAAAAAGAATAAAGAAACGAATAAAGACGGCGATTGTCCAAAAAAATCAAAGAAATTTGACGGCAAACGACCTGATTGCCAAAAGGATTGCGATTGTCCAAAAAAGTCAAAGAAATTTGACGGCAAACGACCTGATTGCCAAAAGGATTGCGATTGTCCAA
>JAUNBG010000019.1 GCA_030527205.1 Planctomycetia bacterium
GCCAACAGAAACGCAAATAACCGAATCGTTGCCAATCGAAACGCAACAAACAGAATTCCAAACTTTTGACCAAATTAACGACCAAAAGGTTAAACTCGATATAACCCCAGTTCTTCCAGATAATGCCAATGTTCCTACAGAAAATCAGCAAACTATTTTTGACCGTCCTGATATTTCGATTGATTCATCTTCAGAAAAAAACAATTCTTCAGATGAGACATTTTCATCTGATATTCTTATGACGAATGAATCTGCTGACTCATCGAAAGATGAAAAAGGCAAAAAACGGACTTATAAAAAACGAAAAAGTTCGTCTCAGGATTTGTCGAAAATTCAAACGCTATCAGAAATCAAAAAATTACAACAGGAAAAACCTCGATAATTTGTTTGTCGCTTGATCTCTTTTAATGATGTTCGTTTCAATAAATCAACAACATTTATTGTTTTGAACAAACAGGTTTTTTTATTGATTATGTTTGAGTTTTGACAAATTGCTAAAAGTCATAAATAAAGTTGATTCTATTTTCTATTAATGAAACGTTTGGTTTTAATATAAAAATGATTGATAAGAAATGAGGCAAATATGTCAGGTCATTCTCATTGGGCAGGAATAAAACATAAAAAAGCATTGGTCGATGCAAAACGAGGAAAGCTTTGGAGTAAATTGTCCAAGGCAATCATAATTGCAGCAAAACAAGGAGGCGGCGACCCCGATAACAATCTTCGTTTGAGAGCGGCAATTGAAGAAGCCAAAGCGGTCAGTCTTCCCAAAGATAATATTGCCCGCGCTATTAAACGAGGAACCGGCGAACTTGATCCAGTTGAACTGGAAGTTGTCCTTTATGAAGGTTATGGTCCAAATGGCGTCGCGGTTATGGCAGAAGGTTTGACCGATAATCGCAATCGGACAGCTCCGGAAATTCGTAAAATATTTGAAGTGAGCGGCGGAAAACTTGGAGCAACCGGTTGCGTCGGTTGGAATTTTGATAAAAAAGGACTCTTTGAAATTTCTTCCAGTCATATCGAAGAAGAACAATTGTTTGAACTCGCTATTGAAGCAGGCGCCGATGACGTTCAACCAGGCGAAGATTCGTTTGAAGTAACTTGTTCTCCCGAATTATTTGATTCGGTCGCTCAAGCTTTCGAAAATGCCGGAATTCATCCAGAACATTCCAAAATAACAATGGTTCCTCGCGAATACGTTGATATTAACGATCTTAATACAGCCAAAAGCATTGTTCGTTTAATGGAAGCTCTCGACGAACATGAAGATATTCAGAATGTTTCTTCCAATTATAATATTCCTGACGATATTTTGGAAAAAATAGAAGAATAAAAAGACCTCATTGCCGCCAAAATGAGACGCCCGGCTTCGTCTTCTGCCATCGGGCCGTTGTTTCCGAGCTTGCGTCCCAAATTCAGGGAATCTCAATACGCTTGATTATTAATCGTTAAAGATTTATTCATTGTTTTTGCATTGATTAAAAACCTTGACCTTTATTATTTTGCAATGTTAAGGTTTCTATAGGAATAAATGATGAACGGAATGGACAACAAACCTTTTTATCCAATGGTTTTTTGTTTCATTCCGTCTTGTCTCGGAATTATGCTCTCTTATGCCTTTTGTTTTTCTCTGAATGTTTGGATTTTCTGCTTCATTGTTTCTTTGATATTCGCAGCGTTTTCGTTTTATTGCAATCATTTTCTTGATTTCATAGAATTTCATACAAAAAAACTGATATCGATTCCGCTGTTTGATCAAAACGAATATTTATCAACCTCAGATCGCAATCCATATTTGCGCAACGATCATTCTTTCTTAAAATGTTTTTTGGCTTTTCTTGTCATTTTGACGTTTTTTGGATTTTGGCATTCTTTTTGTTGGAATTATTATCCGAAAGATCATATTCGATTTCTTATTTCCAAAGAGAATACTCCGGCCATTATACAAGGTTACCTGACGTCATCTCCCAAAATTTTTGAGCCAAACGATCGGGAATTTGGACAAATTTTTGAACAAACGGCGACAACAATTTTCGACCTTGAGGTTGAGTCGATACTGAATAATAATGTTTGGCAAAAAATCAAGGGAAAGGTTCGAATAATCGTTCGATCCGAGCTCACTCATTTAAAAATAGGAGATCGAGTTCAAATTTGCGGGTTGTTAAATCCGCTGAAATCGCCGAGCAACCCCAACGATTTTGACCAGGAATTTCAACTTCGCTCTGAACGAATTCTGTTGCAAATGAACGTTCCGCAATCCGAATCAATTCGTTTTCTTTCGCAAAATCGTTCTTTTTTCGTTCTTCGTTTCTTTGAAACATTACGAACTCAGGCTGCTCAAATGTTTGATGCGGAACTTTCAGAGGAAAACGCTCAAATAGCAAAAGCGATAACGCTTGGAATACGAAGTTCGCTTGACAATGAAATGATTGATTTGTTTCGAGAAACAGGAACGATTCATTTTTTGGCTATTTCTGGCCTTCATCTTGCCCTATTTGCCAAAATCATTCATTCCATATTATTAATATTTGGCTGTCCGAGACGCTTTTTATCATTAACCTTGATCGGCTCTGTTATTTTTTATTTATTCTTGACCGAAGGACAAACGCCATCAATTCGAGCCGCCGTTTTGATAATCATTGTTTGTGGCGGATTGTTGTTTCAACGGACGTCATTCAATATAAATTCGCTTGCCGCTGCCGCTGTTATTGTTCTGTTGATAAATCCCAATGAGCTGTTTCTGTTGGGAGCGCAGCTTTCTTTTCTGGCAACTGGCGTTTTTCTTTGGACTGTTCCTCAGAAAAGAAATGTTGATTCAAACGACGCTCAAGGGAGAATGGATCAATCAACTGTTATTTTATTGAAAATAATATTTAAACATAATCTTGAGAAAATTCGAGCTTATTTTGATTCCGCCTGTTATTTTTTGTTTTATAAATTATTTAAGCATTGTTTTTCAAAAGGAACCGTTTCAGAAAATATGGCGTTTAAAAGAACATTATCGATTTTCAGAAATGCCTTTTTCTTTATTCTGAAAAAAGCGTTTCGATTATTCATAATAAGTTGCATTATCTGGTTGGTTCTTTTGCCCTTAATTCTGCAACATTTTAATCTGTTAACGCCGATTGCCATTTTTATCAATCCGATTATTTGGATTCCAATGTTATTATCTCTCTTTTTCTGTTTGGTTTTTATTGTTTTGAGTTGGGTTTGTCCTTTTCTTTGTCCATTGGCCAGCTTTTGGATTGAAATCTCATTAGATCTATTTCGTTATTTATTAGAAGCGGCTCATTATATTTCATTGGGAAGGTTTTGGCTGCCCGGTCCAACTCCATTTTGGTCTTTCTGCTTTTATCTTCCTCTTATTTTTTGGACGATTTGCCCTTCCAAGCGGCCCCATATCAAGTTTCTTTTGCTCTTTTTCATCATTTGGGGAATCGGAGAAGTCGGCGCTTTTTATTATCAAAGACATCAGGATTTAAAAACGCAAAATGTTTGCCTCAACATTTTTTCCGTTGGGCACGGAATGTCTATTTTAATAACGACGCCTGAACATCGAAATATTTTATATGATTGCGGAAGTCTGACTTCTTCGCCTCGATATGTCGCTCAGATAATCGCCCAAGCCCTTTGGAAACAGGGCAAAACCAATATTGATCTCGTCATTTTTTCTCATGCTGACGCCGATCATTATAATGCTTTCGAGCAACTCAACAAATTATTAACGATCAATGCTGTTTGCGCTTCTCCGGTTATGTTTCAAAAAGAAAACGAATATATTGATCAACTTGAAAAAATGATTGTCGACGCCAAAATTCCCTTCTATTCCGTTGTTCGAAATGATTCGCTTGATTTTATCGGTTTTCCAATGCTTAAAATTCTGCATCCTTCGGCTGAGCAATTAACAAAAGACTCGACAAACAACGCAAATGAAAACAGTCTTGTTATTCTTTTAGAACATTTAGGCCGTTCAATATTATTAACGGGAGACCTTGACGCCAGCCAAGCCGGTTTTCTTGAAAATGATTCGCCTGTCAAACTGGATCTTTTAATGGCGCCGCATCACGGGGGCAAATCTCAAAATTATCAAGCGCTTTTAGATTGGGGTCAACCAACTTTTGTCGTTATAACCGGCGGACGCTTTCAACGAAATATCGAATCAGAAAAGTCGTTGCGCTCAAAAGGTTTTTCCGTTTTGAATACTTATTCGAACGGTTGCATTCAAGTCAATATTTCGTCTTCGGAAAACGATTCTCTTGCTTCAGGACAAATTGAAGTCAAAATGATGCGAACAGGCCAAAATGAGGATTATTTTGCGCAAAATATTGAAATAAATGAATAAATTGCAACCGAGTTGATCGATAAGCTCGCTTTGAATTTCAACGCTTTGCCATTATCATTCGAATTGCGAATAGAAAAACAAAAGTTGTCTGCAAACTTGAGTCTCTTCATAAAATCTTAATATAAAGAACTTTTTCTGCATTTCCTTTACCGCAAAAAAATTATTGATATAATTTATAATTGAGTTATCATGTTCTCATTAAAAAGATTCTTTTGAGAAAATCAAGCGATCGAAATTGTTTGCGCTAGACGCTTTTTGCCTAGTTTACGAAGCAAAATTCTCAAAACAACTGGAAAAATTCTGTCTGGATCAATAAGTTCAGATTGAAAAAATAAGATTTGGTTCACTTTTATTTGTTTGATACATTTTAACAATTTAAAGACAAAGTCAATTTATTTAACCTGTTTTTTGCAATTTTATATAGTTTTTATAAAATGCAATTGAATACCAAAACAGTTATCATTTAAGCTTTTATCATCATTATATAATTAAGCCAGTTAAAATGCGAGATATTCGAATTCGTAAGCCTATCAACAATGGGCGAATGACGGAAGGCGAAATCGGTCGTTCCTGCTGGTTTCGATATAATTATTTGTATTGATTTTTGTTATTGACAGTTGAAAAGGAAATTCTGTGCCGACCTCACTGTTTCAATATGAAATGTTGCCAACAACTTGGTTCTATATTTCCGGACTAATGATTTTGGCCATTTTTTTTCGTTTCAATCGTTTCTGGAGCATTCGAAATCTGGACATTGTTTCTCTGATTTTATTTGGACCTGGTTTCTTGTATATTGCTATGGGAAACAATGTCATCGGATATTTTTGGCTCTGGATTGCCGGTTGTTTGATGATTCTGCGCCTTTTATTGGATCTCTGGTTCGTTCGACGCCCTTTATTGGATCCGAATTTAAATCCAGCGGGTTTGACATTCGCTTGCGTAACCATGATTGCCTTTTTGATTCCCAATATATTAATCAATCGCGGCGACAATCTCGAATCGTTAAGAACATTGCGTCTTGAACATATTCTTTGGATGCAAAATCATCCGGTTAATAAACAAAAAGATCATTTAAGCGATTTGCCGGAAAACTTCGATGTTCCAGATTTTATTCTTAAAAAACCGGGATATCGACCTTTTTTCGAATTGACGGAAATAACCAATCGAATTTTTGCTCCTCCAATATCGCTTTCTCTGGTCGCAATGCTTGACTCAAGAGGTTACAATCTCTTTTCGGTTCATAACGAATCGTATCCGGCGAATCACAATTTTAATATTAAAAAGACTTTTCAGCAAGAAAAGAAGTCTTTTTCGTTTGATGAAATATTCCTCATTTCTCTCATCATTTTTTTGTTGATCGGAATCGCGCTGGAAATCGTTTTCATTGCTCATTGTCATTTCAATAACATTAAAACAGGAACCGCTGCGGCAATGGTCTATTTGCTTTTGCCTTATGTAAATCAAATGCCTTGCTGTTTGGATCATATTCTTCCCGGTTTTTTAATTCTTTTGGCTGTTCTTTTTTATCGACGTCCAGTTGTTTCCGGTTTATCGCTTGGTTTTGCTGCCTCATTGGTTTTTTATCCGGTCTTTTTGCTTCCGTTATGGGGAAGCTATTATCGGTCGCGAGGTTTATTCCGTTTTGTAATCGGAACCTGTTCGGCATTTTTGTTAATGGCTGTTTTATTGTTATTTTCGTCAGAACATTTGGGCTCATATGGCGAACAGTTGGCGGCAATGTTTGGTCGATATTCTCTCTGGATTCCTTCGCCTGACGGATTATGGGCTTATTTTCCAACTTATTATCGCATTCCTATTATTGCCCTTTTTATGACTTTTTGTTTCGGTTTTATTATTTGGCCGTCAAGAAAAAATCTGGCAACATTGATGTCGGGATCAGCCCTTTTAATGCTGGCTGTTCAACTTTGGATGGGAAATCAAGGCGGGCTTTATATGGCTTGGTATCTTCCGCTGCTGATTTTAACCATTTTGCGCCCCAATTTGGAAGATCGCGTTGCTTCCTCGATGATTGTTGAAATTTAATTCATTGCCGACTGGCCTCGCCTTCAATAATCCGCTTGTTATTATCGGGCTTGTTAATGAAATTTCGAGACTATAATTGGATTGAGTATAAAAATCAAATTAGGTTTATCAAAGACAAATAAACAATGAGGCAAAATTGAAATTGATATTGCCTGCTTCCAGACGAATTATATAATTAAATGTTGGTTGTTGTTATTTCGAAACCGATTTGGACAACAGGCATCGCCTTTAATAATTTGCCATTTTAATTTTTATTCTTCTCTTTTTTTGAGGTTTAACTGCGAATGAAGAATTCTGTGCTTAACAATTTGAGTTTGAAAACAAAATCTTTTTGTTTTTGTTATCGTTGGGGATTACTCATTGCCTTGATTGTTTTGATAATGACTTCGCAGCTCCAAAACTCAAAAAAATGGAGAACCCCGATCATAAACGACGCTTTTGCTCAATCATCGGGACAAAATGCCCCCAAACCTGTTTTAGATGCTGCCATTGATATTCCTGTTTCTTTAAGCGAAAATCAAAAAACGACTGCTGTTCCGATTTTAAACGAATTGCGATCAGAAAAAAACGTTAAAAATAACAACGTCATTGAATCGAATACAACTAATAGTCAATGGCAAGCAAAATCATTAGAACCCGATTCCGCGTCTCAGTCGGCTGAATTATTAAAAAGCTCTGAAACAACAATCAATTTAACAACTCGAGAATCAAAAGAAGCAACGGCATCGAATAATCAAATCGGGTCAAATACCAACAATGCTAATCCTGACCAAAATGCCGATTCTGCCGATAACACAAACATTGGCGACATTGATTTCGACGTCAATATTAATCCCAATGATAATATTGACCAGAAAGACGTTTTAACAGAATCAGCAAAGTCGACAGAAACCGTTGCCGAATCTGATTATGATCCAATTCAGGAAAATGGAGTCTATTTTGAAGGCTGGGCAAAACCCAAAGTTGCGATTGTTTTAACAGGCCTTCTTTCCGGTTATGTTGAACCTTGCGGTTGCGCTGGAATGGACAGAATGAAAGGCGGATTAAGTCGTCGCCATTCTTTTATTCAAAACCTTAAATCTCAAGGTTGGCCTGTTGTCGCCATTGATTGCGGTCAAGTTTCGGATGGCTTTGGCATTCAGGAAGAACTCAAATTTGATATGGCGTTTAACGCTTTTCGGTTAATGGACTATCAAGCGATTGGAATTGGCAAAAGCGACTTACGATTCCCGGCTTATTTTCTTTTGACGTTTACGGCGCCTCCCAGCGCAACGGAAGCCAGCCCTTTTATGTCCGCCAATGTCGGCATTTATGGGTTTAATGATGCCTATTTGCTTCCTTATAAGGTTATCAATGAAAACGGCCTTCGGATTGGCGTGACTTCAGTTGTCTGTCCTGATATGAATTTACAGCATCGGGATGAAAGCATTTTATTGGAAGATCCCGCCAAAAAACTTCGCGAAATTCTTCCGAAATTGCGAAAAGAAAATTGTGACAAACTGATTTTAATTGTTCATGGAACGGAACAGGAAACTCAAAATTTGGCCAAACAATTTGTTGATTTCGATTTCATCTTGACTTCAGATGGAGCGACCATTCCTCCCGATCACGCAAAGAGTCTTAACGGTAAACAGCAATTGATTGAAGTTGGAGAAAAGGGGAAATATGCCATCGTTTTGGGGATTTATGATGACCCCGATCAACCTTTACGCTATCAACGCGTTGCCCTGGATTCTCGTTATGAACAATCTCCAGAAGTTCATCTTCTTATGCAGGAATATCAAAATGTTTTAAAAAATTTGATAACAAGCAAGGGTTATAAAGGCGGACTCGGTCTCAACGCTGTTGAATCTTCCCAAAAATCAACATTGGGGAATTATGTTGGTTCTTCAAAATGCGAGTCTTGTCATGAGGAATCTTATCGAATTTGGCGCCGCAATCGACATTCAACCGCTTGGAATTCTTTAATTGTAACAGCTTCTCCCATTCGAAATTTTGACCCGGAATGCATAAGCTGTCATGTCGTCGGTTGGCATGGAATTCAAAATTTTCCTTATGTCGGCGGTTATGCTTCCGAAGAAACGACTCCGCATTTGCTGAATGTCGGTTGCGAAAGTTGTCACGGACCAGGATCAAAGCATATTGAGGCGGAAATGGGCGATAATATTTCTCTTCAAGATAAAATTCGCGAAAATATGCGTTTGGGAAAAAATGTCAAACAGGTTTGTTTTTCATGTCATGACAATGATAATAGTCCGGATTTTGATTTTGATTCCTATTATAAGATAATCGAACACAAAGAAAGCGAATGACCTTATCGATGCTGAAATGGATAACGTTTTTGTCCTTTGTAATCCGTCCGTCGAAATCAGAATTTTAAATCCAACGGTTTGGATTTTCAACAGTCTTGAGTTTATCGAAAATGCTTTTATTATGAAATAACGATTTATATTAATATTGTTTGCCGAAAGGGAAATCTCTTATGAAAATAAGTCAATTAACGCGCCGGGATTGGTTAAAATGCGTTGGTTTAGGAACAGGCGCAATGTTTGTTAATGCGGCAAACTTTGTCAGCGATTCTAAAGCAGATTTCGTTTATAAAGAAGATATGACGTCTGGAGAACTTTTGGATGGTTCTCAAGCAACGCCTTGTCAATTGCAAAACGGAACGATTGTTCGACCGAAGTTCAATGTTCCTCAAATACATGAAACGGACGTTTTGGTTATTGGCGGCGGACCAGCGGGAACGGTTGCGGCAATAGCCGCAGCAAGAGCAGGCGTTAAAACAACAATAGTTGAACGTTACGGATATTTTGGCGGACTGTCAACCGGCGGACTCGTTTTGCATATTCTTGGTCATTGGACTATTGATAATGGTCAAAAAATTCAAGTTTGTCAGGGAATCGGCGAAGAAATGATGCAACGTCTGGAAGCATTTCCAAACGGCATTATCAAACGCGAATTTGGAAAAAATCCAACCATTGACGCAGAAGCCTATAAATATCTTCTCGTCGAAATGATAACCGAAGCCAATATTGATGTCTTTTTGCATTCCTGGGCAATCGACGCCATTATTGACGATGAAGTCGATTCTCAAACCGGAAATGCCATTCTTCGCGGAGTTGTCATTCAAACGAAGTTGGGGCCGCAAGCAATTCTTGCCCGACAAATCATTGACGCAACAGGAGACGGCGACGTCTTTTCAATGGCTGGCGCCGCTCATACGCAACGCTTATATTCGATTGGTTTGCCGCATCGTCTCGGGAATTTGGATCGAGTAACGCCAAACAAGAGCCCAAAACCTCGATTTTTGGGCGATGCGACGCCTGTTCCTGGCGTTCGTTGGGTTAATATGGGCGGGCCTGTTGCTGACGGAATTGATGTCAAAACGCTTTCCGAGCTTGAATTGAAACATCGCAAGCAGATTTGGAAACAGGTTCAACAAATCAAAGCAACGCCCGGTTATGAAGAAGTCTATTTAATGGAAACCGCGTCGCAAATCGGAGTTCGTATAACTCGGGTCATTGAAGGAATGAAAACATTAACCTTGGAAGACGCTCGCGCCAACAAACAATTTGACGATTGCATTGGAGTCGGCGGCGCTTGGAATGGGGATCATATTGGTTGGAGAATTCCTTTGGGCGCTCTGTTGCCGACGAACATTGAAAATCTGCTGACAGCCGGACGCAGTATATCTGGCGAACCCAAAATGTCCGACGTTATCCGAGTTATTCCCAATTGTTGGGTTTCTGGACAAGGCGCCGGTTGCGCCGCTGCCATTGCTGTTCAACAAGATTGTTTAGTTCGAAACGTTCCGATTGAACCTGTTCAACAACTTTTAAAAAATCAAAATGCGTATCTTTGTTAAAAGTTCCCTGATTTTTCTGGATCATCCAAAATAAAACCAAAGAATTGATCCTTGATTTTTTAAATTTCCAGTTATTTGTTTGCGGAAATCATAAAAACTCATTCAGACATTATTTGTTTTGAGTTGAGATTTTATTTTAAATGTATTGAAAATATTTTAGGAAGTTCTAAAAACCTGTTTTTAGCAATAAACTCAATTTGGAAAACGTCACGGAAACCAGTCCCTGCGGACGAGACGTCCCTGTTCCCTGCGGTTCTTTAGAACTTCTTTTTTGTTTCTCTGAAAAAGCCTTGATTGTTCTTGAAAACAGTCACGAAATACAAGATCGGATAAGTTGATCTGGAGTCATTAATGAAAGTTCCCTATTGCAGAGTTTATTGCGACGGTCATGAACTTGAATATGTTCGTCGAGTCTTGGAATCCGGTTGGTTGACAACGGCTCATGTTTGTTTCGAATTTGAACAAAAAATGGCCGATTTTATTGGTTGTCGATATTCTTGCGCGGTTAATTCCGCAACAGCAGCTCTGCATTTGGCCGCTGAAGCATTAGAGATTGGAGAAAATGATCTCGTTTTTGTTCCCTCGATGACCTTTGCTGCTTCGGCGGAAATCATCGTTCATCTTCAAGCTCGCCCTGTTTTTCTTGATACGGAATATCGAACGAATCTCATTACTCCCGAAATCCTTGAAGAAGGGATTCGAAAAAATCCGAATGCGAAAGCATTGATCCTTGTTCATTACGGGGGGCAATCAGCCCGAATCGATGAAATTCAGGAAATCTGCCGAGCTCATCATATCAAATTGATCGAAGACGCGGCTCACGCATTTCCTTCCAAATATCAAGATCGTTATATTGGCTCTTTCGGCGACGCAACCTGTTTCAGTTTTTATGCCAATAAAACGATAACAACGGCAGAAGGCGGAATGCTCTGCACGAATTCGGAAAATATTTACAAACGCGCCAAAATCATGAGACTTCATGGAATCAATCGCGACGTTTGGGATCGTTATACCGGAAACGCTTCCAAATGGGAATATGACGTTGTTGCGGCTGGTTATAAATATAATATGACCGACATTCATGCCGCCATTGGCCTGGCTCAACTTGAACGAGCCGAAGAAATGCGGCAACAACGTCAATTTTGCGCTGAGTTTTATTATCGAGAACTGGCCGATTCTGTCGAAATTGATCTCCCGGTCTGTTATGTTCCTCATGAAGACCATTCCTGGCACATATTTCAAATCGTTCTAAATGATCAATGTCCCTTAAAACGTTCCGACGTTCTTCAACAATTGAGCGACGCTGATATTGGTTTTTCGATTCATTATAAACCGTTGCATCAAATGACCTTTTATAAAGAAAAATATCATTTGAATCCAGAAGATTTTCCAAATGCAGAGAAAACCTGGCAAAGAACCATTTCTCTTCCGATTTATGCAAGAATGACGTCAGACGAGCTCGAATATGTTTGCAAAACCTTGAAAAAAATTTTGAAAAGCGGTTATTCCAAAGTCCGTTAAGGACAATAAACATCGTTTTCCGTTCGTTTGATTATAAAATCCTTCTTTAATTTCTGTTGTTCCGATTCAAAACGATCATTTTTCCTGATCCAAATTCCATTGATGAATGCTGCAAAGAAGCAAATCGGGATTATAGGAATTGGACCATTTCATTTTTTGAGCCAGCCGACTTGACAAAGGATAAGCAATTTCCCAACGGCGTTGTTGCGAAACCGCAGTCCGTCGATGAACATAAACCGAAAGAGCCCGACTTAATTCTGGAGAAATCTCAAAATCAGCCGGGATTCTTTCGATCATTGTTTTGATTTCCGGATGTTTAAATCGAATAATCGCTCGATTCTTTTTTTCTGACTCTTCCATAACAACCAAAGTTCGCGCTGCAATATCTCCCAAACGCATCATTTTTGAATTGCAGCCCATAAAGAGAATAAGGAATGGGCCAAGCACAAAATCAGCCGAGCGAATGATATTTCTTAATATTGCTTGTTGATAATGAATTGGTTGCCCGTCAATTGACAAAACGCGAATCCCAAATATCATTTTGCCAAAAGTTTGACCATTGAATATTGATTCTAATGCTGCATTTCCAAACCAAAAAACAATAAAACTGATAACAAAAAGGAAACCGTCAATATAATAGACGAATACATTGTCGTTATTTGGGAGATATTTGATTATCGCGACATAAAGAAATAACAACATAATAAAAAATAATCCCATAAACATGAAATCAAGTATAAACGCCTGCATTCGCAGAAATGGACCAGCAAGTCGATAAGAGAAACGAATATTTTCCGGCGTTACAACTTCGATTTTTGTGTCGAGTTGATTATTATCGTTTTTATTATTCATAATCATCCAATCTCGATTAAAATAAAACAATCAGATAAAAACTGATTGTTTTTGGTTTCTTGACTTATTGGATTCCGAAAAATCAATGAAGAATTTCCTTTTTTTCGCTCATTTCGCTCAAATGTTACGAATATTTATTGTTGGCAAGCGTCAAAAAAATTTCCGTAACAATGTCAAAACCATTAAGGAATCAGCGGCGAGATTTTTAATGAAGAAACATTCATTTTATCAAAGGATTCGTTTTTCATCAATAATTCTCGAGTTTTCATTTTGGGAAGCGTATCGATAACAGCGCGGCAATGATTGACACAAAGATCGATTAAATCGTCTTTAATAATAATATCCAACTCAATTTTGCCGTCCGACATATCAACGCGTTCCAATTTAAACTGATTGAGATAAACCGCCCGTTCGCTAAAAACGACTCGAATGGAACGCTCGGCATCATATTTTAAAGACCAATCGCGCAAACAGTTTTGTTGGTTCGCATCAAAATCCAACTCAATTTGAACTCGCATTTCGCCCGGAAGATCCGACCATTTTTGATCAAGATTTCGAATATTCTTTTCGTCGACAACAGGCAATTCAGTTTGAGGAATCATTTCGGGAACAAATTTTTCGCCAAGAGTTCCGTCTTCATATCGAATCAACTCATGAAAAACGGCATGACCGCCAAAACCGTGCTCCCGGGACCAAGCGCAGATGATTCGCCTTCCGTCTTTAAAAGGAGCAGTTTTGGGAACGTTGACGATTCCTGGCATCAAAATATTCGGTTTATCCGGAACAATCCAAGGGCCGGTTGCCGAATCGGAAACAAGATAAAAACCGTTGAGATGATTGGCGATGAGATAATATTGATCGCCCCATTTAAACCAATCCGGACATTCCGGCTGACCGCTATAAGGCGTATAAACCGGATCAACAACGTTCCAGGATTTCAAATCTTCAGAAACAGCTTGCGCCCAACAACCTTTTCCATAATAATCATTCGTTATATACATATGGAACAATTTGGTTTCTGGATCTTGAAAAACAACCGGGTCTCGCGTTCCGCTGCCATAACCTTCCGGAAGAAGAAAAAGCGGCTCGTAACCTTCTTTTTCGAAATGAATACCGTCTTTGCTTGTTGAAACGCAAATCAACCCAAATGTTTGATGTTCCTGACCGTCCGGCGTTCTAAATTGAACCGCTCGATTGGCATAAAATGCGTAATATATTCCGTCATGATAAAAAACGGAGCCTGTACAAATCGAACCTTCATTTTGATTGTCGATCGGAACAACAAAGGGTTGATGCTCCCAATGAATCAAATCGGTTGACGTTGCTTGAATCCATTGATGAGCTCCGAGTCCGTTTTTCGCGCTATGATGATTTTTGTCCAGCAAATACATAAAATGAAAAACGCCGTCAACGCAAAACGGCATGCAATCGCCAACGCCATATTGATTTGGCGGTTGCCAATATTGAAGCGATTCTCCGTTTCCGCGATCAGTTCGTTGACGCGAATCGATTTTCCCGGAACCGCCAGATAACTCAACAATTTCGTCATCAGAAAGAGCGCGATTCCAAATCGCCGCATGATCCAAATCCCCTCGAAAACCGCCGCGAGCCTGCGTTGCTGTATCATATTGACCGCCGATTAAAAGAGGAATATCGGAAATACGAAGTTCGCCAAGAACAAAATCTTCATCGACGCAACGGCCATCGACAAAAAGTTCAAGTTTCGCGCTATTGACCCGACAGACGAGATCATGCCAATCGGTTGGCGCTGTTTGGGGATTTCTCATTTCAGAAAAATGAGCTTTTCCAGAAAGGATATTTTTATTTTCGGTTGTTCCGACTTCCGCTCCCAAATAACCGCCAATACAAAAGATATTATATTCAAGTATTTCATGACCGCCATGTTTGGAAAAAACAGGACAATCCCATTTTCCGGAAGGATCGCGAAGCCTCAAGCAAATGGTCAATTCTTGACCGTCGATTTTCAATTCATTTTGAGCGCCGAGATCCGCGGACAAATAACTGTTATTTCCGAAACGAACGAATTTTCCGTCGCCGCCTCGAATTTTGGACTCTTCGATTTCGTCCGCCGTTGCCATTGAAATGCCCAAATGAACGTCTCCATGAATAGACAGTCGGCTATTTTCGCCATTAACATCATTCAAATTGTCGAAATGCCAAACAGCAATCGCGTCATCCAACGGCGAAACGGCAATGACAACTTGATTCATGAAGATAAAAAAGCAGATAAAACAGCAATTCGCAATCCATAATTTCCATTTATTTCGCATAAAAGTCCCTTTCTAATCATTTTTTTGATCGGTTTTCAAATTGTTGATCCCAACTTTGTCTTTCATATCGAAACTGAAATGGACAACAAGATTGCCCCTTGAAACTGCTGACTTTATCGGAATTATGCCCCCAATTATCCCAGACTAACAGGTTTAACCATACAAACCGGCAATACAAAACAGATTTTATAATGCTGGCGTTTAGATTTTTCCGCTTCGCCGCCGCATAATCTTTGGTAATGCGGCTCCATAAATCGCCGCATTTCGAAACAATTTAAGGAAAACATCTATAAAACAGAATCCGATGAAAAAAACCTGACCTTCATATCGGTTCGATATTTATTCGTTTATTTGGCTGGAGTGACGACAAGATCGCAAGTCGTTTTTCCTTAAGCAGAACAGATCAAGCCGTCTTTTTTCGGAAATTTAAAGTTTCTTCAATCAACAGTTTGGGATTTTGAGTTATTTGTTCTGATTCTGCCGATTTTTCTTCCGAAGGGTCAAAAGACAATTCTTCGATCATTTTCTCAACAGAGCGCGTTTAAGAAGAAAAGGAAAACGGACGCTCAAATCTGTTTTGATTTCAAGGTTCTTCAGTCAACTTTTTTTTCGACAGTTCTTCAAAACTTGGAAACTGATAAAGTTGACCGTCATGTTGCGTCACGAGGAGTCGAATGACAAGAATCTTTTGCTCGAGATCATCGTCCCCTCTTGAAAAATAATAGTTTCCAAGTCGTTTATATTTATTATCCAAGGCGCCCATAACAAGAAACTGACCAGGCCGAAGATAAAGCGAACATTTAAGATCGTCGAATGTTTTGGTTGGTTGTTCCGAAACGCGAATGAGTTGACCATGCTGATATTTCGTTACTAATTGTTGCGACCCATATTGAATAAGCGGCGTAATATTCAGGCGAACAGAACCGTCAGGAATCAGATCGGACGAAACAGTCAGCGATGGACGCGCATTATCATAATTTTTCGCTTTTAAATCTCCGTCGTCATAAACCAGAATGGGAATCGACGGAATAAGTTCATTTTGAATTTCAATGACGCTTTTGATTCCGGCTCTTAATGTATATGGTTTCGACGAAGAAAACGAAGTCGATTCTTCATCGGAAACAATGATTTCCTCTTCAATGCTTTGACGCAAAGGTTTTCCTTTCAACATCAAAAGCTGCGAAAGGGAATCGGGAATTGACGCTCCGATAATGCCTGCTCGAAATCCTGCCTGATTGATTTTTTTACGAAATTCCCAATCAAGTTCTTGTTCGTCGACGTCGTTCCAAAGCGATTGAAGAATCTCGCGATTCTGATAAGGGACTCGAACGATTATAACGTCTATTGTAACCGATTTTGGCGGAAGAACAACTCGTTCGAGTTTTTTTGTCTCAAAAGTCCTGTCTTCTTCTGTTAGATTCGATTTTAACGGAAGACATGAAGTCAACGCTCCTGTTAAAATAACGAAAATAAAACAAATAGCTCGATTCGGCAATATCATGAGTCCAAAACTTTCCAACAATCCAAGCAAAACTCTGTCGTTCTTATAATTTAAGATCAATATAATAACAACGTCTGTTTTTTGTGTCAAGAGAGAATTGAAAAGAGAGAGCTGACTAGGAAAGACGGTTCAAAATAATTCTCAAATCTGTCGAAAAAACCGAAATTTTCGCAAGCCCGGCAACGCTTGGGAATCAAAAAAAGCGAAGCCGGTTGTTCTTTCAAGTTGTTGCAAAAAATTCGAAAAATCAGCTGTTCGAGGCTCGATTCCCAACATTGATCTGTACGAATTTCTGAAAAATCATAGCAAAAAGAAGCGATAAAAGGAAAACAGCAAAAGGAAGGAGATTCGAAATAAAAATGTTAAAATGAACAGAATGGTCAATAAAGTTAAAAAGATCAATGAAAACCGGATGAATAATATAAATCATTAAGGAATATTGAAATCCTATTTGACTGACGACTGAGTTTTTGCTCAATTCCGGATAAGAAATCGCCAAAAGAAAAATAGAAGCCGTTAAAAAGGGAAGAAAAATGAAAAAATCAGTAACCCCGTTCGGATTGAATCGCAAATGAATCTCGTTTTCACAAACAATAATGCAATAAAAAATAAATATTAGCGCAATAAGCATTCTTTTGTTCAATAATTGTTCGATTTTTGCCTGATGATTTCTTATAAAAATACCGAGATAAAAGTAAGGAACGCCAACGAACAAAACATTACGAACCGCCGTCCAGGGAAGATTATGTCCAGTCAGGAAAAAGAAATATTTCCCCAATATAATATTGAGTCCAAAAAGAATTGGAACGATGGCCAAGACAGCATTAATCCAATGAAGACGCCGAACGAAAAAAGTCAAAATCAAACAATAAAGAAGCGTTCCCAGAAACCAAAGAGACCCCTCAAATTGCGAAGAATTCAAAAGGAAAAAGGTCGCGATTCGTTGCAATGAAAAACAATCGAATATATAATGGCTCACATTTTCGTTCGCCAAAAACTTTATGGAAATATGATAAATAAAAAAGAAAAGGTTGGAATATAAAACCAAAAATGCGATCTTTCGAATCTGCCGTTGGGCAAAGCCGTCCCGATTTTTCAACGATTCATTAAAATATCCCGAAACCATAAAGAAAAAAGGAACCGCAGTCCGACATATCGGGAAAAAAAACTCCCAAATCTCGCTTCGAAACGGAATATGATTACAAACGACCAAAAATGCCATAATTGCTCGCAAAAAATCGATACAATAATTTCTGTTTGAATTCAATTTGGCCTCCATTTCTATCCATTTTTAAATCGCCATCGATCTCTCAATTTGATCTGTTCTCCGATTTTGTTTAATGATCGAATCGATATTGATTTTTGCTGCTTAAACTCAATTCAGACAGCAATTTTATGATTTTATTACAAAAACGATTCCTTGTTGTCAGGTTTTCGAAGAAAAAAGTTGTCATTGGCAACAAACAGAATAAACAGAACGTCAAGCAATTCTCAACATTGATCAAAAATCATCAATAGAGTCATTTTCAAAACCTTCGTTTCCAAAGGGATTAAATTCCGAATGCTCAGATTGCTTTTCGTTGTAATAATTGGCAAAAAGAGTAAATTCGCCCCTCCAATAAAGCTTGATTTCGCCGACCGGCCCATTTCGCTGTTTCGCAACGATAATCTCAGCCAGACCGCCGAGTCCTTTATCTTCAACAACGTCTTTCGAATGATAATATTCTTCGCGATGAACAAACATAACAACGTCTGCATCTTGTTCGATGGCGCCTGATTCTCGAAGATGACTCAAACGCGGACGATTGTCCTTCGTCGCTTCCGCCATTCGATTCAATTGCGAAAGACAAAGAACCGGAATATTCAACTCTCGCGCCAATCCCTTCAAACGACGAGCAATCTTCGCAACCTGTTCTTGACGCGGATCATTGGCGTTATCCGGTTCAATGAGCCCTAAATAGTCGATTATAATCAATCCCAAATCTTCTTGACGTTTCAATCTTCGCGCAACCGCTCCAATTTCAGTAACCGTTCGACTCGGAGTATCGTCAATATAAAAGGGAGAATTACTCAATTCCGACGCGGCTTTATGAAAACGCTTTTTGTCCTTTTCATCGAGAAAATTGCCGCGAATCGACTCATTTTTAACCTTGCCTCTTGCGCTGATCATTCGAATAGCCAATTCAATTTTTGCCATTTCCAAGCTGAAAAAGAGAACCGGTATTCGATAGGCAACCGCAACATTTTCCGCTATATTCGTTGCAAAAGCCGTTTTCCCCATACTCGGCCGAGCCGCTAAAATAATCAGTTCCGATCCATGTAAACCGCCAAGCATTTTATCTAAATCAAAAAAACCGGTTGGAACGCCGTCAACGTCGCCCGTTGTTTTTTTGTCCAACAAATCATAGACGCTTAAAATAACGTCATTCATATTCGAAAGCTGATTGGTATTCCGCGAGTCCCCAATGGCGAAGATATTTTCTTCCGCTTGACTAACCAAATCGCGAGGCGACTTTTGAGGATCATAAGCGTTCAAAAGAATGTCTGTACTCGTTCGAATAAGATCGCGTCGAATCGCCTGATCTCGAACTATTTTTGCATAAAGAACGGCATGAGCCGATATTTGAACCGAACTCATCAATTCGGCCAAATACGCTTCCCCTCCGATTTCATCAAGTTCGCCGCGTTCTTTGAGACGTTCAACCAAAAGCATCAAATCGATTCCTGTCGATGAATTATGCATTTCAAGAAGAAGTCGATAAATGCGTTTGTTCGCCTCTGAGTAAAAATCTTCCGCGCGAAGAGTTGTCGCAACATCATCGCAAAGCATAGAATCAAGAATGAGAGAACCGATGACGCCGCGTTCCGCTTCCAAATTACAAGGCGGCATTCGATCTAATGAGGAAAGGGATGAAGCTTCCTTATTTTTTTTCGAACGCCTGGGAACTGATGATTCAAAATCTTTTGACATAACAAGCTTCGTCTTATCTTTTGATTATCCTTGCTGTTATCATAAAAAACATAAAAAAACAGAAGAACAACAAAAAATCAAAACTCAAAGGATCAAGAAGGGGTTATCGTTTTCCATAATAAATGAAACGAAAGGATTTCTTTAAAAGAATGACGAAGCAAAAACGCAATCATTCGTTCGTTGTCTTGCGATGTAACGCTTTCAATAATCGTCGAAGAAGAATTGTTTTCAAGTATATCGCGAACAACAGTTGAAAATAAAAAAGAGCCGATGCCATTCCGTAAAAGGTTGTTCTCGACGGCAATATTCGACAAAAGAAAACGCTGAGGTTGAATGAATCGCTTGAAACTAAGATTGTTCTTGAAAAAGGCAACCGAACGTTGCGACATCATTTCATGAAGAACCGCTCCGGCAACAGGACGTCCTGAATAATCGTTTTTGGGAAAAACATTCCATTCCGTTGAAAAAAAGTTTCGATAACAAAACGCGTCCCAAAAATTATCTGTCGACCAAACAGGAATTCGATGAACAACATAATTTTGATTAGTCAAATGAATTTTTTCGCTCACCGGCATAACATAATCATCAAGTTTTAATTCAAAGCGCTTGATTTCCTGCAAGAATTTATATTGCATCGAAAGAAAAATCGATAATAACGGACTTTTATTCGCCAAAATGCCATTCGGATTGCTTTGACCATAAAGAATATCATAAAAAGGAAAACCGTCGGGAGCTCCATTAACAACTAGCAAACAAGTTGCATTATGCTTCGCAAAATACTTTTCTGCCTCTTTAATCAAAGATTGAATAACCAATTCCTGATTGGGCACAGAGGGGGAAATGACTGGCGGAAAAATGAGCCCGATATGATTATTTGCCGGGAGTTCGTTTAAATTATAAGATATTGTTGCATGAAGAAAACCAAGAGGCTTTTCGTCCTCAAAAGCAAGAAAAAAAGATTTCGGATCAAATAAAATACTGCCGAACAATTGTTCTTCAAGAATCTCAATGGTCAAACCAAAATACATCTCCGCTATACTTTTGGCTTTTTCGTTCCAAATTTTCAATACAGTTGGCGGATCGTTATTATTAAATGATCGTATTGTTAACATTGAGTACTCTATAAAAAACGTTAATTCATAATAGTTGTCTGGCGAGGAAAAGTTTAATATTGAGAGTTGAGTTGGAAGTTCAGGCAAAAACGGGAATGATGTTAAATTAGTTAAAAAAGTTGAGATAAGCAGGCCAGAAAGGATTTTCCCGACTTAAACTCTCGACGCAAAAAAATTCGAGCCAATTTCATAGTTGGGTCTTGAAAAAGATTTTCCTGACTCAGCTCTCCCTTTTGGCTCTCAACATTAAATAAAGATGTCTATTCCAAAATACATATAATTGATTATAACATAGAAATATTAAAAAGTAAATTGAGTCATTTTATTTTTTCATAAAGTTTCATTTTTTTTGATCGTTTTTTATCTTGACGATATTTTAACGGTTGAACTTTTTGTCAAATGGGGATAAAATAGAGAATGAATGAGTTTTTCAAAATGGACGACAGGTCGGATTTCATTTGTTTGCATGCAGAATACACAGGAGAAGTTCAAGGCGTCGGATTTCGTTTTACGACTCATTCTATAGCCAAACGATATCCGGTTGCCGGCTTTGTACAAAATCGTCCAAACGGTCGGGTTCTTTTGGTTATTCAGGGAAATCGATCTGTTGTTCATAAGGTTCTTCATGAAATCGAACGCTGTTTTATCGGTCACATTGATGATTGCATCAAGCAGGAAAAACCATTGAATAACGATTTGACTTCATTCAGTATTCGTTACTGAAATGACCATTGCCGTTTTCATCATTCGATGACAATTGTCCGTTAATGACAGGGCGAATGACGACAGGGCGAATGACGTCAGGGCGAAGCCCGTCATTCCTAACCGCTTCGGGATGACAAGCAGGTCATTCCATTTGAGATTTTCTATTTTAATAAAAAACTTATATAAATATCGGATTTTACAAACAGTAAATTTGGGAAGTTTTTAACGATGTTAACTTTTGATTTTTGGGGAAATAGTTGCTTGAATCCATTATTCGCAATTCCGAATTGGATCAAGTCGTTGACTTGGATTGATATAACAGCTCTCGCGGTTGTTATTTCGTTTATTTTGATTGTTTATCTCATTCGATTTTTTATGCCGCGAATCGGCGCAATCGCTTGGGTCACAGCTAAGGAAACCCTTGTTCAACCTCTTTTTCTGATTTTGTCGCTTACTGGAATATTCGGTCTTTTTATCTTCCTTTTCCTTCCTTATCATACTTTAGGCGAAGACACAAAAATCGTTGTTTCGCAAGGTTTGACCCTTGTTAAACTTTTTGCCGTTTTTCTTGCTATTTGGACGGCAAGTTCGTCGATCGCGGACGAAATTGAAGGAAAAACCGCTTTAATGATCCTGGCAAAACCGGTTCGACGCCAAAGTTTTGTTATCGGAAAATATTTGGGCGTTATGATCGGCGTAACCGCTTTATTCCTTATCCTCGGACTTTTTTTCGTCAATACAATCGCTTACAAACTCGTTTATGACGCTCGCGAATCGGCAAAAGACGTTCCAACAGCTCTTGAATGTTCTCAATATGTTATGAACATTATGCCCGGGTTGTTTCTTTCCTATTTTGAAACAATCGTTTTGGCTGCGATTTCTGTTGCTATTTCAACAAGACTATCTCTTTTACCCAATTTATCTATTTGCTTGACCATTTATGCGTTAGGCCATATTGTTCCGATGATCGTTGTTTCGAGCGCAGCATCGCAAGTTCCTTTGGTTTCGTTTTTCGCAAATTTGGTTTGCGCCTTTTTGCCGGTTCTCGATCATTTTAATATGGAAACAGCCGTCGCAATGAATCGAAGCGTCCCTTATGAATACGTTTTTATGGCAGGCGTTTACTCTTTCCTTTTTGCTGCTGTCGCTATGGTTCTTTCGCTTGCTTTGTTTGAAGACCGCGATTTGGCCTGATCCGTTCTGTTCAAGCCGGTTGAAAATCATTGTTTTTGGTTCGTCTGCTCGACAACTTCGGGCAGACCTTAAAGTTGATATGCTTTCAAAGCGATTTGATGAATTGAGAAGAATAAGTCAAATAAATTGAAATCCGATTGTTATTGTTAATTTTGTATTAAAAATAGTATCCCGCAAACATATTTTATTGTTGCACAAAATTAATGATCGCTTGTTATCATTCCTATTAGGAAATTCTAAAAACCTGTTATAAACTCCATTCGAGAACGGCGTAAAAACCAGTTCATACGGACGGGACGTCTGCGTTCCCAACGGGTTTTTAGAACCTCCTTATTATAATAAGGAGTCATATTTGGCAGTCCTTTTTAACAATCCAACTTATTGCTGTTTTGTTCCAACCTTCTTTTTAAATTAATATAATGTTTATTGGACCTGTTTTTACTCGCGAAATAACGATTGCTCCGCGTCGCGATCGAACTTTTATTGCTCGAAGCGTTTACGGCGGACTTTTGCTTTTACTGATTTGTACAGCCTGGCTTGTTATGACAGGCACGCAATTGATAACCGACGTTGGCGATTTTTCCCGATTTGGCATTACGCTTTTCCGCATTCTTGCGCCTCTTCAATTGATTGTTATGCTCTTTTTTTCCGCAATTCTCTCCGCTGCCGCCGTTGCTCAAGAGAAAGATCGAAAAACGCTTCTGCTTTTGTTGTTGACGCATTTATCCAACAGCGAACTTGTTCTTGGAAAATTATTGGCCAGTTTGTTGGAAGTTCTCGTTTTTCTTATTATTTCTCTTCCGATTTTGATGATGACATCGCTTTTGGGCGGAATTTCTTATTCGCAAATCGTTCGAGTTCTTTTAGTGACTCTTTTTTCAATGCTTCTTTGCGGAAGCGTTGGATCTTGCGTTGCTCTTTGGCGAGATAAAACCTTTCAAGCAATCGCTGCAACGGTTTTAATTCTCGTCTGCTGGCTTGGATTCTGGCAGATTGTCGGTTACGGTTTCCTGGGAAAAAGCTGGGGCAATTATTCAACAGAAACAATCGCGACCTCAATGAGTCCCTGGAAAGCTGTTTTCGTTGCGGCTCAACCAGCAATTGAATCGGAAAATCTTTTGGGACGACTCTTGCCAACGTTCTCGCTCTTTGAACCCATTTTCGGATTTTTGACGGTTTTTGCTTTTTTGACAATATTAGTTAATGGCATTGCCATTGCAATGGTCCGATATTGGAATCCTTCCCGGGAACTTAAGCAAGGGACACCGGAAGAGGATACTTGGAGAAAAGAGGCAATTCAGGCAAGACTTGATCGCGAAGCGGCTGAACGTCAATCCGCTTCTCAAGGCGTTGTCGTTGCTTCAAATCCTTATGAATCGCTTGAACATAATCTTTTTGCTGTTGAATCAGAACATCCTGATCTTGTTCAGAGCGATCCCGCGAATTCAACGGAGAGTCCCGATTCGATTTCCTGTTTAAAGTCGACTTCGGTTGAAGAAAATAACTTTGATCAAGAAAAGAAAGAGTCTCATTCCGGATTTGGCAAAAATCCAATGGATCCGTCCATTTCTGCCGCGCCGGGCAAAGTTCGTCATGTTTGGGATAACCCGATTATTTGGCGGGAAATTTGTACGCGGGCTTATGGGAAAAAGACATTTATCATTCGACTTGTTTATTTTCTCCTCTTTTTGATTAGCGCTTATGCTATTCATTTAACTTATGTTGCTCATACGATTCCGACCTTGGGGCAAATTGCGGCTCCTTTGGTTCCGCTTTTGATTTTGTCAATGGTTCTTTTGAATGCTCAAGCGATTACTTCATTGACCTCGGAACGGGACGGCGGAACGTTTACGCTCCTTTTGGTCAGCGATATTTCGCCAAAAGAGTTTGTTTACGGAAAATTGGGCGGAACATTTTATAATATGAAAGAAGTCGTTCTGTTTCCCTTGCTGCTTTGCCTTTATATAAGTTTTATGGGCGGGCTTTCGCTTTGGAATGCCTTCTTTTTATTTGTCGGTTTGTCTGTTTTATATTTCTTTGTTGCCATGATCGGCGTTCATATTGGAATGCAATACGATAACACGAAAAACGCTGTTGCAACAAGTTTGGGGATTATTTTTTTCCTTTTTGTCGGAATTGCGACTTGTATGTGGATCATGATTGCCTTTAGCGGCTCGTTTGAAGCGCAGTTGCAACCATTTTTAGCCTTTATGATTGGCGGCGGAATCGGACTTTATATTTGCCTGGGTTCCAGAAATCCGTCATCAGCAATTGCTTTGGCATCTTTTTGTTGTCCTTTGGCAACTTTTTATGCAATAACAAGTCTGCTTTTGGGGCAAACTCAACTTGTTTTTATCTCGGTTGTCAGCGCGTATCTTTTTACTTCGATCGCAATGCTTATTCCCGCTATTGACGAATTTGATGTCGCAACAGGACGAACAACGGCTGATTAATTAACGCTTGCTTTTTTCAGCTTGCTTTCATTTTTATCAATGTCGATTTCCTTGACGCAATCGACATTCTATAAAAAATGTTGCAAAACTTTTGTTTTTGCAGCAAAAAAACGACGTTGTTTCTGCTTCTCCCCTTGAAATCCTAACAGCGAACGTTATACTCAATAAGTTGTCTGATTTGGGAAATACTCAGCAATGAACTTCCTGATTCATGAACAAATGTTTTTGTTCTTTCTTGGAATAATGCTTATTCTTTCGACTTTGGAGAAGACTTGAATGTCAAGAATAAAGGATCTTTTAGCCGAACATCTTAACGTTGATGTTTCCCAAGAAACTCTCGAAAAGATTGAACAGTTCAGCGAACTTAAAAACTTTTCAGCAAATGATATTGTTTATCGAGAACATGAAAACTCGAAACATTTTTATCTTGTTGTTTCTGGACAGGTCGACGTCCAATATTTGATGAAAAACGGTCGTCGCAAAACAATGGATACTTGTCTCAAAGGAGATCAGCTTCTTTGGTCAGCGCTGGTTGAACCGCATGAATCCAATTCGATCGGAATTTGCCGGGCAGAAACCGAACTTCTTTCGATTGATGGAGAAAAACTTCTCGAAATTTGTCAAAAAGATACGGCATTTGGTTTTCATTTAATGAGTCGCGTTGCGTCTGTTATTCGTCGCCGTCTTCAAGCAACTCGAAAATTGCTCACATTTTATAATACATAAATTGAATAATGTTTTCTGAACTTATATTATTCGATTTTGCATAAATATTTTGAATAACAGAGAAAAAAACGATTATTTTGTTATTTGAAAACATATAATCAACTTAACTATCAGAAATAAAACAACCAACATTTATGAATAAAATACAAACAATTAATATCTGCGCAACCCCCCAAGGTTCGGTTTGCGATATAATATAAATAATTAATTTTCTTTTTTCTTTTAAATTCTTTAAAATATATTTTTCCAAACGCCATTTCGAAACGGGCAAATCTTTTGCCCGGGAAATAGTTCTGAAACAAAAGGGAAATCAATATCTCGAAAATGTTTCGCGTCTTTGTTCAAGGGGCTTCCCCCTTGTTTTTGCATTAAAATATGTTAATATTAGAACGTTTCTTATTTAATCGGACTTGAATTGAGTCTTATTCATTTTGAGGAAATCCATTTCCGATTGACAGAAACAATTATTGAGGTTTTTTCTCGAATAAAACCTCTTTATCATCAAAACAGTTTGATATTAAAAAGGAAATTTTGATGCAGGAACGACTTTACAATTTTTCAGCTGGTCCGGCTGTCATGCCACTTTCCGTTTTGAAAAAAGCTCAGGAAGAACTCGTTTGTTTGCCAGGAGTTGGGGCTTCTATTCTCGAAATCAGTCATCGATCAAAGCCCTTTGAAGCAATTTTGCTTGCTGCTCAGGACAATATTAGAAAACTGCTCAACGTTCCTGAAAACTATAAAATTCTCTTTTTGCAAGGCGGCGCGTTGACGCAATTTGCAATGATTCCCATGAACATTATTCATAATACTGATTCAACGGCAGATTATATCGTTTCGGGAACCTGGAGCAAAAAAGCGGCTTCTGAAGCTAAAACTCAAGGCAAAATCAATATCGTTTGGGACGGAAAAGAAGAAGGGTTTCGTCGCAAGCCAGTCGACTCCGAATTAAATCTCAATCCGAATGCCGCTTATTGTTATATAACATCAAACGAAACCATTGAAGGCGTTCAATGGCAAAAAATGCCAGAGACCGGAAACATCCCATTGGTTTGCGATGCCTCAAGCGATGTTTTCAGTCATCCGGTCGACATTTCGAAATATGGCATTTATTATGCATGCGCTCAAAAAAATGCAGGACCTGCTGGCGTTACATTGTTGGTTATCCGCGACGATTTCGTTGACAAATCGGGCGATGATCTCGCGTCAATGTTCAGTTATAAAAAATTGGCCGCTGCCAATTCGATGTTGAATACGCCCCCCTGTTTTGCCATTTATATGCTCAAACTTGTTACTGATTGGCTCTTAACTGATATTGGCGGTCTCGATAAAATGTTCAAGATTAATCAAAACAAGGCCGCTCTTCTTTATGACGCCATTGATCAATCGAACGGTTTTTATCGAGGTCACGCAAACAAAGAGTATCGTTCGATTATGAATGTTCCGTTTCGGCTTCCGTCGGAAGAATTGGATAAACAATTTCAAAATGAAGCAAAAGAAATCGGTTTGATAACGCTCGGCGGACATCGAAGCGTCGGCGGAATTCGCGCTTCGATTTATAACGCAATGCCAGAAGCTGGCGTTATTAAGCTTCGAGATTTCATGCTTGACTTTGCAAAAAAGAACGGTTGATTTTATGCGTTTTACTAAAATGCAGGGAGCCGGCAACGATTATATTTATGTCAATTGTTTTGACGAATCATTGCCGGTCGATCCGAAAGAAATTTGTCCTAAAATTTGTGATCGTCATTTCGGCGTCGGCAGCGACGGACTCGTTCTCATTTTGCCCTCCAAGGTTGCTGAGGCTCGAATGAGAATGTTTAATCCGGACGGTTCCGAAAGCGAAATGTGCGGCAATGCAATTCGTTGCGTTGCAAAATATATTTACGATCATCGGATCGTCTCGAAAAATGTCTTTCGTATTGAAACCGGAGCAGGCGTTTTAACTCTTTTCTGTGAATTGGAAAATGATCTGGTTTCAAAAGTTCGCGTTGATATGGGCGAACCGATTCTTGTCCCGGAAATGATCCCGACAACCTTAAGAATGCCCAATTCAAGCGTTTCTCCGATTATTGATCTCCCTTTGACGGTTGCTGATCGAACGTTTCCTGTTTGTTGTGTTTCGATGGGAAATCCGCATTGCGTTACTTTTGTTGATCAGATCAACGACGATTGGGTTTTGCGAATTGGCCCGCAAATTGAAAAAGATATTCATTTTCCGCGAAAAGTCAATGCAGAGTTTGTTGAAGTCCTTTCTCGCAAAGAATTGAAAATGCGAGTTTGGGAACGGGGAACGGGCGAAACGCTTGCTTGCGGAACTGGAGCTTGCGCTGTTGCCATTTCAGCAATGATCAGCAACCGAACAGATCGAAAAATAACGATTCATCTTGTTGGCGGCGACCTTGAAATTGAATGGTCGGATAATAATCATATATTGATGACAGGCCCTGCCGTCGAAGTTTTTTCCGGTCAATATCCTTGTTAGATTCTTATTAGACCGATTGATGATTTGGACAACAGACTTTGTCGTCCGTTTTCCGTTCGCCATTAACGGATTTGCGACCCCAACGCTCTTTATTTTTCAACTGGCTTGAATATTGAATTTTCAATTATACAGAAATTGAATTACGTTTGAATTTCGATCGTTTTTCGTCTTTATTTGAGTCTGTTTAAGGAACAACGTTTGTTGATCTCTGCGAATGGATAACAGACGGCGGATTATTGACTCGCCAGGCGATTTCTCTCAAAATATGCTGTTCGAGAGCATTATTGCGTCCGTCAGGAATCCAACCTTCGGCAGAAGCTGTTGGACCTGTTGGATATTCAAATTGAGTCAGATCGTCCGAAAAAATAAGATTGTTTTCATTAATGTTGGAATTCATAGGCTGCGGAAGATTTTCGATTTCATTATAAACAGCTAAATGAATAAGAAAACCGCTTCCGTCGGGGACAATACGAACAACGGCGCTGCGGCGTATCGTTTGAAATGAGGCTTCGAGCCGTTGCAACGAATCAACAGAATTATGGCTCCAAGGCTCCAATAGTCCCGAGGCAATAACGGGATTCGTATCAATCCGACCTTCTGTTAAAATGTAATAAGTTTGATTATTTTCGTTTTTTTTCTCAAATTTCCGAATCGGGTCTTCATTAGCGATCGGAAAATAATTATCGATAACATCGACAACAGATTCCCAAAGATAATCAGGGTCATCGGTCTGAACAAATAAAGGATTCAAACTGTCTTCGAGGATAGCGCCGACTCCGAGCCCGGGATTCCCTGGCGGCATCGACGTTGCGCAGCCATTTAGAACAGGAATCATTAATATTAACAGACAAATCAAACGATAAAAATAAAAATCGAAAAAAGTTTTGGCAAATCGTTTGAAAAAAAGTTCTGCCGTTAAAATTGTCTGGCCTGTTTTTTGATAAAAAGAAATGGCTCCGGTTCTAATATCCTGAGTTGTTTCACAAATCAAAAACATAAATAATCCTTGAGAATAAAAGAATTCGAAAGCGGTCGTTCAGATCGGTTACAGAATTGTTGTCTCTTTGAAAAAAAGTCGGGATTGAATTTTATTAACGTTAAATATTGGGATTATCGAACAACCTGTAACTGAATTTCTTTGGATGTTGAAGGTTGAACAGGGTTGTTTTTATCAAGGACAGAAAAGATTAACTGATAAGTTCCGACTTGAAGATTGGGCGGAAGGTCAATACTGATATTCAAAACAATGTCCCGCAATCGGCTTTCGGATGTACT
The DNA here is from genome assembly GCA_030527205.1 of Planctomycetia bacterium. GTDB lineage: Bacteria > Planctomycetota > Planctomycetia > Pirellulales > Thermoguttaceae > JAUNBG01. The sequence continues at coordinate 29,340 of JAUNBG010000019.1, forward strand.
GGAGCAGCTTTGCTCTGTTTTGGGCAAAACTGTTCTGCCATTGATATCAACGAGTTCCCAGGAACAAAGGGCACACATTTCATGCCCTTGAGTTGTTTCCCGATTATGAACATATTCCAATTCCGCATAAATATAAACCGTTGATCCTGGCCGATAACTTCCGATCTTTTTCTGATAGAGCCCAAACTGTGCGGCATTTTCGACTAAAATAGCTTTACGGATCTGAATAGGGCAGATTTGAGTCAATGAATCAAGCCCTTTTTGCAATTCAGAAGCAACTTGAATCGTTGCATTTGAATCAGCGGCTAAATTCGCGGAGTTTAATAAAGTCGACATTCCATTCAATTGATGCATCCAAAATTGTTGAATCGGGTTGTCTTCAGACGGTTCTGAATGGTTCAGGTCTGATTTGCCAATCGAAAGTTTTAATATCTGAAGCCGAAATTCATCTTCCGAAGTTTCCATTTTTTGCTGTTGCTTATTTTCGATTTCTTTTTCAAGGGATTCAATGGCAAGCAGAGTTTGTTCTTTCCAGTTTGACGGCGCGTTTACAAGATCAATTGATTCATTTGAAACATTTTCCTTCGCTGAAACGTCGGTCGTTTCAGAAATTTCCTGATTCGTCAACGGCAGTTCAAATGATGAATGCTTAATCCGATCCGTTGATTCATTTTGGGGTTGATATCGAACTGGAGAAATTATTTTCTGAGCTTTTAATCGATTGTCCGCTATTTGTTGTTCAATTGGAGAAAGATTCAATTGTTGATTATAATCAACAATTAAATTGCAAATGGAACGGTTTGATTTGTTTCCCGGCAATTGATTCGCGTCAACTTTGGCTAATATTTCTTCGATATAATGAACATCAAAAACTTCATTTAAACTTTCTTGGGGAGATTGGCTCAATTTTTTCTTTTGAGTAATATCAAAACTTCGGGGAAGCGTCGTTTCAAAAGAATCGTCGATTGTTGACTGATTGGCGGAAATAAGTTGTTCCGTTTCCAAAGAATCCGTTTCTGCAACAGAACCCGAATTTTCCAAATGAACGTTCGAAACGACTTCCAAATCTGACGACGCCGGTTTATCCGACTCAATCGTTTTCGAACTCAAAGAAAGATTGTCGGACTGAATCGGGTATTTTATTGTTTTGTCAATATTCAACGAATCTCGGAAATTCGGATCTGATTTACTAATCTGATAATCAAAAGACGTTTGATAGATATCCGCAGGATAAAACAGGTTGTCCGCAAACAGTTCGTCGGAACGATTGATTGAGGGCTGTTGCCTGTTTGTTTTATTTGAAAGACTCTGGCCGAAAATCTTTTTGAAAAAATGAAACGAGATTTTCGGTTCGTTCGCTTTATTAACATTATATGGAATCGATGAACTTTTTTGAGATTTTTGACTTTCTGTCGACGTTTTTGGAACGGTCGAGCGACTGACAGTTTGATGGCCAGCCCCATAAGATTGATTCCATTCTTCTTGATAGGATTCTTGATTCATCGGAACTTCGTCCATGCCGCCATGCCAGCGCGGAATACTTCTCGGTAAAGGATAACAACCGATGTTTGCGAATAATATAAGGATTCCTTCCAATCCAAAAAGAAGAAATAAAACGATCGTTGTTTTCTTGGAAGAAAATGACGATTGATCCATTGAAGAGAAATGTTTCATATCAACATCCGATTTGTTCTATTTTATCTTGTTCAAACGATTCAAAAACTAATGATCTTTTTGAGAAATGGAATCATATCGATTTCTATCAATTGTCGCAAGTTAAAATGGGCAATATAATGCAATTTTAATTGATTTGTTCAAAAATATTTTTTCATTTGAAATATTTTTGAATGAACTTGTTTTTCATTGAGCGAAACAAGGGATCAGGGTCAAGCCTTTGGGGAATTAGGAACTTCGAGAAAAACAGACTGATTTCGAAAAAAAGTCGCCAATTATCCATTTCGACTTTGATACAAAAAATAAAAAGTTAAAAATTTCTTATAAAACATTTGACTTTCTGTCAGGCAATTTTTATACTCATATAATATAGAGGATTGTTTGACTGGTTGCTTTTTCATATTTAAGTCGATTGATTCGATTGGGGAATTGAGCCCGATTGAGTTTGAATTGTCCTACTGAAGGTCAATTATTCAGACAAAGTCACAAAACCGAATTAATCAAATTCATTCATTTCAGGAGGTTTTTATGCTGTCTCAAAGTCGCTCAAAAATTGCGTCGAAAGATAATATTGCTGCTCTTTTGGCTCAAGCAATGGAAGCAGGCGAAGGTCTTTTGCGATTGACGCCGAACTGGGTTCCTCGAGTTTTTTGTAAACCGGGACGTCGAATCAAACTGGCGCCAACTGATTGGTATGCGCTTGGCCTTGATCGCGGAGGCATTGACGAACGTTGGTTTGCCAGCACAACGGAAGCCGATAATGCCAACCGTCTTGACGATGAAGGGCTCAGTTATGTCCGGTTCAACGGCGAACGATTTCTGCTTCGGGAAGCGGTTGAAGAAGGCCAGGGATCAATCGTTGGCGATGCGATGTGGGCGGAATATAAACGTTGGCCGGTCTTCTCAAAATTTTTCGACAATCTTGGCCCGCTTCCGCATCATATGCATCAAATGGATAAAGACGCTGTTTTGACCGGTCAACAAGGCAAACCCGAAGCATATTATTATCCGCCGCAATTAAATGCAGCTGAAAATCGATTCGATTATACATTTATGGGACTTGAACCTGGAACAACGAAAGCGCAAGTTCGTAAATGTCTCGAAGATTGGAATAAAGGCGACAACGGAATTCTTGATCTCTCGAAAGCCTATCGTTTGAAACAGGGAACCGGCTGGGTCGTTCCGGCTGGCGTTCTTCATGCGCCGGGTTCTGTTTGCACATATGAACCTCAATGGGGATCAGATGTTTTTGGAATGTTTCAGTCACTGACCGATAAAGACGCCATTTCCTGGGATCTGCTGGTTAAAAATGTCCCCGATGACAAAAAATTCGATCTAGATTTCATTGTTGATCAACTTGATTGGGAAAAGAATGTCGATCCGTATTTCAAAGAACATAATTATCTCGAACCGATTCTTGACAAAAACGCCTCAGATCCGGAATCAGGTTATTACGACCGTTGGATTGTTTATGGTTTGATTGACGGCAAACAACGAATTTCCGCTAAAGAACTGACCGTTCTGCCGGGCGCTCGTTGCGTTCTTCGCGACGGCGGAGCCAGCGGTTGGATTACAGTTCAAGGTCGCGGAACAATGGGCAAACTGGCCATTGAATCCCCGAATATGATTCGTTTCGGCGAAGAACCGGACGACGAGATTTTTATAACGGACAGGGCAGCCAAAAATGGCGTCGAGATTGTCAATACCGGATCAGAACCGCTGGTCGGTTTGCGCTATTTCGGTCCGGATACTCATCCAGAGGTTCCCAATTTTGGCGATTATAAAAAATGTTGCTGTTGCTGCAAATAAATCATTCGCGAAACATCGACAGCGTTAATAATATATCGAACGCTTGATGATTTATCATTCGTTTATTCGGAAGCCTGTCTGGGCTACAGGCTTTCTTCTTTCGTAATCCGCCCGTTGTTAGAGAGTTTGTTAATACAAAATTCTGGTTTTTTTCCAGATTTGCCCCCCAAATGCAAACTCAAAATGAAATTGAACTCTTTTTTAAACAACAAAAAACAATTAAAACTGCGATATTCTATTGAAAAATCGAGAATTCATCTAAATGATCATTAATCAATCTGCATATTAAGGAGTTCCAATGAATCATTCTGAAGCCAGTCTGCCGCAAAAAGTCAATGATTTAGTGGACTCGAAAAAGATTTCGAAAATCGATTCTTCAACAACCTCATTGCAGTTGATGTTCATTTTGATTATTGTTTCGGCCGGATTGATGTTAGGACGAATCCTTGCTGTCGATAATATTCCGGACCGTTCCATTCAAGATTATCGTATTCGTTTGATTCCGAAACAGCTCTCCGATAAAAAAAAGGAACTTGAAAACCAGAAAGTTCAACCGGAACGAATTAATCTGATTTTAAAAAAGACTGCGGCAACATTGCTTCAAGACGCTCAAAAAGAACGTCCAACTTTAAGCGCTAACGATCGAAGTCGCTGGCTGACCATTCGAGCGCTGGTCGAACCGGAATCGCGAGTTTATCGCTATTATCCGGTTCAAAAAGATTCGGATTCAAATAATATCAAACCGATTCCGGTCGAAAAACTTCTTCGAAACTGCTCTTGCGAATGCTCTCAACAATTCAATAAGGAAAATAAAAAAGCGGGAAAATATGTTAAATCCTGCGTTCCTTATGCCATTGACAAAGCAATGGAAACCCCGGGTTGGGATTCTATCGATATCGTAAAACATGGACTCCCGAATGAAGAATATGACCCGGCCAACCCGCTTTCCGGCTATCTTTATTCCAGTAAACCAACTCTCCTGCCAACCGTTATGGCTGTTCCTTATTGGTTACTTTTTCATTCAACCGGAATTTCTTTAAAAGAGAATCCTTTTCTTGCTGTTCGTATTCTCCTTATTTGTATTAATTTGATCCCCTTAATTATAGCCTGGTTTTTGCTCGCTAAAACGATCAATCGTATCGGTTTTTCCGATTGGAGCAATTTTTTCGCAATGAGCGTTGTCTGCTTTGCGACATTTGTTTCGACTTTTGTTGTTACTCTCAACAATCATATTCCAGGCGTTGTCTCTATTATTATTGCAACTTATGCCGGTTTTCAAATTCTTTATGAAAAACGGATTCAAAAACGATATTTTGTTTTGGCTGGTCTTTTTGGAGCTTTCGCTGTCGCTTGCGAACTTCCTGTTCTCGCAATGACCGCGCTTTTTTGTTTTATTCTTTTGGCAAAATATCCTTCCAAAACAATTCTCGTTGCGATTCCTTGCGGTTTGATTGTTGTTGTCGGTTTCTTTGGGACAAATTATCGAGCTCACGGAACGTTTAAACCTGCTTATGCGCAGAAACGGGATCATGTTTCTCTTGCTCAACAACAATCAATTTCAAAAGACGACTCAATTTTAGAAGAATCCCTTTCGCAAGAAACGTTGAACTCCAAAAAACAATTGAATGATCTTGAATCAGATCAATCTCATATAAGCGAAGCGTCCAAATCAAATCGAGAATCAGGAAAATCGGAACCAAATTTATTGACCCAACAATCCAAAGCTGATTCTGCGTCTCCATTTTTAGTTCAAACATTTGATCCTGACGATTGGTATGTTTATCATTATATTCCGTCCGGAAAGTCGCGAGACGTTAAAAATAGCCGATTGAGTCATTGGGCGAATCGAACCGGCATTGATCGCGGCGAACCGTCTCAAAAGACTTACGCTTTTCATGCGACAGTTGGTCATCATGGCCTTTTTTCTTTGACTCCGGTTTGGATATTAAGCATTTTGAGTCTTTTGATGACGGTTTTTCGTCGGAAAATATCGATTCAAGCTCGTTGTTTTGCCATTTTGATTTTGGGACTTTCCTTATTATTCTTCGTCTTTTATCTGACTCGAGATCAAGGCGACAGAAATTATGGCGGAATGACTTGCGGCCTTCGCTGGTTCTTTCCATTGATCCCATTTTGGGTTTTGATTATGTTGCCGCTTTTAGATAAAATTTCCAAATTTCGAATATTTCGAGGGATCGCTTTGATTCTCCTCTTTTTCTCCGCAATGTCTGTCGCCTATCCGGTTTGGAATCCCTGGTCTCATCCCTGGCTTTATCATTTGTTGATTGACCTGAATTGGATTAACCCGTTTTAAAATTCAAAACGACTTTTTTGAGTTTTTATTTTCAAGTTGAAAAGGACGAATAAATTTGTCCTTTTCTGCTTCTGAACAGCGTTGACAAGTTTATGACCGTTCTTGTTGAGTTCTGACCAGACGCGAAATGCTCAACTGGTTGACAAATAAAATTGTTTTGAAAATTGATTGAGTAATATTTATAGCTGTTATGACATTTAAAGTCATTTTTACCGAATTCAAGTTTTTTTGCATTATTTTTATGAAGGAATCTACTCCGATTTTGTTTTCGTGTTAAAATGCTATTGTCTTTTTGATTATTCTAATTAATGCGATAAAAAGTAATTAGAATTAATCAACTGTTTTCCTGCAAAGAGTATATCGAATCCGCTATGGACAATAATTTCGCTTTAAACAGTCCGCCCATTTGCCGGTTTACGAACACAAAAGCCGGGATATTTAACGCTGGAATAGAAGGACGCTCAAGTTTTCCTGAGCTGTCTTTCCAGTTGCCATTAAACAATTTGACATTGAAAAATTGATTTTTGGACAATTTTTATATCGCAATGGATTTTTCCCTTATCTTTGACATCTCAAAGCAAAGGAAAACAGAATAAGACAAGAATGAGAATGAACGATTGGCTTCGTTTTTATGACATTTAAGCTCATTCTATTGAAAACAGGACTTTAATCATTCTTTAAACAGCTATTCAAAACAGATACAAATATCATTGATACTAAACAGGAGAAGGTTTCGTGAAGATTCTTTTTGCAACAAGTGAAGCAGTCCCATTTGCTCAAACTGGCGGCTTGGCTGATGTTTCTCATTCTCTGCCCGTTTCATTGGCCGCTCAAGGTCAGGATGTTGCTGTTATCATGCCGGCTTATCAACAGATCGAATCAGGAAAATATCCTTTGGAACCAACAAATATAACGTTGGAAATTCCTGTGGGCACAAAAATTAAAAAAGGAACCGTTCTCAAAGGGTCGTTTCCAGACGCTAAAGTCCCTGTTTATTTTGTCAAGCATGACGATTATTATCATCGCGAAGGTTTGTATAATAACAAGGGAAATGACTATTCTGACAATTGTGAACGTTTTATCTTTTTCTGCCGATCTGTTCTTGAAACTATTCGCTTGTTAAATCTTGATATCGATATTATTCACGCAAACGATTGGCAAACCGGTCTTATTCCGGCTTATCTCGAACTTCTTTACAAAAAGCATTCCCGCTTTAACGTTCAAAAAAACGCGGAATCGCCTTATATGTTCGACGACGCTATTATTGAGGGAGAAAGTTCAAGTTCCGATCTTTCTTTTGATTCGATTCATTCGGTTTTTACGATTCATAATATGCGTCATCAGGGACGTTTCAGCCATTGGGATATGCTGCAAACCGGTTTGGATTGGAAATATTTTACTTTCGATATGATGGAGTTTTATGGACAATTAAATCTTCTCAAAACAGGAATGATTTTTGCTGACAAAATAACAACGGTCAGCCCTCGTTATGCGGAAGAAATTCAAACAGAAGCTTTTGGAGAAAAATTGCATGGCGTCCTTCAATATCGACGTCAGGATTTAACTGGAATTCTTAACGGAATTGATATTAACGAATGGAATCCCGCAACCGATCCCAATCTTGTCGCTCCTTATGATATCAATACGGTTTTTGAAAACAAACCGAAATGCAAGGCCGCTTTGCAAAAAGAAATGGGACTTCCGCTCAATAATGACGTCCCTCTTTTCGGCATTGTCAGTCGTTTCGACTCTCAAAAAGGCCTTGACTTGGTTATCGATGTTGCCGAATTTTGGATACAGCGTCACGGAATTCAATTGGCCGTTTTAGGAACGGGCGAACGCAAATTGGAAGAACGTTTTTTAAAACTGGCGCAGCAATTTCCGCAAAATGTCAGCGTTCAAATTCGATATCAGAACGCATTATCTCATCGAATTGAAGCCGGAGCTGATATCTTTTTGATGCCAAGCCGTTATGAACCTTGCGGGTTGAATCAAATGTACAGCCAGCGTTACGGAACTCTTCCGTTAGTTCGAGAAACAGGCGGATTGGCCAATACAATAATCAACGCTTCAAATGAAACAATGGCCAATCAAACGGCCAACGGTTTTTCCTTCTTTTGGGGAACGGCCGATGAAATGAATAAGGCGATTGATTGGGCTATAAAATGTTATTTTGAACGAAAACCAGAATGGAAACAAATGATTCAAACAGCAATGAAACAGGATCATTCCTGGAATCGAAGCGCTTTGCATTATATGAATCTGTATCAAGAACTGTTAAACAAATAGGAAGTTCTAAAAACCTGTTTTTTACAACAAACTTAATTCGGAAAGCGTCGCAAAACCCATTTCATGCGGACGAGACGTCCGCGTTCCCAACGTTTTTTGGAACTTCCTTTAAAAGGTTTTATTCATTTCCTGTTTGATTTCTTCTTCAGTAAAGAGTTTTCCGTTTGGATTATTGCAACCATGGCAGAATTTTGCCGCTTTTTTCCAGGAATTTGGACGATCCAGATTTTGCGGCCACCAAGGCCAGGTTCGGCATTGCGTTGGGCGATTTTGATAGACTCGGCAACCTTTGCTTTCAGGATTGAATAAAACGCAATCGCCGTTTGAGAATTCGATGAGACTTTTTTTTCCATGAACGGAGCGAACAAATGAACTTTCAAACGCAATACGAGCAAGCCCAAGAGATTCAGCGAGTTGACTGATCTCTTCTTCAGTGACCCAAACATAACCTTCTTCGCCTGTGCAGCAACGTCCGCATTGTTTGCAGCCGAATCGCAATCCGTTCCGATACCAACCATTCTGTTCCATATTTCTTACTTTTTGTATTTTTGCTATTTTATCATTCGTGTTTTTGCTATTTTTATCAATAGAGTTTGGTTTATTCTTTTTCTGCTGTTGACGATTCATTCTTTTTTTTCGTCAGAATTAAAGTTATTTCGGTTCCGATTTCGGGAATAAAATCCGTATTTGGTTCATAATAAAGCTCTTCGTTATTGGTTGAACTTTCAAATGGAACATCCATAACAGACCCAGGAAAATTGGAAACGCCAATAATTTCGCCTGAAATATCCGCGAGATAATATTTTTGTCCCTTCGAATTTTGTCCGATAAGTCCGCCTGTAAAAACCCAATCAGATTTCATCGGTTCTTTCGATTTGACTTCTCGAATCAAATCCTGAGCCCGGGCGCTTTGAATTTCGCCTTTTTTATCTTTCCAAAAAAGTTGAATTTCAATACTTTCGCCCGAGGGCGGAACGAAAACGGGATCAAATTTTGCCGGAGTTCCCTGTTTTGCGCCAATAACCAATAAAGCAGCATGAATCAGATAAGGTTTGACATCGATTGCAACAATGGATTCATGTTCTTTGCTTTTTGTTCGACAGGCGAAAAGTTCAAGAAGTCCTTCTCGAAGACAAACTTTTCCGATCAAAACGACTTGGGAGCGATCAGAAGAAACCCAAATTGGTTCCTGAGGGTCAAGGCGTTTCAAGGTTTCCGGGTTTTCGACTAATGGGATTATTTCTTCGGCCAAAATATTCAAGCTCTTTGCCGTTAAAATGAGAACGAATAATATTGTTAGAAGAGTTTTTTGCCTTTTCATTCAGGTCCTTGCCTTCGTTCTTGTTTATGTTATTATTTTTTATAATGAAGCTTAAAGGGCAACTGATTTCGTCTTCTGTAATCTTCCTGTTGTTGCCTGGCTTGCGAATACAAAGATTCCGGTTTGTAACTGGTTTGAGTATTTAAGATTAAATGTTGCTATTAAAAAGTTAAAATATATTGGAAAATCCGATATAAAAAGGAATGCCTGCCTGTTCGACTTTAACATATTTTAGCATAAAAAAGAAAAGACGCCAGATGTTTCATAACGATCGAATCTTGTGAAACAATTTGTTTTTTGAATTAACCCCAAGAGATTCGATTTATGATCCTTGTTTCTAATAAATCGAAAAAGAGAAAGTTTTAAAAGAATGTCGAGCGACAATTTGAACATTGATCTGCAAAATCCGGAAGATGAACCGGTTCTTTTTAAAACGAAAATTTTTGATATCGTTGAAAAATATCAAAAAGGTCGAAGCGGCAAAATGCTGAAACGGTTTATCGTTCGCCATCCAGGAGCCGTTGCGATTCTTCCGATTCTTCCGGATGGGCGAATCATTCTGATAAAACAATATCGAATTGCTGTTGGCCAATATCTTTATGAAATTCCGGCCGGAACGCGCGAGCCGCATGAAGAACCGCTTGTTACTGCAAAACGAGAACTTATTGAGGAAACCGGTTTTCATGCCGGTTCGGTTGATTTATTAACGACATTTTTTACTTCGCCAGGCATTTTTCGCGAAAAACTATATTTATATTTGGCAACAAATTTAACGCCTGGCCAAGCAGCTTTAGAGGACGGAGAAGACCTGACCTTGCATTTTTTCAACCGCGATGAAATCAAAAAAATGATTCTTCGAGGGGAAATCAAAGATGGGAAAACCCTTCTTGCGTTGCTTTGGGATATTGAACCGTTTTTGAAAAAATAAAATGTTTGTTCACAAAAAGATTGTTTATCCGGGAATTTCCAAAATCCCCTAAGAAGCGAGGACATCTCGTCCGCAGAAACGGGTTTTTACGACGTTTTCCGAATGGAGTTTATTGCAAAAACAGGTTTTTAGAACTTCCTATCCGTTTTATCATAAAACGCTATTTTCTCCATTTTAAATAAACAACCTTGTTTTGAATTTCGTTTTTTGCGGTCAATTGCTATTTTCGAGCTTATTGTTTGTTTGCCCCGACGAAAAATCAGGCATTGCAATTCGATACAATTCGAATGGAAAGGCCGCCCGTTTGTCTCGACAGAAGGGGCGGCGTTCAAAAGAGTCGAAGGACTGTTCTTCGATTGCTCCGGAAACAAAGATTCCGTCAAGAAAACCGGCAACCGAATCAATGGGCGTCAACCGAATCAACGGGCGGCAAGTCCAGCAACCTGACGAGAACAATTTGAAAGGATAACTGTTTTGAAAATCGGTTCAATACAATTGGATTTTCCTGTCGTTCAGGCGGCTCTTTCTGGTTATTCTGATGCGCCAATGCGCCGGTTAGCTAAAAAATTCGGCGCTTCGTTTACTCTTTGCGAAGTCTTTTTAGATCAATTTGTTCTCAACGTTTCCAAACGAAGCAAAGCAAAACTTTATCTTGCCGTTCAAGATTCCGATCATCCTTGCGGCGCGCAATTAATGGGGAATGAGCCGGAAGAATTCGTTGCTGCGGCTCAGCGTCTGATTGATTTCGGATTCGATTTAATCGACTTAAACTTTGCTTGTCCCGTTAAGAAAGTTGTTGGAAAATGCCGAGGCGGTTATTTAATGTCAAATGTTGAACAGTCATTAAAAATCGCGGAAAAAGTCCGAAAAGCTATTCCGGACGAAATTCCTTTAACGGTCAAATTGCGAAAAGGATTTGACGACTCCAAAGAAAGTCGAGACCTTTTTTTCAAGCTTCTTGACGGGTTATTGGATATTGGCATTAACGGAATAACCCTTCATGGTCGATCGGTTCGACAACGTTATGAAGGATCAAGCGATTGGAATTTTATTGCGTATATCAAACGATATTTGGTTGACATCAAAAAGCGTCCCGACTTATCCCTCATTGGAAGCGGCGATCTTTTTTCTGCTGACGTTTGTCTTCAATGTTATCAAGAATCGGGCGTTGACGGTCTCGCTTTAGCTCGGGGGATCATCGGCAATCCTTGGCTTTTTCGAGACGTTTTTGCTCTTTTTCAAGGCAAACCTCTTCCCCCTCGTCCATCCATTCAAGAGCAGGGAGAAGTTATTGCCGACCATTATCGACAAGTTGAAGAACTTTATGGCGAACGTCGTTCCGCAACGGAAATGAGAAAGTTTGGCGTCAAATATGCGTTGCTGCATCCTTTAAACGAAGAGCTTCGTTCGGCCTATGTTTTATGCAAAAACAGAAAAATGTGGGCCGATCTTATGAAACAATATTATAATGTCGATTTATGAATCTCGTCATCTTTTTGCGATGATATCCAAGCCTGTTGAAAATCTCCGGAAACGATTTGTCAACCGGCCAAGAGGCGAAAGAGAAAGTCGAAACCTCGACCATTCCGTTTCGACCAAAAAGAATTCGCTCAATATCGATAGAATTCCGGTTTAAACGGACCATCGACAGAAACGCCAAGATAATCGGCTTGTTTTTTCGTCAGTTGAGTCAAATGAACGCCAAGTTGTTCCAAATGAAGCCGGGCAACTTCTTCGTCAAGTTTTTTCGGAAGCATATGAACGCCCAACGGATATTTTTCCGGTTCCGTCCAAAGAGCGATCTGAGCCAAAACCTGATTTGTAAAGGAATTTGACATTACAAATGACGGATGACCGGTCGCGCAACCCAAATTGACAAGTCGTCCTTCCGCCAAAAGAAGAATTGAATGCCCGTCTGGAAATGTATAACGGTCAACAAGCGGTTTAATTTGATCTTTTTGAATATTCGGATAAGATTCCAAACCGGCAACGTCAATTTCGCAATCGAAATGCCCAATATTGCAGACAATGGCGTCGTTCTTCATTTTCGCCATATGAGAGATCGAAACAATGTCGCAACAACCGGTTGTTGTAACGAAAATATTTCCCTGGGGAGCGGCTTCGTCCATTGTCATAACTTCAAAACCTTCCATTGCGGCCTGAAGAGCGCAAATGGGATCAATTTCCGTAATTATGACACGAGCCCCATAGGATCGCATGGAATGAGCGCAACCTTTTCCGACGTCCCCATAACCGGCAACGACAACGACTTTTCCGGCGACCATAACGTCGGTTGCCCGTTTGATTCCGTCCGCAAGCGATTCCCGGCAGCCATAAAGATTGTCGAATTTGCTTTTCGTAACGCTGTCATTGACATTAATGGCCGGAACTTTCAAATTGCCTGCTTGGAACATTTGATAAAGCCGATGAACGCCAGTTGTCGTTTCTTCCGAAAGTCCTTTGATTCCCGGCAAAAGATGAGCATATTTCGGACTATGAACCGCAATGGTCAAATCGCCGCCGTCGTCAACGATTAAATTGAGCGGTTGACCGTCGGAAAAAATAAGCGTCTGCTCGATACACCAATCATATTCCGCGTCTGTTTCTCCCTTCCAGGCATAAACAGGCGTTCCCGTTGCAGCGATTGCGGCAGCGGCATGATCTTGCGTTGAGAATTTATTGCAACTGCTCCAGGTTACATCGGCGCCAAGAGCCTTTAAGGTTTCAATCAAAACCGCAGTTTGAATGGTCATATGCAAACAGCCGGCAATTCTCGCCCCTTTGAGCGGTTTCGATTCGCTATATTTTCGACGAAGCGCCATCAACCCCGGCATTTCGTTTTCCGCAAGCATGATTTCTTTTCGTCCCCAATCCGCCAAACCAATATCCGCAACTTTATAGGGCAATTTTCCGTCCTTAACCATTTTTTCTTTCTTTCCGTTACATAATCATAACATTTTTGCTGGTTTTTCCAAAATCCGCTTACAGACTTGGAACAAGAAATAAACAAGCCATTTTTTAAAAGACTGTTATGAGAAAGTTCTCAAAACCTGTTTTTTGCAATAAACTTTATTCGGAAAGCGTTGCAAAAACGGATTCATACAGACAAGTCGTCCGCGTTCCCGGCTGATTTTAAACTTCCTTCTAATTATTTTATTCAATAACGTCAGTTTGTAAACGGGATGAGGCGGATCCGTCAGAAGATTGAGCCGGTTGAGTTGAAGTTTCGGGCGAAACAGAACCCGGAATAATGATTTTTTGCCGAACTTTAACCGGTTCATAACGATAAAAGGCTTTTTCATGCCAGACAGGAAAAGCCGATAAAACAGATTCCTGAACTGTCGCCCATTCATATTGCCCCGAGCAGGGATTATAAATCGAGACATTTTTCGCAACGATTTCTTCTTTCGGTTCAAAAACCCATTGATAATCGACAAATTTTCGATATTGAACCGTTTCCCGATAATAATAGGAATAGACGTTTCCGTCCGAGGTCGCGACTTTGATTGCCGTTTCGGGAGAAATCGCCGTTTTCGTAAAATCAGAAAAAGTTCCTTTTTCCGATTCCTGATTGATTACGGGAATATCTTTGGGGCCCAAAAGCGGACTATACGGAACCTGATAAGTCGTCTTTTCCGAATTGGTTCCCCAAAGGCAATTCTTGTTATCCTGCGCAAAAAGCAGATTTTGACCGAACAAAAACGAAATGAGTAATAATAAGCGAAAAATCATTTTTTCAATGGAACTTTTGAAAGAGGGGTTGCTCGTTGAAATTTTTCATATTCAATAACGAAATGCAATTGCAAACATTATAATATAAAAAAAGCTCAATGTAAACAAAATCGACCTTTTTTACAACAATGCCCCAATTTCAATAAAAATCAAAAAAAACAAAAAAGGAAGTTACAAAAAACCTCGGGAAACAGACGTCTCGTTCGAAAAAACTGATTTGGGCAACGCTTTCTGAATCGAGTTGATTATAAAAAACAGATTTTTAGAACTTCCTTAAAATAAAAAACCCGAAAACAATCCAAAAATTGCTTTCAGGTTAAAATGATCTTCATTGAGAAACAGACCGTCCTCTTTTTTCAAAAACAACAAACGGCCCTTTTCTCAAATGTTTCAACAGAGAGATCAATCAACAAATCAGAACCAACCGCCGCATTTGACAATGAAACCGGCAGCAACAACGGAGACCATACTCATCAATTTGATAAGAATGTTCAACGATGGACCTGTTGTATCTTTGAAGGGGTCGCCGACTGTATCGCCAACAACAGTTGCTTTATGGGCATCGGAACGTTTTCCGCCAAGAACGCCGGTTTCGATATATTTCTTCGCATTGTCCCAGGCTCCCCCTGCGTTTGCCATATAGACAGCAACGCAGAAACCGCAGGTCAAACCGCCAACCAGCATTCCGATAACTCCGGTCACTCCAAGAATCAAACCAACAATGATCGGCGTAATCAAACCGATAACAGAAGGAATGATCATTTCTTTTTGAGCTGCCTGTGTACTGATTGTAACCGGTTTTTTATAGTCCGGCTTGACAGAATAATCCATAATGCCAGGATTATCTTTGAACTGACGACGAACTTCTTCGACCATTCCGCTCGCCGCTCGACCAACGGCCATCATTGTCATTGCAGCAAAAACAAAAACGAGCATCGCTCCAATGAAAATTCCAACGAGAACTTTCGGATTGATCAGATTGCAGGAATAATAGTTCATCCAGTCCATCATCGTCGCTTTTTCAACGGCAACAATATCAGGAATCGCAGTCAAATCGACAGCATTATTGGCTTCATCATAAGGAATGAATGGGCAAACTTTCGCAACTTCGGCATCAATATAAGCGGGACGACCAATGCAATTGAGCTTCGCCCAAGCGTCATTGGAAGCCTGCCAGGTTATTTCGGAACCCCGTTCGATCGGACGTTCAACGCTCGGGTTCTTCGCCTGTTCTGGAAGAACAAGGAACGTTTGAGGTTTTTGCTCTTTCGCATATTTAACGACAAAAGTATCGGAAACCTTATAATAACCGTCTGCCGAATCTGAATCATTGGCAATTTGAACGGCGGCTGTTGTTCCCCAACGTTCAAAACCGACGCGGACTTCTTCGACATAAGCGGCAAGAAGAGCCAAAGCGGTTAAAGCGGCTGAACCAATCGCAAAACCTTTTCCGGTTGCGGCGGTTGTATTGCCAAGAGAGTCAAGAGCATCTGTTCGCTCGCGAACTTCTTTGGGCAAGCCAGCCATTTCTGCATTGCCGCCCGCATTATCTGCGATCGGGCCATAGGCATCGGTTGCAAGCGTAACGCCAAGAGTCGAAAGCATTCCGACCGCAGCAATTCCAACGCCATAAAGGCCAACGCTAAAGATTTGAACGTCATCAAACTTGAATTGAGTCGCGCAACCGAACGCAAATAAAGTTGCAACGCAAACGATGACAACAGGCGCCCATGTACTGAACATTCCTTCGGCAATTCCTGCTATAATAACCGTTGCCGGACCTGTTTTCGACTGCTCGGCAATTGATTTTGTCGGAGAATATTCATAAGATGTTCGATATTCCGTCCATTTTCCAATAAGCCATCCAGCGAGTAAACCGGTTACAACGGACCAACCAATTCCAGCGAATTGAGCGGGCATCAACAGCCTGGCAATAATAATGGCCAAAACGCCAATAACGATCGACGGCAAATTAACGCCTTTTCCCAACGCTTTGAGAAGAGTTCCCTGATCCGCTTTTTCATCGGTTTTAACAAGGAAAATTCCATAAATCGACAACGCAATTCCGACGGCCGCCAAAAGAATCGGCAGAAACAACGCGTTGAGCTGTTGAGCTGTTGAGTATCCAAGGGCAGAAAAAGCGGCAACGCCCAACGCTGCGGACGAAAGAATCGAACCGCAATAAGATTCATAAAGGTCGGCGCCCATTCCAGCGACGTCGCCAACATTATCGCCAACGTTATCGGCAATGGTTGCCGGATTTCGTTTATCGTCTTCCGGAATTCCCGCTTCAACTTTTCCAACAAGGTCAGCCCCGACGTCAGCGGCTTTTGTATAAATGCCCCCTCCAACTCGAGCGAACAACGCCTGAGAACTTGCTCCCATTCCGAAGCAAAGCATGATAACCGTTATTTCAATAAGTCCCATATCTTGTCCGAAGAGCGGGAAAATCCAATATAGAATCGCAAACCAAAGAACGATATCCAAAAGTCCCAAACCGACAACGGTCAACCCCATAACGGCGCCGGAACGGAATGCAACTTGCAGACCTTCATTCAACGATTTTTGAGCGCCAGCGGCTGTTCGGCTCGACGCCCAGGTTGCCGTCTTCATGCCGCACCAACCAGCCAAACCGGAGAAAAAACCGCCTGTCAGGAACGCCCAGGGAACGATCTGGCTTTGAACATGAAGCCCAAAAGCAAGAAACATCAAGAATGCCCAAATGACAAGAAAGAATATCGCAACAACTTTATATTGTTGAATCAAATATGCGTTGGCGCCTTCTCGAACAGCGGCGGCAATCGAGATCATTTCGTCGTTTCCTTCGTCCGCCTTCATCATCGTTTTAAAGAATTTCCAAGCATAAAACAGAGCAGCAATTGAGCCAGCCAAGGCCAAAAGCCAATAAAAACCGAAACGAGTGAAGAAACCAAAACGTTTAGTTGAATCGCAATCGTTTTCTTTGGTTTCGCATTTTGCATCGGCGCTGGCAACGACATTGGAATCCGCTGAATCCGAAGCTTTGACAGCAACAATGGCCTCAGGAGCGTCAGCAGTAACTGCGGCTGATTCTGTATTAGCAGCCGGAGGCGTTCCATCCTGAGCAAAACTGCTCGCAGAGAAAACAAGACTCAGCGAAAACGCCAAAGCGGCGAATCCAAGCTGAAGTCCATTAAAAAATCGATTTTTTGACATCGACATTCTCCTGTTAAAATATGGAGTTTGAGTTATATAAACCGAGTTTAACTTACAGGTTTTTTCATTGTTGACAAACGACTGTTTTAAAAACGGTCCTGAATGTTTTTTAAAATTGAATATCCTTCGTCATTTCTGGAATCGCGATTATTCTCAAGTTTGTTGAAAATCCCTGTTTTGTAATCATAAAACTGACAGCGACAGACAAATTTCGCGAGGCAAAACCTGTCCCTCATTTCCGCTTAAGGATCAACGATTTCTCATCTAATGTTTTTATAAGCAAATGAATAACGAAAGATTGTTTATTGATTTTTGAATTAAGCGTCTTTTTGCGTATTTTATTCTTTAAAAATTCGGTCGAAAACGATTTATGATATGCAACGGCATCATTTATTATCCAAATTAATTTTATTATCCTTTTTATCGATTCTTTGTCAATAAGTTGTCTAAGAAAAAATACCGTTTGCTAAAACAGGCAAAACAGACAAAACAGAAAAATTACAAACTGTTTTTTGTTTTAAATAAAATTTTCAGAAAATTCGACTTGCTCTATTTGACATTTTTCGTTATTGTTCCGCAAGAGTCATTTTTTATAGCGACATGATTAAGAAAATGTTTGTTTTTCAGTTTCTCATTTGCGTTTTTCAATTATTGTCGATTTCTCGTTGAATTTTGACGCGTAATCATTTGACGCAATCAAAAATCAGAAGTTAAATTTTAAAGGAATGAGTCAAATAATGAAACCTTTTCAATGCCTCAGTTTTTAGGCAATGATTGATTGGTCAAAAAGGTTTAACCGCCGCGTCATTTTGATTGATTTGTTCAAACAGAAACCTGAACGGACTTGGAATAATGCAGTTTATGTCCTTATCATCAACCAGAAAAAAACGGTCTTCTAACGACTGTCAAGCGCTGAAATTGCGTCGTCGATTACGTTTTCGTTTAGAAAAAGCAATGATGTTTTCCATAAAAAAAATCAGATCCGTCTTGTTTTATGGGATTTTTTTCGTCCTTATTCATATCTGTTTTGATTCATATAATATTAATGGCATAATTTTAAAGCCGATTCTTTTAGCGCAAGATTATTCTTCGACCAATTTTTCGAACGGAAGGGTTACTCCGGCAGAATTGTCGGGACAATCAATGCGAGAGATTGATGCAGCTTCGCTCATGAGTCGTCAATATGCGATCAGTCCGTCCGGCGCCCCGTTACCGAAAAATGAAAATGATGACGCCTGGTTGCCTGATTTGTCATTAAGTAAACCGTCTGCAACGACAACCGAAGTTCAGCAGAGCGCAATTAATCAAAATCGTCTTAAAGATAATGAACAACAAAATTCTCAAAATAACGATCAACAGAACCAACCCGATCAAGCGTCAGCAGATCAATCAACGAATATTCCCAATGCGTCGAACGTTCAAAATAATGTAACTCAGAATCAACAAGACCATTATTTGGTTGCTCAATCGATTCAGTCTTTTGATCCGGGGTTTCAAGTTCAAGATTCGTCATTTTCTCTTGAAAAGGTTCCCAATGTTCCGCCAATATCGAATGATTCATTGTTGAATCAATATGATGATCAAAGTTTTTTGCCATTAAACAACTCAAATCAGGAAAATAGTGTTGACAACTCTTTCAAAACAGATTTGTCTCTATTGCCAAACGATTTGCCAACGCCAGAAAACCTTTTATTGCCTCAAGATTCCAATGCAGAAACGGAAAATGACAATTCTTCATTAATTATTGAAGATATTCGCGTCTCTGGTTTGGAAATGTCAACCAGTCGATTCAATCGCTTGATAAAAACGAAAATTGGCAATAACTTTAATCAACAAACGCTCGAAGAAGATAAACGAGCCATTCTTCAAACGAAACAGTTCATCGATGTAACGGTTTCAACAACAACCGATTCAAAAAAGCCGGGAACAATCGTTGTCAATTTTGACTTGACCCCCCGACGAATTATGCAATATATTAAAGTTATTGGAAATCGAAGAATCTCAAAAACAGAAATACTCGAAGAATTGGGAATGAAACGCGGAGAAACCCGAATGGACCCTTATGACGTCGAGACGGGAAAACTGCGCATTATCGAATTATATAAAGGAAAAAACTATAATGATCCTCATGTCGAAATTCTTCAAGGCGATCGCCCGGAAGATATCGGCGTCATTTATTTAATTGATGAAGGATTGAAACAAAAGGTTCTTCGAACCATATTTGTTGGAAATACAGCGGCCAGCAGCGCGAGACTCCGAAATCTTGTCGCCAATAAGCCCGGTTTTTTTTATTTTATCGGCGGCGATTTCAGTCGCGAACGGCTTGATGAAGACGTCAATAAACTCTTGGAATATTATCGAAAATTAGGCTATTTTGACGCAAGAATCGACCGGGAATACGAAGAAGGCGAAGGTTATTCCGGTCTCGGAAAGGAAAACGCCTGGATTACGGTTCGATATATTATCAACGAAGGCCGTCAATATCGCGTCAGAAATTTTTATTTCAATGGAAACAAGGTTATTCCGTCCAGCAGACTCGCCGAAATTCTTAAAGTTAAATCGGGCGATATCTATAACCAAAACGCCATTGAAGGCGATCGAATTGCTTTAAAAATGGAATATGACAATCTTGGTTACGCTCTTTCGGATATTGAACCGACTCGAATTTATACAGAAGACGAAGGTTTTCTCGATATCCGATACAATATTAAAGAAGATCGCCGTTTTCGCGTTCGCGACATCAAAATCGCTTATGAAGGGGGCGAAGCGAGAACCAAAACAAATGTTGTTCTAAATATGATTGATTTAGCGCCAGGTCAACTTTTAAAAGGTCAAGATATTCGAAACAGCGAAACAACATTGCGTCGAAGCGGCATATTTAACGATAAAGTTGATCAGGGAATTATTCCGACAATCGCTATTGTTCCCGACGAAAATGTTCTTCCCATTGAAGAAAAAACGGCAAAAAAGCCCGAAGAAAATAAAATTCGCGGTCAATTTATTTCTCAATCTGATCAAGACAAACAATTTTTAAATCAATATTCGACGGAAAAGCCTCAAAATGAATCCGCTCAAAATTGTTCGTCGCCTAAAATAGTTGAGGATCAAAACAACTCTGACAACCGAAATTATTTAGATTATCGATACGACAACAAAAACAAGCACAACCAAAACAATTTAAACAACATAAATCATTATAATAACACAAATCATTGTAATAACATAAAAATGCAAAACAATGATCAAAATGTTCAAATAGATCAATCAGGAGATTCCCGTTTTTTTGATTTCAGCGAACGAAATTGGCTCAACCAGAATCCCCAGGAGAGTCAAGCTCAATTTATTCGCGGTCAAATGCGTCAGGTTCCGACAAGTTTTGGAAATACAACAACTCAAGGTTCGCCTTATTCGAATTATAATAATGCCCAGTCCAATTCGAATTCAACGTTGCCTTCTGTAACAAATTTGACGAATTCTTCATACAGCGATACTTCGATGTATAATAATTCCGCCATTATTTATAATGACGGATTGCAGAATTCCAACGCAACCAATCAGGCAAACGCAGTCGCCGAGGCTCCTTTTTTGAATAATCAAGTCGGTTTTGCTCAATCTGGATCAACGAAACAACAGAATGACAACAATGGAACGATCAGTAATCCAGCGCTGGTCGCTTCGGCGCCGGGATTTAATGCGCTCGGAGCAGCAGGTCGAGACGCCGTTTTTCCTGGAACCAAAGAACAGGAATATTACCAAAATTCATTGTTTGGAAATGGTCAATTGACTGCCCAAAATACAATCAGCGACGCCGATGTTATTGCTCGAATTAAAGAAACCCGAACAGGTTTGATTCAGGCGCAAGTCGGCGTTAATTCCGATTACGGATTGGTCGGCAATTTCAGTATAACCGAACGCAATTTTGATATTATGAAATGGCCAACCGCAATATGGCGGGCCGACGGTTGGACTGACGCTTTTCGCGGAGCTGGTCAAACCTTTCAGTTGCAAGCGGCGCCAGGAACGGAACTGTCCCGTTATTCTGCTTCTTGGGACATTCCTTATGTTTTCAATACGAAAAACTGTTTTGGCGTAACGGCATTATATGGCGATCGCGATTATACAGAATGGTTTGAAACTCGGGTTGGCGGCGAAATTCGTTTGGGAAGACAATGGACGCCGCGATTTTCAACGTCGATTATTTCTTCTGCATACAGCATTAAAATTAAAGACCCGATTGCAACTTTTGTTCCTGATTTAAACGCCGTTTTGGGAACCAATGCAATGTATTCCGTTGGATTGTCTGCTTCTTATGATACTCGAAATCATCCCTTTATTCCTTCGCAAGGTTATGTTATTACAGGAAGCGTTGAACAGTCGTTTGGCGATTTTGTCTTTCCGCGGGCAAATGTCGATGCCCGTTTTTATCGAACGCTTCATAAACGTCAGGATGAAACCGGACGCTGGATTCTCGGTTTGCGATCTGCTGCCGGTTGGTTGGGCGACGACGCGCCGATTTATGAACGTTTTTATGGCGGCGGTTCAACGAATTTAAGAGGTTTCGAGTATCGCGAAGTAACCCCTCGTTACGCGAATACATTTGTTGGAATCGGCGGAAATTTCGAGTTCTATAACTCTGCCGAGTTATTAATTCCTCTTTCCGGAGGCGACGAATTTCATTTGGCAATGTTTGTCGATTCTGGAACAATCAGCAAAAATCTCAAAGATTGGGATACTTATCGCGTTGCTCCCGGATTAGGCGTTCGTATTTCGATTCCAATGTTAGGACCAGCTCCGTTGGCTCTTGACTTTGCTTTTCCTGTTTCCAAGGGGGCAATGGACGTTACGCAGGTTTTCAGTTTTACTCTTAGCGCTTTACGATAGGAGATTGGAAATTAAGTGTCCATTAGTCATCTTGATCATTCCGAAGGAATAAAAAAAACAGCGATTTTTTTGTCAAGTCTTGATCCAAAAACAGCCCTTCGTATTTTGGATCAACTTGAGCCATTGATTGCTCAAAAAATCCGTTTGGAACTTCTGTCTGTTTTTGATATCGAGAAAAACGTTAGAAAAAATGTTTTAGCTGATTTTATTAATGGTCAGGCTCAAAGTCAAAAAGGAGAATCTTCGTCAATCAATCAATATTCGATTTCGGAGGAAAGACATTTTGAAAAAATTGAGAATTCGCATTTGAAATTCAATTCAGAGAAACTGGATGAAATAGACAAATTGATTAATTATGGCGAACGGCCCAAAGCAAACAAATCAAATCGCCTACACAAAATTGACAACTTAGACAAAACAACAAAATTGAACATTTTGTCAGAACTAAGCGATATAAATAATTCAGAACCAAGCGACACAGACAATTTGGGTAACCCCCAAAATCGAGGCAAACTGCCGAATCCCAATGTTTCGGAGGAAAGAGTCCCCAATAGCCAGGCGATTAATCATTTGCTTTTGCAAAACAACAAATCAGGCGTCAACGAACGGTCATTTAAAAATATCCCTCAAGAAACAAATCAAGACAATTTTGAATCGTTTGAAACAAATTTTACGCAAATAGCAGACGAATCTTCGTCGACTCTTCGGCTGTATAACAACGACTTAAAGCAAGAAACGATATTGAATGAAGAACCGAATATCGAAAACAATTCCATTGACTCTTCGGATATTTTTTCATTTGAGCAAAATGAATCCCGCGTTTCAATTCCTTTTCAGACCAATATTATTAATACAGAAACCGGACGTTTTAATTTCTTGTTGACGCTTAAAAATAAAACTGTTGCAGATTTACTGAAAAAGGAACGCCCGTCGATTATTGCTGTTATTTTGAAAACCTTTCCAGACGAATTTAATAAGGAACTGTTAAAGCATTTTGATCCCGAAAAAAGATTGCTTGTTGAACAATACTCAAGTCGCATAAAAGAGTCCAATAAATTGTTGATGAAGGAACTTGAAGATGAGCTTTATCGAATTTGTTATTGCTCGCAATGCAAAATAGTCAATCGATAATCAATTCAGTTGATAAAAAAAGCTTGAATCGGCAAAATGATCGGATTATAATATTGGCAAATGGACGTTGAAGAGCTTGCGAACCGATCAATCTTGAATTTTCAGCAGGCTTGAATACAAAATTTTTTGGCGCTATTTATAAGAAGAACAAATTTAGAGAATTCCTTTAATATAAACCGCAGTATGGACGAACCTATTCAAGACAATTATCAGCCTTTTGCTTTTGATCAATTGGAACATAAAACAATTGATTATTTGGAAAAAATTCGAAAGGAAGCGCAACAAATCGCTGATAAGACAAAAAAGGAAATCGTTTTCATCAAGGAGAAAACCGAACAGGAATTGTTTCGTTTACGGGCAAAACTTGATGAACAACAAAAGCAATTGGCGAGTCAAAAAGCGGAATTGGAAGCAAGAGAAGAACGACTTAATCAACGTCAGGAAGAAATTGATCAAAAGACCTTTGAAGCAAGTCGAAAATCAGGATTTGAAAAAGGGTTTGAAAAAGGGTTTGAAGAGGGAAGAATCGAAGGAATGGAACAAGGCAAAATCGATCTTCAAAAAGAATGGGAAGAACGATTTCAGGCAGAATTGCAAACCAAACTCGACGAATCGACTCAAATGCTTTTGCCTGTCTTAAATAAAATGAATGCCGAACTCTTTAATGTCCGTCAATCGTTGATAAATTATTGGGAAGGAAATATTCTTCAGATCTCGGCGGCAATCGCATATCAGGCAATTATGACGGAACTTCCCAAAATCAAAGAAATTCCTTTAAACCTTTTGCAGGAAGCGATTGATTTATGCGTTGGGCATTCTTCCATAAAAGTTCGAATGAATCCCCGAAATATTCAAGAATTAAAACCTCAGATCGAAATGATGCTCAAAGAAATCTCGAAAATTGCGTCTGCGGAAGTCATCGCCGATCCAGAAATTAATTTGGGCGGTTGCGTAATCGAAACGTCACAGGGAACGATCAATCAACAGATTGAAACCCGTCTTGAACGAATTATTGCCGAACTTTCCGATGTTTATTCGAAACCATAGTCTTTGATTATTGTTGCGTTTATTATTGTTGTTATTCAAATAAATCATCATTTGAATAACGCTTCAAAACAGTTTTTCGGTTGATTTTAATTTCTTTTAAAAACTAAAATCAAACAGTTTTTCCGTTTTGTTCTCAATGGTTTGTTCGTCGTTTCGGGATTGCAAAGAAAAATGCCAGAATTTTCAAAAGATTTGAGTAAATCAATTTTGGTCAAAACTTCTGATTGGTTAATGTTGAGAAAGCAATCTTTTTCCCTT
The DNA here is from genome assembly GCA_030527205.1 of Planctomycetia bacterium. Taxonomy (GTDB): domain Bacteria; phylum Planctomycetota; class Planctomycetia; order Pirellulales; family Thermoguttaceae; genus JAUNBG01. The sequence continues at coordinate 53,919 of JAUNBG010000019.1, forward strand.
GACAAAAAGATTGCTTTGGTTTATGATCTGCCTTGTCAATAAACTTGCGAATACAAAGATAAAAATGATCAACCGGTTTGAATGTCAAGACCTTATTTCTATAAAAGGGAAGTTCCGCTTGGGACAAATCAAGCGTTTTCCAAAAAATCGAATGATTAAAAATGAACAATAATATTGTCGAACAAATTCAAACAATAATGGCCTGTCAATTGGTTGGAACTGTTGTTCGAACAGAAGGAATGACTATTTCGGCAACCGGTTTTCCTGCTCCGATCGGCTCAATAGCCAAAATTGAATATCGAGAAGATTCAGATATATTAGCGGAAGTCATTGGTTTTCGAGACAATTTAACATTATTGTATTCGAGTTCAGAATTGGTTGGAATTCGACGCGGAAGTCGGGTTGAAATGGTTCAGACGGTTCCCTGGTTGAGAGTTGGCGATGAGTTAATGGGACGGGTTGTCAACGCATTTGGTCAAGTCATCGATACAAAAACGCAACCAATTCTTCCGCAACGAATTCGATTTGACCAAAAACCTCCCGATCCTTGTTTACGCCCGGCTATTGATTCCATTCTTTCGACGGGAATTCGAGCCATTGACGCTTTATTAACCTGCGGTTGCGGTCAGCGATTGGGAATTTTTGCCGGATCCGGGATTGGGAAAAGCGTGACGCTCGGAATGATGGCTCGCTATACCAATGCCGATGTTATCGTTATTGGTTTGATTGGCGAACGAGGACGCGAAGTCAACGATTTTATTCAACATGAATTAGGCGAAGAAGGTCAAAAAAAAAGCATTATTGTCGTTTCGACGTCGAATGAACCGGCCTTAATGAGAGTTCGAGCCGCTTATGCCGCAATGTCGATCGCCGAATATTTTCGAGATCAAGGCAAAAAGGTTTTGTTTCTCATGGATTCATTAACGCGATTTGCTATGGCGCAACGAGAAATCGGTTTGGCCGCTGGCGAACCGCCAACAACGCGAGGTTATACGCCAAGCGTTTTTTCAACCCTTCCGAGATTGGTTGAACGGGCCGGTCGCAGTCAAAATGGAAGCATAACAGCTTTTTTTACGGTTCTGGTTGAAGGGGATGATCGCCAAGATCCGGTTTGCGATGCCGTCCGCGGTTTACTGGACGGTCATATTTGGCTTTCGAGAAAATTAAGTTCGCGCGGTTATTATCCTGCAATCGATATTCTGGAAAGCGTCAGCCGACTTATGCCAAATATATGCGACAATAATCATTTAAAATGCGCTCGGGAAATTCGACGTTTGCTTGGCATTTATGCCGACAGCGAGGATATCATATCAATCGGGGCTTATCGAGCAGGTTGCAATCCAGACATTGATCGGGCAATCAAAATGAAACCTCGAATTGATCTGTTTCTTCAACAACAAATGTTCGAAAAAGCGTTGTTTGATGATTCCATTTCCCAATTAGAAAAACTTCTTGATGAAACATCCGATTGAACAGAAGGGATTGAATGATTTCCTTTCTCTATTTTTCAAAATTGAAAAGAATGATAAACAATAAAGTCTTTGCCCGCAATTCCTGATTATATTGAAAAAGTTCATAAAATCAAAATGACAAAAACGATCTGATTGAAGTCGGGCAATAATTGGTTTTCGTTTGCTTTTATTCCTGTTTGGAACGTCATGAAACGATAAATCATCTTTTTCTGACAATTCTCAAAAAAAGAAAACTTTTATCCATTTGCAACAAAACATTCCGTTTTCAATTGATAATAATTGCATATATTTGTTTGTTGTATTCTTATTGAATTATTTTGTCACTAAAAAATTTGAGGTTCTTTAATGGAAAAAAATAATAACAATAATCAATTGCGTCAACAAAATAAAAAATCCTCCAAACATTTGTTAACAGATAAATTGTTTCTGCCAATGACATATGGGGACTTTTGGCTGGCTTTTCTGATTTTGAGCCTTGTCGGAATGTTCTTCTTATTCGGTATTGTTGGCCAACTGGGATTTATTGCCATTTTAATGTTTTATGCCATTTATATTTTCGAAGCGAGCGCCAGCGGCGACAATACATTAACGCAATATCCTTCTTTTGATATTTTAGATTCAGTTGTTCATATGATTTGGTTTCTTTATGTTATTTTTATGGCTATTTTTCCCGGAGTTCTTTTAAGAAAAATTATTTTTCTTCTCCTGGGACTTCATTTAACAGAGTCGGTTTCGGCCGCTTCTGACCTTGCTCCGTTTGTTGTGACGACGCCAATCTATATTTCTTTGTTTTGTTTGGCAGGAAGTTTTTTTCTTTTTCTCCCGATTTTTATTCTCAGCGGAATGCTCAATAATTCGCCATTCAATCTTTATTCGCCCGAAATTCTTCAGAGTTTGCGAAACCAAAAAAAATTATGGGGAACGTTTTATCTTTTCAGTTTGATTTTCTTGATCGTTATCTATGCGTTTTTATTTGTCAGTTTTTGGCAACTTTTTTCTGTTTCCAAAGCGTTGGAATCGAAACGACTTTTTCTTCTGGGATTTAACGGAATCATCGGAGCTGTAACGACCGGAGCCGTTTTTTTCTATTTCAGATTGATCGGACGCCTCGCTTTTGTTCTCAAAAAGAAACTTAAAAAACAAAAAACAAATAAGAATACGAAGGACTAATCGCTAAAGAACGATTGATTTTATTTGCGGATCAGCCTTTTTCTATTTTGGTCTGAAAATCAAAATGGACGGCAACATTCAGAATCAATCATTCCTTCAGAATAAACCAGGCCCATTCGTTTTGCAATGAAATGGTTCATAATATTTTGGAGAAGTTATCGACGATTTTCAATGAAAAGGATTGTTTATCCTCAAAAAGTTTTATATAATAACTTTTTCCTATAAAACTGAATTCTTTAATAAAGGAATTTCATCGTTGAGAAATTTCACAAAAATGAGTCCTTGAAGTCTTGTTTTGATAACTCATCTATTCCAGATTGGAAAATAAGAAAGAATTCAATCCATTTAAAAACGAACAATAATTTCAAAAGGAGATTGAAATGGCGTTGAAGACCCGAACGATTTTGGATTCGGACAATGGAATTTATTCAGAATCCCTTGATATCGAGGAAGTTTTTCAAAGCCCGGCAGGAGCGATTCCATTTCGGATAACGAAGCGTCGACTGCATGGCGGAATTCGAGACGGCGTTGATATTATCGAAGTTGATAACGGCAAGTTCTGTTTTACAATAATTCCAACGCGCGGCATGAATATGTGGAAAGGCCGTTGCGGCGACGTTCAACTCAAATGGGACAGCGCAGTTCGCGGGCCGGTTCATCCAAAATTTGTCTCGTTAAACGATCCAAGCGGCTGCGGTTGGCTTGACGGTTTTGATGAATTTATCGCTCGTTGCGGTCTTGAAAGTCTTGGATCGTCGGAATTTGATCAAAATGGCGTTCTTAAATATGGTCTTCATGGCAGAATCTCTAATCTTCCAGCTCGTCGGGTCAAAGTCAGTTTTAATACGGAAACCGGAGAAATAATAATAAAAGGAGTAATCGAAGAAGCCCGAGCGTTGCAAAAACGTTTGGCTCTTTATGTAACCTATTCGACTTTTGCCGGCTCTTCCAAACTAACCGTTCATGATATGGTCAAAAATCGTTCTTCCGTCGCAACCGATTTTGAGCTGATGTATCATATTAATGCAGGCGAACCGTTTGTTTCAGCGGGCGCCAAAGTTATGGTTCCGTTTGAAGAAATGTGTCCTCGCGATAACAATGCCGTTGAACAACTTCCAGATTGGAATATTTACCAGGAACCGTTGCCGGGACGTCCGGAATGCTGTTTCTTTTTTGATTTGGCTGTTGATCGCAATAAAAATACGAAAGTCCTTCTCATCAATTCGCAGGGAACTCGCGGCTTGACACTGGGGTTCAATAAAGAACAATTTCCGCATTTTCTGGTTTGGAAAATGCAACGTCCTTGCGGCGATTCTTATGTAACCGGTCTGGAACCGGGACTCAATTTCCCCAATACCAAATCGTTTGAAAAAGAAAAAGGCCGCGTTCAAATACTTGAACCGGGCGAAACCAGATCGTTTGAATTTTCCTTGGAAGTTCTTCATAACTTTGGCGAAATTTCCGAAACGATTCATTATATAAAACGACTTCAATCCAATGCGTCTGGAAAAATTCTCAAAGCTCCCAAGCCAGATTGGTGTGAATGAGAAAGGGGATTGACGCCATGAACTCCAATAATTCAGGCAGCTTTGACAATTCTAACAACCTTAATAATTCTGATAACTTTGTTTTGGCAATTCCGACAGTTTTAGCGATTCCGGCTGTTTGGGCAACCGCAACAACTCCTGCGACATTAACGACTCAAACAAAGACAACGGTTCTGTCAATGGAGAGAAAAAAACCGTTTTTGCCGTTGCCTGTCATCCGGATGATATCGAGTTTGTTATGGCCGGAACGCTTCTTTTATTGAAAGATCGCGGTTGCGATGTTCATTATATGACGATAGCCAACGGTTCCTGGGGAACGTCAACAATGCGCCGGGAAGAAATTATTCGAACTCGTCGCAATGAAGCGGCAAATAGCGCCGCTTTGCTTGGAGCAACTTATCATGAGTCGCTTGTTGACGATTTGGATGTCTTTTATGATCGTCCGACTTTGCTTAAATTGACGGCTGTGATCCGCGATATTAATCCGGATATTTTGCTTGTTCAATCGCCGGTCGATTATATGGAAGATCATCAAAATACAGTTCGTTTGGCTGTAACGGCTGCCTTTTGTCGAGGAATGATGAATGCGCCGGTCGATCCGCCAACTGCGGTTTCGTTTAAAGATATTGCGGTTTATCATGGTCAGCCGCATGGAAATCTTGATCCCATGCGACGCGTTGTTTATGCGGAACGATATGTTGATATTGGATCGGTAATCGAACGAAAACGGGCTCTTCTGGCTTGTCATAAGAGTCAAAAAGAATGGCTTGATGTTTCGCAAGGTTATGATTCTTATCTCGATTCAATGGTCGAGGGAGCTGAAAAAACAGGGAAACTTTGCGGACGATATCAATATGCCGAAGGTTGGCGTCGTCATAATCATCTCGGTTTTGCCGCTTCAGATATTGATCCTTTGGGCGATTTGCTGGCAGATGTTTCCTGGGTCGATCCGGCTTATCAAAAATGGCTGAACGGTTCAATCCATTAAACCCGGGCGGATTTTAGCTGCGTTAATCTTGTTTTAAAACGAAAAACGCGGATTGACAGGAAAAGAAAAAAGACGTTTTCCGCATATTTAATAAAGGAAAACGTCTTGAATATATTGGAATCTTGAACGTTTTTAAACAATTCGTTCAATTAATAATCGGGGTGATTTTTGGAATATTGCTGCAACATATTAATTAATTTAACATAAGTTGAATCACAATACGCTAATCGAGAATTATTTCATCTGATTAAATCCAATAGGATTCGATACAGGGCTGATTTTCATAAAGCCAATGTCGAACAAACTGCCGGTCAGAAAAAGTATCTTTATCCGAATCGTCCAGAAGCGGATCGTTTCCAATAATTAAAACGCAATCGTCAGGATTGGCATTGGAAAGAACCCAGGAAATCGCGTCGCTTCGTTTCGGAATGATTCGAACTTTTTTATCTTGAGATTCAAATCCTTGAAGGATATCATTAACGGATTCTGTGCCGTTTCGACGTCCATTGATATTTGTTGTAACAACGGTTATATCGCATAAAGTTTCAGCCGTTCTTCCCATTAACGGGCGTTTGCTTCGATCTTGATCATTGGGAGCACTCAAAACGCAATATATGGAACCTTCGGTAACAGATCGAATTGTTCGGAGAGAAGCCGCCAGGGACTCTGGCGTATTGGCATTGTCAACAAAAACGCCAAAAGGTTGATCGCAATCAATTCTTTCCAAACGTCCAGGAATATGTTCAACTCGTTCGATTCCGCGGACTATAGTATTCAGATCAATTCCCCAACTGATTCCCAGAGCGGCCGTCATTAAACAATCATAAACGAACTCATTGCCAATGATTTTCGATTGAACAGGAACAGCATCCGTTCCAGCAACAATATAAAACATTTGTTGAGTTCTTTCTTGTTCGACCAGCATTCCGCCGACAAGACTTTCTGTTGGATGCATTCCAACGGTCATAACAGGATATTGAATCAGATGTAAAACGGCTTCGGTAACGCGATCATCCAAATTGCAAATCGCAATCGCATTTTCTTTTGCATAATTGAATATTTGCATTTTGGTTCGTCGATATTGATCAACGGTTTTATGATAATCGAGATGATCTCGTTTGATATTGGTCAAACAAATCGCGTCGAATTGAATTCCAGCCAAACGATATTGATCAATTCCAATGCTTGAAACTTCAACAATTGCATGCGAGCAACCATTTTCATACATTTTGGCCAACAGATCGGCCAATTTATCTGCCGTTGGCGTTGTTTCCTGAACAGGCAACAGATTTTGACCATCATAAACGCCTAAGGAACCGATCAACCCAACAGGACGTCCCGATTCGGCCAACATTCCTGCGATTAAATAGGAAAGAGAGGTTTTTCCGGAGGTTCCTGTGATCGCAATCATCTTCATCCGTTTGGACGGGTTTCCAGCAAGAGCCTGACAAACTTCACCAAAAACAGTTAACGGTTCATCAACTTCAAAAATTGATCCTTGTTGACGAATTGCGTAAGCAATCGGATTCGATAGAGTATTGCGGCGAATAATGGCGGCTTGAGCTCCGTTTTTCATCGCTTGTTCGACCTCTTCGATGATCCTGATCGCCTCGTTACGAAGACAAATAAAAAGGGTTCCCGGATTAACTTTCTGCGCATTTGTGCTGCAGGAATTGATTTGAACATCTTCCGCCGACACAAAATCCTGCTTGCCCAAAATCGAGGAAAGAAAAACCGGAAATCCATTTCCTGGTTGAAATGACATAATAGGTACCTTTTTCAAGTTATTGTCAAAAAACAAGACAAAAAGAAAAACAGAATAAACTAGGCAAAAATAAAAGGATGCGTTTAATCGCTTCGCAGGCAACATTTTCAATAAAGTTGTCAAGCGACAGATAAAATCAATTATAAAACAAAAATTTGAATTTTTGTTTTACGTTAAACCCATAATCCCTACAATTATTATCTTACGAAATAATAAAAATAAAGTCAAGAGGAATTAGAACGATTAAAACATTTTCAACTTAAATAAATCGATCCGGCCAACCACAAAAGCTACAATTGGCAAATCCTACCTCTTTTACTTATTTGTGACAATTTATTTATTTTTGTTCTCGAAGAGATAAAAAACTTAAAGTCCCCAGTCCTCCTGAACAGATAATAAATCCCAAATCCATGAGAAAATCGGCTTTACCAAAGGGAATACCTGCGACTATATCAAGAACAAAAACAATAAAAAGAAGGGCTGAAATGGATAATGATGTGATACATAATGCTTTAGGCATAATTTTGGTTCCAACATTATTATATAGAGTTACTGCTTCAAAAACGTAATGCTAACGAAAAGTCGATACTTCCATTAATGAATAGTATAATCTATTTTCGAGGTCTTTCCAATAAGAATTTGAAAAAAAAAGCAAGCCAGGAAAAGTAATCGCGGCAATCGTTAAAATCAAGCGACATAATTCCTATAATCTAATCATTTGACAAAATGATTTTCATCGTTTGAAGCTTTATTATATAGACTCGTTTCTTTTTGGTTTCGATCTTTTCGAAAAAACGGATTATCAGGGTTAAAAGGGTTATTCTGTTTTTCGGGGAATTAAAATTGGTTAAAAAAGTAAAATAGAAATTTAGACAAACGAATGTTTATTATTCGTTTACTGTGAGTCGATAATGAAGGAAATTCTGTATAAAATTGTTATTTTTTAATTGATATAAGCAGCACAATTCGAATAGGGATTGTCAACAGCCCTTTCATTGTTGTTGGCTTGCGAAAAAATTCCGGGATTTTCAATCAATTTGAATATAAAATGATCTTATTTTATTTTGAATCTCAGTTGGTTCGTTTGCAACAAGTTTGTCATTTGACAGACGATGTCCGTTTTGTCCAAAACTGCGGATCTTTTTCCGTCGTTTGAATTGATCACAAAACAGCAAAATAATAACCCGAATTGGATTTATCAGAAAAAACAAAAAAAGCAACAGAATTGACAATTTTCGCAAAAATGTATTAAACAAAAATTGTTTGAAATAGCAAAAAGAATGTCAGACCGCCTTTGATACGAAAGAATTTCTAATGGAAATGAAAACTTTTGAGGAATTTCAACAACCATTTCTTGCCATTCCCGAGCCTTGCGCTTATTTTCCGGCAGAAATATCAGAAGAAGTTCGAGAAACGGTTTTTCGTTGTTTAAATCGCGGCGAAGGAATTTCTCTCATTTTGGGCGAGACCGGTTTAGGAAAAACTCTTCTTTTACGAGTTCTGGCAGAACAGTTTCAGATAAACGATACTGTATTAATTATTTCGCATTCAAGAATCAAAAATGAAAAATCGTTGCTTCAGCAGATTTTGTTTGGTTTAAATCAGAATTTTGCCGGTTGCGAAGAAAATGAGCTCCGTCTGTTATTTTTAGATTATCTGCGTCGAACAGTTCATGAACGTTTTATTCTTTTGATTGATGAGTCACAATATCTTCCTTTTTCTGTTTTTGAAGAAATTCGTTCTCTTCTCGATTTAAGTAACGGAGAAACATCTAAAATTCGCGTTGCTTTTGCCGGAAATCTTAAATTTGAAGAGCGTTTGGCTCATCCTCGTTTCGCTGCATTGCAACAGAGAATAGTTTCGCGTTCTTATCTTGAGCCCTTTACGCGGAAAGAAACAGTTGATTATATTGAAACTGAACTTCAAAGAGCAGGAGATTTGTTTGAGAAAGTTCATTTTTCTGCGGAAGCCAAAAACAGTATTCATCAAGTCACAGGCGGCGTCCCTCGACTTATTAACCAACTTTGCGATCATGTTATTTATTGCAGTTTAAAGCAAATGGTTCCCGAAAATCTTCTGAATCCAAATGAATTGGAACTTGAACTTTCCCTGAAAAACAACACGGAATCTTGTTGCTGTTCGTTTATTCAAAAGAACCGGGTTGTTCAGGCTCTTCAGTTGTTGGATACGGTTTTTATTGATCAATCAGAAATATCGAATGCCTGGCGAACTCTTCAACAATTGCCTCAAGAGAGTTCTATTTCGTTGACAAATTGTTCCAAAATGGATTGTTCTTCAGAGATTTCGTCTTCCTTAACCAAGGACGAAACTTTTTCAGTGCCGAATTTAACGGCTCTTGATTCCGTAATCGAATTTGGTTCATTGGATTTGGAAGAAGATGAGAATAATATTGAACTTCATTCCGAAGAAAATTATAGTCGTCAAGAAAGCGATTTGGATGCGTTAAAAAGCGAATCTGAGCAATCCGACAGCGATTT
>JAUNBG010000071.1 GCA_030527205.1 Planctomycetia bacterium
CGTAACTTCCCGTATCACGAAAACGTTTCAGCCATAAGCTGATTGTTCTCGGTGAGATATGCCATTTAACCGCCGCTTTCCGAATCGGCGTTCCCGACGCGATATCGTCGATAACCCGTTCCCTCAGGTCGTTTGAATAAGATCTCATTTCGGTTCCCTCCTTATCCTTGATTATCGTCCGGCTCCTTTCAAATCTTGAATATTTTTCTCATCTTTGTAGAAAATATTTTAATGGCCTGCTCTAAAGGACGCCTATTTTCAGAATAAAAATCTGCTGAGGTCGTATTGGCAACAGCGTCAATATAGGACGTAAAAGCAAGCGTGTAAGCTTTTGTGATTCTATCGGGTAGCGGATCGTAAAATAAACCAGGATCTTGGCCGTCCCAATACATTCGCCAAGCCAAATTGTAAACGGAGCCGCCGCCATGGCTGTAACCGACAAGGGCGACCTCTGTTACGCCGCAGCCGTTCGTTAGATCGACCACATAATAGTCGCTCGGCTTAATCGTCATGATCGCCGTCTCGTCGCTTTCGGCGTAAGTATCGTCTTAAAATAGAGACGCAAAAAAAACGAAATATATTATGAAACAGCGTCGATTTTACATTTTTTAACCGTAACATTCGTTATTCAACGGTAGATAGAATCGTCAACCATACCGCGATATAGTAGGCGCTCATTATAAGCGAAACGACGCTTCCCCACTTAGCGTAATAGTCGCCGCGCCAAAAAACGTAAATCGAACTCGGAATAATTATACAGGCGACCGGCGTAGAAACAAATAACAATAAACTATCAACAATACTATCGACGGCTCCGCGCGTCGCATTACGACGCAAGATCGAAAAAAGAATGTAGTTTGCATAACATAATACTATGCACGACATATTGAACGCGTAAATATATTTAATATATTTTCTCATGTTTTTCGGACCTTTCTATCGAGTAAGATACGTTTGAATTTCTATCGCAAGTTCATCACAAACAAGATCGTCAATAATATAGTGATCTACAAAACGTTCAATATTATCTTCTGGATCAATAACCGTTAAATTATTACAATTTTGATTGTTGTTATACGCTTCAACAAACGCTTGTCCAAATATTTGAAAATAATAATTATAATAATCTCTGTCGTTAGTTTGATAGCGATTATAAAAATGTTCAACGTCGATAGGCGGCGTGTTTTGCGCATATGCTAAATACGATCCGTTCATTATTGCGTCGATATATGCGGCAAAATCAATAGAGTAATTGTTGGCAATATCGTTTAGTCTATCTGTATGATTCACGGGAAGTTTGTTACGATGTAATCGTTGAGACAAACCGTATATAGCGCCGCCGCCATAACTGTAACCAGCTAATCCAATATTGTTAACGCCTCGGTTATTTATCGCATTAACAATTTCATTATACGCAATGCCGTTACCCATATTTAAACCACTATTACAATCTCCAACGTCGCTTGGCGGGTATACATGAACGTCATAAACTTCGGTACTATAAAGATCAAGAGCCATTTGTACTATAGCATGTGTCGCGTTGTTAATAGGATTACTTGGCGTTTGGTTTCGACCGGAAATAATTACTAAAACGCTATTAAATGGTCTGAAAGTCATCTCTTCAGTAAAGAGTTCCGCGCCGGTCGAAGAATCGCGAGCGACGAGCGTTAAGGTGTAATTTGTGTTTCCCGTCGACGCGTATTCCGCCCAAATACAACAGGAGCCGGACAATCCGCATTCTCCGTTGGTAAACTCGTATTCTCCTCCGGATTTCGAAGAAGCGCGCCAGAATTTTAAATTGGAATTATCCCGACGAATAGAAAAAGCGACTCCGGAAACGTTCGGATCCAAATTGACGTCGACGTTAACCGAAGCGTTCGCAACGGGTTCCGAAACGAGAGCCGCGACCGTCGGCGTTGCGTTGGCGATCGAGAACGTCTCGATCGTCGGCGGGCCGTACAACTCGCTTGCTCCCAACGCGTCGACCGCAAGCAATTCGCGTTTTTCGAGCGGTTCGAGACGCAACCTCCGATTCGACGGCGATTTGCGAACGAGCGACGATTGACGTTTGTTAAAACGATTATTCGATGAAGAAAAGAAAAAGCTTTGCAAACGTTTCATTGAACAGTTCCTTGGCGAATAGTAATCGATTGAATTAACGCCTCCATCATTTTCTTTGAATTTTTCAAACGACGGCGTCTTAAATAACGGCTAGTCTTGGGTTTGCGTCGCGGGAATTTCGATCGACGTCGGAATAAAGGGTCCCCGAGACGTCGAAGGAGATCGCGCTCCGACGCAACGTCGAGCAAACGCAGACGCGGTCGGCATTGGGACCGCGCAATTTGGGGAAAAATTCAAGGGAATGAAGGTTGGAAACAAGAAGCGCGAGGTTACCGGCCTCTTAGAAAAGCGTGCATATTTTGGTCGCCGACAGAAGGGGCGAGCAAAAAGACATATAACATAAGGTTTTAGAAAAGTCAAGTCCCTAAAACGGAATTTTTGAAGATTTTTTAAAATTTGTCCTCGCGCTCACAATTTTCGCTTACCGCGACGGAAAATCTAGAATGTGTTGACGCTAATTCTTTCGCCCCGCCGCGTTGAGTATATTTCAAACAGCGGGCGACTGTCGCGGAGTTGGAGTTGGCGGGGCGTTTTTTCGCAACGAAGCGAAAGTCGGCGACACGCGCGAACCTCGGGCGGTTTCTTGGGAAGCGTTGAAGAATCGGCGGAGCGAATCGGTGAGAGCCTTTTTGTCCTGTCGAAGAGTTGGCGCTAGAGAAATGGAAAGAATGCGAATCTGGGCGAAACCTAAAACGTAACAAAAAACAATTCTTCCGGCGAAAATTCAAATAATGCCGGGGACTTTTTATCCTCTTTCGGGGCGCCCGATTTTCAAAACGACCCTATCGACGCAAAACATCATCAAACATTGGGCGCCTTTTGGGCGTCTCGCGGGGAAAATTAATGTTTTTTGATATTCGCAATCGTTAAGATTAAAGCAAAAAAATCACAGGCTCCGTAATTTACGACACCTGTGATTTTCGTTTGAATAGCCAAGGCGGGACTCGAACCCGCACGTCCGTTAAGGACAGGGGATTTTAAATCCCCAGCGTCTGCCATTCCGCCACTCGGCCAAATGAATGAAACAATGTTGATGATCTAATCGAAATAGTTGTTACAAGAGAAAAAAGCATTACATTTTAAACTTTAACAACAGAATGAATGACTATATTGATTCATTAGAATTTTAGAAATAGTCTAAAAAGGGAAAGAATCTGGGAATATGTCATCATTTATTTTCGATCATTCTATTCAAATCAAAAGTTCTTTATTATAATAACGGAAAAAGTTTTTTTTGCAAGTAGGTTTCTTTTTTTTTCATTATTTTCTTTTAGCTTTTAATTTGATGGCTCATTTTATGAATCAGTTCAATAAAATCGCATATTATGCTCTTCAGACAATCTTAACCGATGTTCCCTATCCGGTCGCGGTTTTTGATGATAACCGAAAGCTTCTCGTTTGCAATGAGCTCTTTGATTCTCTTTCTCAAAAAAACAATATTGCCGCATTTATCGATTCTTTGTTTGTTTTTCATAATGATTCCATTCGGTCATCCAATGTTTATGAATATTCGTTAGATTCGTTTTATGTCCGAATTCGAGCGTTGTATGATTTTTGTGTTAATAACAATTCAGAAAGTCGATTATCAGAGAATGATCAACAGAGAGAAAGATCGCAAACAAAGATTGGATTCGTACTTTCCTTATTTCCACAAAAAAATGCGACGGATTATAACGACTGGATAAAATGGAAAAAGCTAAAATTGCTTGCTTCGTCCGATCCGTTAACCGGTTTGGCGAATCGTTACGCACTGGAACAAGCGTTGGCTTCGTTTGAACCGAGTCACCCAAATGAGTGCGGAACGTTTGTTTTGTGCGATATCGATCATTTTAAAGAGATAAATGACCAATTGGGGCATGATATTGGCGATCAATTGCTCGTTCAATTTGCCCAAATCCTGAAAACAATGTTTCGCTCTCAGGATGTCGTTGCTCGAATCGGCGGAGATGAGTTTGCTGTTTTTTGCCCTTACTGTAAGTTGGACGTCGCTCAAAAACGAATGAATACGTTTCCTTGTCAAGTAACTTTGAACCGCTCTCCGAATGAAAAGTTGAACATTTCGCTTGCCTTGAGCTTTGGTATCATCGAATTGAAAACGAAACAGTCTCTAAGTGAGGCAATTCGTCAAGCAGATCCGCTTTTGTATAAAATGAAACGAAATGTCAAACAATAGCTCCGTATTTTCTGTTAAATATGGATATATTCAGCAAATAACAGAGTCAGCAAATAATACAAATAATAGATGTATAAGAGCGTCTTTTGTATTTTTGGTTAATCATCCCAAAACAAGCTGTTACGCAAGATAAACCTGGGACTGGAGCGGAACCGGAATAAAATCTTTCCCTCTTCTTATTCTCTTTTGCTCTTTCTCCGATTTTTGTAATGATATTGGATATTTGTCACGACACAGTGCGAAATCCTTTTTTCCGACGGATTATGTTCTATTCTGTTTTGCGAAAAGAAAAATCGGCGAAAGTACAGTTCTCTTTTCTCTGTGCTTTCGCGTCTTTTTTAAAAGAAATTTAGAACTCTATTGCGTAAAAAGGAAAAAATCGCTGTGAACGAGTACGAGAAATTAAAGATGAAGAACGTCATCCATACCGTAAAGGCCAATCGGCTTATTGGCCAGAAAATGAGCAGCTTGTATCGCGCCGGAAGCATAAGCGTCTCGATTTGTTGCACGAACGGTCAATTCCATTGTTTCGCCCAGGAGTCCAAATAAAATGGAATGTTCGCCAGGATTATCGCCGATACGAATCGCATGATAACCGATTTCATTATGGGGTCTTGCGCCAACTTTTCCTTCTCGACCAAAGGAAAATTGGTCAATCCCCATTTCGTCGGCAATGATTTTTCCGAATTTCAAAGCGGTTCCGCTTGGCGAATCAACCTTGAATCGATGATGACGTTCAAGTATTTCGACGTCGGCGTCTTTATCACGCAGAGCTTGAGCGGCCATTTGAGCCAGTTTCATCGTTAAACAAACGGTCATGCTCATGCTCGGCGACATTAAAAGCGGAATCAGTTTTGAGGCTTCGGTCAATTTTTGAATTTGCTCTGAAGTCGCTCCAGTTGTCGCGTAAACCAAAGGGATTTTTTTATCAAGACAGAGTTTAATGAGAGACTCGGTTGCCGCCGGCGAGGAAAAATCAATGAGAACGTCAACCTGAACGTTTGAAGGAATATCGGCAGTTAAAGGAACGTCGATTTTGCCTATTCCCGCAATGTCGCCAGCGTCTTGATTCAATTTCGGATGATTCGGAGCTTCCAAAGCGGCAACAATTTCCAAGTCTTGATCCGCATGACTTAACGCAATAAGCCGCTGTCCCATTCGACCGGCGGCGCCAAAAATCGCAATTTTAATTTTCTTCATTATTCTTTTCTTAATTCTTTTTGAGAGCAAGTCTTAATTATATCGACTTTTATTTCAATCGAAGAAACATTTTTGACAGAGTTCATCGTTTTGAGAATAAAAGTTTGAACATTTTCGCGAAATGAGTGTTTTTTTGACCGGACCATTTTCAATACTCAAACTGTAAACGTTTCTTTTTTTATTTTCTCGCAGAGACGCTTCAGACGCAGAGAAAAAACGGGATTGATTAAGATTCAAAATGTTTCGAACAAATCAAAATCAAAATGATCTCGTCTTTCCTCCATTTCAACGCCGGAAGCGAACAATAAATAAAATCGTCATTTATAGTTTTTGTATCTGACCTGTTTCAGATTTTTTCGCTCATTTCGCTAAAATAATCCAATATTCTGACAACTCGGTCTAATAATTGACAAACGACAACGCTTTTCCTGTGATCCGCTCAAAAGCTTCAATATATTTTTCGCGGGTTTTTTGAACAATGTCGTCCGGCAACTCAGGCGGATTGGAATTTCGATCCCAACCGGAATTGAGAAGCCAATCCCGCACAAATTGTTTATCAAAAGAAAGTTGGCCGCGTCCCGGCTCATATTGATCGGCAGCCCAAAATCGAGAACTGTCAGGCGTCATCACTTCGTCGATTAAAACGATTTCATTATCCAGGAGCCCAAATTCGAATTTTGTATCAGCAATAATAATTCCGCGTTTACTTGCATATTCGGAACCGCGTTGAAAAATGTCAAGCGATTTCGATTTCAATTCATCTGCAGCGTTTTGACCAATAATCTCAACCATTTGTTCGAACGAAATATTTTCGTCATGCCCGGTTTCCGCTTTGGTCGAGGGCGTAAAAATCGGCGATTCCAGGCGTTCGCTTTCACGCAATCCATCAGGAAGTTTTATTCCGCAAACAGTTTGCGACTTCAGATATTCTTTCCAACCCGATCCGGAAAGATAACCGCGAACAACGCATTCGATCGGGAAAACCTTTGTTTTTCGACAAAAAGTTGAACGTCCGGCAAACTGGCTTCGATCCGTTCCGGGCGGAAGCGGCATTTCATTGACGTCTGTTGTAATCAAATGATTTTGAACGCCTAAGGTTTCAAACCAAAATTCAGCCAATTGATTCAAAACTTTTCCTTTATCAGGAATACCGGTCGGCAGAATCCAGTCAAAAGCGCTGATTCGATCAGAACTGACCAAAAGAATGGAATCGCCAAAATCATAAATGTCTCGAACTTTTCCCCGTTTTGGCGTCAAGCCAGGAATAGACGTTTCCCGAATAACATTATTGTTCATTTTTAATCTTTCTCTGAAAGGGTTGTTGCATATCGTTTTTTTGCTCTGCTCAAAACAACATTTGACCGGTTGCGTACAAGATTACCAAAGTTGAATTTCCAAATCAAGATCGATTTCCCGTTGTTCGCGAACCTGCGTTTGAATTAAACGAATAAGGCGTTTAACGTCATCGCATGAACATTCCGAATCAATTAGAACAAAGTTTGCATTTCTTTCGCTGACCGACGCTCCGCCGATTTTTGTTCCTTTTAGTCCAACTTCATCAATGAGTTCAGAGGCTCTTTGACCGCGGGGATTGCCAAACAGATAACCGATGCCTTGATTTCCGATCGGTTGATTCTTTTTACGGACAATCCATATTTTTTGTAAACGACGCGAAACTTCTTTTTCATTTTCCGGCGTCAATTTAAATTTAACCGATAAAATAATGGCGTTATCCAATCCGCAATTGCGATAACCAAAAACGATATCCTGACGCGATAACGTCTTCATTTCGCCAGCAAAAGTTACAATTCGTATCGAATCAATCCATTGGCCAATTGACCCGTCATTGGTTGCGATATTTTGCATAATTGCGCCTCCGACAGATCCGGGAATACCAATAAAACTTTCCAACCCGGCAAGACCGTCATGAACCGCATTGGTTATAACGCGTCCGAATTTTGCTCCAGCTCCAGCAACAACATAAGGGGACGAAGTTTCGATTTCGCAGAAAACGGGCGCCGACAAACGAATAACCATTCCAGGGACGCCTTGATCGGAAACCAGAACGTTCGATCCCATTCCCAAAACGCGGATTGAAATCTGTTCCTTCAAGCAAGCTTGCAATAGCTGTAAAAGTTCCAATTCGGAACGGGGTTCCGCAAAATATTCTGCAGGCCCCCCCAATTGCATCCAAGTATGCATTGCTAAAGGAACTTCAGTTCGGATGATTTTTTTGAATTCGGCTAATTTTTCCATACTCATTTCCTCGAAAAAAGAGTCTATTGGCGCAAAAGGTTTCTCGGTCAATAATATTCAATTATCGTTGTTGATTAAAAGATCATTTTTGTTTTTGGACATCCATTTAACCCAAATTGATGAGTCACAGGCTTCGCCTTCAACGATCCGTCCGTCATTACCGGGTTTGCAAAATCCATGAAAAATATTTGCAAGATTTTTCGTTCATCATCCGTCAACGCGGCAAAGCAACCGATTTGAAGGTTTTATCCTTAGATCGACAGCGCAAAAGACACAAGAAAAGGTCTGTTTGGATAAAACCAAAAATAATTCATAATCAAGCATTTATGAAAACTTTTTAAAAATCAGTAAAGTCAGCAGAAAAAAGGACAGGGAAATTTCCAATCAGGAAAAGGGTTAATCACATTCCCGATTCAAGTTTGATTTTGGCGCCGTAACATCGGTTCCAATTCGTTGGCAAAATCCTTGACATTTTTAAATTTTCGATAAACGCTTGCAAATCGAACATAAGCAACTTCGTCAAGTTCTTTCAACAAATCCATAACTTTTTCGCCGATATAATCCGTATCAACTTCCGCTTCGCCATCGCTTTCGATAATTGTTTCCAGTTTTGCAACGAGAGCAGAAATTTGTGCTTCGCTGATCGGGCGTTTCCAACAGGCCTGTTCAATTCCGCGTCGAAGTTTGAGACGATCAAAAGGAACGCGGGTTCCGTCTCTCTTAATGACTCGAACATTTGTAACTTCAATTCGTTCATAAGTTGTAAAACGTTTTCCGCAAGACAGGCAAGATCGACGTCGACGAATAACAAACCCGTCATCGCTTGTTCGTGTGTCAAGAACTCGATCATTGGCAGATCGGCAAAATGGACATTTCATTTTGTTCTCCTTTATTGGATAACGAATGATACTCAATTCTGTTAAAATCCCGACTTTTGGTCTTTACAACTCCGTTAATAATGGACGAATTTCGAAATAATAAAACTTGTTGCGTTTTCCAGCTTTGGTCTTTCCTTTATATTGTTGACCAGGGGGGAAGAGTTGGCAAATAGGAATCGAATTCATCAAGGAGTTGTTGTTGGTAATCTCCATAAAAATTGTTGGTCAGGAATTTTTGAAGAGCTTCATCATAAAAACGTTTCCAGCTCGCTTCTTCATGACCCGGATTAATCGGGAAAAAAAGGGCGTTATTGGCAACAGCCGCTTTATAATCGCCGGGCGCATCGCCGATCATAAGCGCATGATTTTTCGGATATTGTTTCGCCCAAGCCAAGGATTCTTTTTTTGTTCCGATTTCTTGACCACAAATAGCTTGAACCAAAGGGAGAAGGTCTTGATTTTCCCATTCTTTAATCAAAGCGGCTTGCGGCGTTGCAGAAACAACCAGAATGTCGGCATGACCTTGAATTTTTTGAAGCGATTCGCGAACATAAGGGAATGGGGGAACCCCTTCGCCAACAACTCGATCTATTGTTTCATTGACAGCGTTTGACCAATCTAGCGTTTTTTTCAATTGAGGATCGTTATTTTTTTTTATAGCTTCAAGAAGCGTATTATTGCTGAGTTTTGACTCGCTTTGTATCCAATTCAATAAAGCTTGCGGGATTACAATTTCGACGCCTCTTGCAATGACTTCAGGACGTTTTTGCAACCATTGAAAAACTTCAACCAGAGCGGGAAAGCGATTGATGCCTCGGCTTTTGGAATAGAGATTGACAAATTCAATGGCTTCTCGCGCATATTTACTGATTCCTTTGAATCCCCAATAATGAATAGTATTGGGAGCAAAACATTCTTTTTGTTTTAATTCCATTGTATCAAAAGCGCAGCCATCGGAATCAATTCCGATAAGAAAATCATATTGGGGAGTAAAATCGATATCCATTGTTATTGTCCGTTTTTTTGGGGGAAGTTTATATCGAATTCGGAATGGGTAAAGGTTTCGTCGTTTGTCATTGGTTTGGCGATGCCGAATCTGTGTTGCAACGCTCAGAAATATTCAATAAGGTTGAGAAACAATCTTGTTTTCAACTCTTTTTCATTAGTCTGGTTGTTTAAATCATTGCTCGAAGAATCGTCCTGAAGAAACAATTTGTTTGCAACCGAACGTTATGTTTTCTGTTTTTATTATAAAATATTGTTATAAAATATATTGAAATTGAAGTCGGTATGGACAACAGAAATTGCCCTTTTGTAATCCGCCTGTCAATGTCGAATCCGAATTTTTGAGAATTTCAATGGGTTTGAATAAACAGCGAACGCGTCCCAAACAAGTCAATTGAAGCAAAATGATTCTCTCCATTTCATGATAATATATTATAATATTGACAACAAAAGTCAATTGTCAAATTCAATCCAAACCCAAAAATTGTCTGTAATAAAAGCAAAAAGGGGAATTTGTCCGATCGAATTTCGTTGTTCGTAAAGGGAATAAAGGGGCAACTCGATCATTTGACGACGGAAAATTGGTCGAAACATTTTCTTTTTCGGAAAAAGAAAATCAAAGAACGTTCCTTTTTCCTGGTTTTTTGATTTACTTAAACAAAATCAAACTTGCGAATAACAAGCAATCTGACTAATCAATGGAAAAGTCATTCAAGTTAAGATTGAACAATAGGATTCGATCATTTGGATGATTATAAAACGCTTCGCAATTCTTGCGTTTCAAAAAAGCAAGAGTTAGAATCGACAAAGAAAAAGTCGAAATGTAATTACAGATTTTTTTCCAAAAACAAAAAAACATCAACAAAAACATTGATATTTGTTTGTTGTTAATGTAATATTATCATATCGATGTTACAAAATAATTTGCTGTTTGTAAAGGTTATCCCAGAGGAAGGGTTGAATCCAGTTTTATCTAAATTCAGCTTTAAAATGGAAAGGTTTCAATAAATGAAAAAACTGTTCGCATTGTTTGTATTGATTTTGTTGTTTGCTCAAACAGCGAAAGCGACCGATGACATTATTTTTGCCGATTTTGAAGGCAAAGATTATGGAGCTTGGAAAACGGAAGGGACAGCTTTTGGTCCAGGTCCGTCTCATGGGACATTTGAGGGGCAAATGAACGTTTCCGGATTTCAGGGAAAAGGATTGGTCAACTCATTTTACGGAAATGACGGTTCCAAGGGAAAATTGATTTCGCCAGACTTTAAAATCGAACGAAATTTCATTTCGTTTCTTATCGGAGGGGGAGGACATCGCGGAACCCGAATTGATTTGATCGTTGATGGCAAAGCGGAACGAACTGCTTCAGGTCCGAATAAGGTTCCAGGCGGAAGCGAAGAACTTGCCTGGACAGATTGGGATGTTTCTGATTTTATTGGAAAAACAGCGACGATTGAAATCATTGACGAAGAATCTGGTTTTTGGGGGCATATTAATATTGACCAAATTATTTTTGGGAATGTCAAAAAGGCTCCAGGAATGAAATCAAGAGAAATTGTCGTTGAGAAACGCTTTTTTCATTTGCCGATAAAAACCAATGCTCCGAAAACCTGGATGACGTTAAATGTCGAGGGAAAACCGGTTCGCGAATTCATTATTGAATTGGCCGACAATGAAGAGGACGCCGATTTTCATGCTCTTTTGCAAGTTGGAGAATGGAAAGGAAAAACGGTCAAACTGATTGCGGAAAGAGTTTCCGATGATTGCAACGGACTCGAATATATTGTCCAATCGGATGAAATGCCCGATATGGAAACGGCTTATCAGGAAAAATATCGCCCGCAATTTCATTTTGCCCCGCGACGCGGCTGGACGAACGATCCCAACGGTTTGATGTTTTATAAGGGCGAATATCATTTGTTTTATCAGCATAATCCCTTCGGCGTTACTTGGAATAATATGACTTGGGGGCATGCCGTCAGTCCCGATTTGCTTCATTGGAACGAACTGCCCGACGCGATTGAACCGGATGAGCTCGGAACGATTTTTTCCGGAAGCGGCGTTGTTGATCATCAAAATACAATGGGAGTTCAAAAAGGGGACGAAAAAACAATTTGCGGCATTTATACTTATAACGGTCCGTCAATGCGTTATGGTCATCCAGCAAGTCAGGGATTAGCTTATTCAACGGATGCCGGTCGAACCTGGACGAAATATGAAAAGAATCCGATCATTCCCCATATTATCGGCGGCAATCGGGATCCGAAAGTTTTCTGGTTTGAACCGTCCAAATGTTGGATGATGGCGCTCTATATGGACGCGGAAGATTATGCGATTTTTTCTTCGAACAATTTGAAGGACTGGGAAAAAGTAACGGATATTAAAAATCTTGGTTGCTCGGAATGTCCCGATATGTTTGAACTTGCCGTCGACGGCGATCAAACTAATAAGAAATGGGTCTTTTGGGGCGGCAATGGCAAATATTTGATTGGAACGTTTGACGGCAAAACTTTTGTTAAGGAATCTGAACCGCTGAATATGAAATGGGGCGGAAACGATTATGCCGCTCAATCTTATAGCGATACGCCAGGCCGACGCATTCAGTTTTCCTGGATGGCGGGCGGAAATTATCCGAATATGCCGTTTAATCAACAGTTTTCTGTTCCGCGCGAATTGACGCTTCGTTCGACGAAGGATGGGATTCGACTTTGTACAAATCCTGTTGTTGAACTCGAATTACTTCGCGGCGATACAATGAAAAAATCCAATATCAAGTTGAATAAAACGAAAAAAGTTTCGATTTTTGACGACGAACTTCTTGATATTGCTTTGACGATTAAAGTTGGCGACGCGGATCAAATCGAAATGTCGATTCGAGGTCAAAAGATCGTTCTTCTGCCGAAAGAGAAGGCAATGTTGTCCGGCGATGTTCAGGCTCCAATGGCGGTTGAAAATGGCCAAGTCGAGTTGAGAATCGTTCTTGATCGAATGTCGATTGAACTTTTTGCGAATCAGGGACTTTCTCAAATCGCCCGTTGCTTTGTTCCGGAAGACGGAAAAACGTTTGATTCGATTGAGTTCAACGTTATCGGCGATAACGCTTCAATTGAGAATTATCAAGTTTGGAAAATGAAGAGCGTTTGGAAATAGTTTTTCGTTCATTTTTGATAGAAATTAACATTATAATGAATGGAAATAGTCGCCCCAGAAAAACGTCCGTCGCCTCGTAAAATAGGCGACACGAAACCGAAAAACACGCGTCAAAAATGCAAGCGAAACGAACGTTTCTTGCTAAAAACGGCGAAAAACCTTGCATTTTTGAGAAATTTTGACGCAACGCTCTTGAACCGGAGCAATTTATTTGCTGCAATATCGAAGTCTCGTAATGTCGAGGCCTACCAAAATTGAAAACCGTCGAAAGTTGAAAATGAAAACCAAAATCTCAACCGTCGCAAAGTCAAAAATTCCTTTTCGAACATTCGCTTGATGAGTTATTTTCAACGCGATTTTTTCAGGGACGACTAATTAAGGCAACGAAACAAGAGAGTGAAAAGTATTTTCCTCTTCACTATCAACTATCCATTATCAACTCTCAACCAAACTAAATCCAATCTTCGTCTTCAGTAAAAACGGAGTCCAATAAGTCTTCTGTAAGGGACGCATTGGAATAAGTTCCGATAACGGAGCCGCCCTCTTTTGTGTAGATGTCAGGATATTTTCCGTTTTCGGTCGAATTGCCTGAAAAGACGTTATTTCCGTTCAAACGCAGAACTTTCTGATTGTTAATCGCGCCGCCGTAATACTTTGCGTAATTATCTGAAAGAACGCAATCGTTTAAAATAACCTGATTGCCATCATAAATCGCGCCGCCGCTATGAGTTGCGGTATTCGCTGTAAATTCCGTGCCGCTCAATTCAACGGTTCCAATGCGAACATAAAGAGCGCCGCCCTGATTTGCTGCGTTATTGCTCCAGATTCCGCCGGTTACGATTGTTTTAATCGACGACGAAGCATAAAGACCGCCGCCGTATTTCGTTGCCGTATTGGAAGTTAAATCGCAATTCGTCAAAGTCAGCGATTTTGTATTGGCAATAGCGCCGCCATAAATCGCCAAGCCGCCTGAAATCGAACTTTCTGAAAGAGTCAGCGTTGCGGCATTGTAAATCGTTCCGCCGTAATTTTTCGCTGTATTGCCTTCAAAAATGGAATCTTCGACGCTTACAGAACCTGCTGCAACATAAATGGCTCCGCCGCGATTTTGCGAACTGTTCGATATCAATTCGCTGCCGACGATTTCTGCCGTCCCGAAGTTGTAAAGAACGCCGCCATAATTAGTTGCGCTGTTGGATTCAAAATCTGTTCCGGACAGAATCAAAGTTCCTGTCGAACGATTGTAAACGACGCCGCCATAAACGGATACGCCATCCGTAAATGAACTGTCTTCAATGGTTAAGGAACCGGTGTTGACAAACGCGCCGCCGTAACTTCCCTGACTTCCGGTAACAAGGCTGTTCGCAAACGTCGTTTGACCCATATTATAGACAATTCCGCCGTAATTCTTGCCGATATTGTTCGTAAAAATCGAGGAATCAATAACATTCGTTCCGCCAGACAAATAAAAGACGCCGCCGCGATTATTGCCGGTATTCTCTGTAAACACCGAATCGGAAACAGTTACGGAAGGACCATTGGAATAAACGAAACCGCCATGATTGTTGGCAACGTTCGATTCGGCAGTCGTTTCGATCACTGTTAAAATGCCGTTTGACCGATTGTAAATGGCGCCGCCATACGAAGCCTGATTCTCCGTAAAGTAACAATTCTCAAGCGTTAAGGTTCCGTTATTCGAAATCGCGCCGCCATAATAGGCGCTGCTGTTCATAAATTGTGTGTCCGTAACATTCAGATAACCGCTGTTGACAATTAACCCGCCATACCAACGCGATTTGCCTGCGGTCAAATTCAGATTGATCAACGAAACGGGCGAATTTTCTGTTCCTCCGGTAACGTTGAAGATGTTCGATTTGTTCGCCCCGCTGATTGTGATTCCTTC
>JAUNBG010000072.1:0-3534 GCA_030527205.1 Planctomycetia bacterium
GTTCCGGAAATAGCATCCCGAGCTCATTTGGAACGAATTCTTCCGGTTTTAGCTGAAACATTGGAAAGAGCCGCAACGACATTATCGGAATTGGATGCGATTGCAGTCGTCAATACGCCTGGATTGGCCGGTTCGCTTTTGATTGGTTTATCAGCGGCAAAAGCCCTTTGTTTAACGACGGGCAAACCGCTTATTGCGATTAATCATCTTCAAGCGCATATCTTCGCCTGTCGGGTTGCGTTTCAAGAAAATCCGTTTCCTTGTATTGGACTGATTGTCAGCGGCGGCCATTCAAATTTGTATCGTTGTAACGGTCCGATTGATTTTACGCTTTTAGGGACAACCATTGATGACGCGGCAGGCGAAGCGTTTGATAAAGTTGCCGCAATGCTCGGTCTCCCCTATCCAGGAGGCCCCAATATTCAAAAAAGAGCGGAACAGGGAAATCCCAAAGCGATCCATTTTCCTCGACCAATGCTTCATGAAGAAGCGTTGCAATTCAGTTTCAGCGGTCTCAAAACCGCCGTTCGATATCGAATTGCCGGAACAGGCAAAACCGATTGTTCTTCCGTTAAACTGTCCGATCAGGAAAAAGCGGACATTGCCGCTTCATTTCAAGAAGCTCTAGTTGATTGTCTTGTTGGCAAAACAGTTCAGGCGATCAAACAGGAAAAAATGACGACGCTCTGTATTGGCGGAGGCGTTGCCGCAAACAAACGATTTCGCGAAAAAATGGAAGCGGCCTCGCAAAAGGAAAAGTTTCGGCTTTTTGTTGCGCCATTAACATTATGTACAGACAACGCCGTTATGGGAGCCGTCGCAATCGAACGTTTTCAAGCCGGGCTTTTTGAACCGTTGGATCTTGATATTGTGTCCGGACTCGTTCGAAATTAACGGATTTTCAAGTTTGTTGTTTTGTTATTCTTTTATTCTTGTTCTATTCAAAACTTGTTTTTTGACGCATTGGAAAATCCGCTTGAGTTCGCCAACCCGCCAATGACGGGTTGAAAGATTAAGGGAAACACAGATTTCGTCATAAAGGACAATCTGATTTGTTTGGACAAAATAACAGGGACGCCCAAAAGTTCATTATTCTTTGGAAGAAGATTTGATATTGGTCAAATCGACTTTTTGGAAAATCAATCCGCCGCAAGTTTCATAAAGAAGAGCAATGGTCTCTTTATCAAGCATTTCCATACAGGAATAGCCCCAACAATTATTTTTGTTGATTAACAACGATTTTGTCCAGGAATTTCCTTCGTCAAAACTGAATTGAAGCGTCATATCAACTCGAGCTTTTGTCGAACAAGGATTGAAAAAGGCAAGAATATTCGAATCATCGCCGTCCAAAACGGAAGCAACGCGAAGCAAACTTGCCTGACAGATTGGTTCCGGCAGGGCTTTCATCGAAGTTGGATGTTCCGTCCAGGTTTTTCCAAGGTCTTTCGTAATGGCGACGGATCGAGCGCGGCCTTCAAAATTTCTCATATTGATCATGAGCGACCCGTCATTTAATTCGACAACTTGAGCTTCACAGGTTCCCGGTCGAGCTCCGGTTCCGCAGTTCCAGGTTTTTCCGGAATCGTTACTCCAAACGATCGTTGAGAACCAGATTTTGTCTTTGTCAATGAATTGAGCGGGAAAAACAAGCGTTCCGTCTCGCATTGTTATTCCCATTCCCGGCCCTTGAAAGAGAATTCGCCAATCTTTTCCCGGCGCAGCCTGTTGAGTAATCGAAAACGGTTCAGCCCAGGTTTCGCCGTCGTCGTCACTATAAGTTAAAACAAACTGCCCGGACGTTTCCGGATCAAGATTTGGAAGCGACGCTTCGGTCGAATAACCATTATGAGCCCAAAGTCCGCCGACCCAAATGCGTCCCGTTTGATCGTCAACGAGAATGGCGGGGTCTCCGACTCCTTCTTTCGTTTCGTCTTCGCCTTTAAAATCCATAACAATTTGCATAGGCTGCCAGGTTTTTCCCTGATCAAAACTTCGACTGCAACCAATATCGATGTCGGCGGGAAGGTCATTGCAATGACGTCGTCGAATATCATAAACGGCAAGCAGCGTTCCCTTTTTGGATTTGGCCAAAGCTGGAATTCGATAACCGTTAACGCCGTCCTGACCCAAATCGCGAATCAAAACGCCAAAAGAATATTCAAGCGGTTCGGGATCAAATTTGAATGGCTCTAAATAAACCGGCGCAATAACGTCTTTCGTCGAAGCTTGAGAATTCTGGTCTGTCAATGAAATTTCAGGGGACGAAACGCCTATTCGTATTGTTTCATCGGGATTTGCCTTCTCAGAAGGAACAACCAAAACCGAAAGGATATTTTTTCCCGGTTGAAGTTCGAGATCATTCGGAGAAAACGAAATGAGATTTGGGCCGTTTTTCCATTCCGTTTGAACCGGAATTGTTTCGCTGTTCCATTGAATGTCGATTTTAGCAAGAAAAGACGCTTCCGAAAGAAAAAGGGGCAGAGAACTTAATTTTAAGGGCTTCTCGCTCCGTTTCGTTGTTATTTCGATCGTCGCAACTTTTGTCGAACGCGGTTTGCCGTCGGTTGAAATAAGAATCGGTTCAACAGGCTGCGTTTCGACAAGTCGAACCCCTTCGAGCGTCATTGGCCCTTGATCAATAAAGGTCATTCCATGCAACAGAATTCCCATTTTTTCCGGCGCGGAACAATGAAAGCGAAGAGCGTCAACAGTTCCGTTGATTGCAATGCGATAAACTTTATCAAACCCGACCGGCGTTGCTGCGTCGAGTTTTAAGACATTTTTCCAAATTCTGCCTTTTTCCGGCTCAACGAATTCCGCCTCGACGTTCAACTCGAAAGGGGCGGCGCTTGTCCAACGTTCGACGTCGAGCATCACAGAATCGAGTTTTTGCGGTTGAGAAAGAGAATAACAAAGAAATTGTTCGCCGGTTCCCCAAAAATGAAGACTTGTTCGCGATTGATTCGGCGGAACAATGATTGCGGCAGAATTTTCGGAAGCAGTCCAAACTCCAGAATCGGTTTGAAGTTCGATAAATTCGCCTTTGGATAACCCATTGGTCGTTATTTCTTGCGACAAAATGACCCCATTTGTCATAATTCCCAGAATAAAACCCAATAAAATCCAAAAATCAAATCGAAGACGAAATAATTTGAATTGTCGTTCGATTGCCGTTGATTGAGTCATTTTTGTGTCTGCGTTTTTGAGATTTGGCTTGCCCTGTTTGAAAAAGCGGGAAAAAAAGTTGTTGACCAATTTGCGTCTGGACATTTTGCATTTCCTTTCAAAATAAACCGAAAAATTTTCCTTAAAACCAGAAAATAAATGCTCAAGTTTGAGAAAAATCAATTAGTCAGGTTATGATTATGCAGATTAGAAACCATTTTGCTCAGGTTAACCTAATCGCTTCGAAAACTTTGTTGCCAACATTGGGAACAAAAATCAATAATTTTCAACCGGCTTGCTTCCCGCTCTCATTCTAAATGAAATCGAACTCCAATGCAATCTTGAATGGTTAAAAAATGAAGGTTAAAA
>JAUNBG010000072.1:3544-14547 GCA_030527205.1 Planctomycetia bacterium
ATCGGCATTGAAAACTATTTTTAAAAGGAGGAGAAAATGAAGGTTAAAAAAGAACATATTGCTTTGACTGGCGTTTTGCTTCTCTTTTTAGGAATTGAAATGGTCGTTATTCAACAGGTTGTTTTGAAATCAACCGTTTCGAAATTTGTTGTCGAAAAAATATGCCCGCCTCAAAAACAGAGTTTCTTTATGGTCAAAGATAAAGAAGGAAATCTTCAGGTTCGACCCATTAGCGTTGAGGTTCCCGATACAATCGGCCATTGCGTTGCAACAAGCGGTTTTGTTCTGATTCTTTGCTGCTTTATCGCTTTTAAACCTGATTGACTCTTTCTATTTCAGTCGATTTATAATCTTCCCTGTTATAATCTCCCCTTATCGCTTAGGGGTTAAGCGAATAATAGAGGGCTTAAACCTTTTATAACGGGCAAATGCTCAGGGCAAATTCTGTTGTCCTGAATGGCTTCGTTATGACAATAACGGTTCTTTTGTTCTGTTCGATTTCTTTTTATCGGTTGCCCCCGTTGCAAAACAAACAGAAATGGAGCGAGAACGTCTCGTCCGCATCCGATCAAAAGAGTTGTTCTGCGTCTTTGTAAAAACCAACCAAAGTCTCGTTATAACCTTCAAAAAACGCCAGGCTATTGACAATTTCAGAAACAGCATTATATTAATTTCGGTTTTATGCTCAAGTTGGTTAAACTTATGGAAACCCCAATTTTTTCTTTTCCGATTGCTTTTGTTTCTGTTCAAAAAACCGGGACTCAGAAAATGACGGCTCTTCCGCTGATCTGAAATGGTCATCGAACAGGCTTTCGGGCAAATGATTTGGACGTTTGAAATGACCGACTTGATCGTCACAGGAGAACCGTTCAATGTCTGTCGGAGTCTATAAAAAGACGAATGATTTTCAAAAAAACAAAAAGAATTATCTGATTTCAACAAAGATTCTTCGTTTAAATCTTCATGCGCTCGAAAAATTAAGGATCGCTTTGGATGTCGCTTCCATTTTTGTCAAATCGATTCTGATTTCGGGTCTGGTTGGCATTTTTTCCGGCTTGACAGGAAATATCTTTCGTTTCGGATTGGATTACGCAACCGCATTCAGAAACAACCATTTTGTCGCGATTGCTTTTTTGCCTTTGGGCGGTTTGTTGATTGTCTGGCTTTATCGACGAACAGAAGAATCGCGTCTGTTGGGAACGAATCAGATTTTGGAGTCCATTCGAACAAATCGCAAAATTCCTTTGACTTTAGCCCCTCTTATTTTTCTTGGAACAATCATAACGCATTTATTGGGCGGCTCTGCCGGTCGAGAAGGCGCTGCGCTTCAATTGGGCGGTTGTTTGGGTTATCAGACAGGCCGTTTGTTTCATTTGGATTCCAAGGAAAAAAGTCTGATTATTTTATGCGGAATGAGCGGAGTTTTTGCCGCTCTCTTCGATACGCCTTTAACCGCTGTTTTTTTTGCAATGGAAGTTGTCAGCGTTGGCGTCTTATATTATTCTGCATTGATTCCCTGTTTGATGTCGGCTTTAACGGCTTGCGCTATTTCCTTTTTGTTGGGACATAAAACGCATTTTTTCTTCTTAAAAGACGTTCCTGAACTTTCTCTTTTTCTCGTTCTTAAAGTTGTTGGTCTCGCCATTGTTTGCGCTTTGGTCAGTATTTTATTTTGCATTGCAATGCATAAAACCCAAAAATTGATGTTGAAAATTCCAGGCAAAGGTTATCTGCGAGCTTTTTTGGGCGGCGGAATGATCATTGCCTTAACGTTGGCTCTTCAAACAGAAGATTATAATGGAGCCGGTTTGAATATTATTGCTCAGGCGTTAAATGGGTCAGCTCATCCCGAGGCGTTTTTATTAAAAATAATATTTACAGCAATAACCCTTGGAGCAGGGTTTAAAGGGGGCGAAATCGTTCCCGCCTTTTTTATCGGAGCGACGCTCGGTTGTTTTATTGGGCCTTTTTTCGGTCTTGATCCAAATTTAGCCGCAGCGATTGGCTTAATTGCTCTGTTCTGCGGCGCTGTTAATTGTCCGGTTGCTTCGATCATTTTGAGCCTTGAACTTTTCGGAGCTCAAGGTTTGATCCTTTTTGCAATTGCCTGCGGCGTCAGTTATATGCTTTCCGGAAATTATGGAATTTACAGCAGCCAAAAAATTGTTTATTCCAAATTAAAGGCAGAATTTATTAATGTCAACGCCCGATGATTTGCGATCCGTTTTTCTTTTCTTTGAGTCCAAAAAAGTTTTGAAAAACAACAAACGCCCGGGTTATTCAAAACTTATTCGTTAATCATTTGTTATTATTCGAGCTTTATTATTCCTTAGCTGATGTTATCGACGAAAGATTTTTCTTTCAATAATCCGATCGTTTTTTCCGGGATTATAACTCCGACAAACTCAGCTTTTCAACAAAGTCGACGATAAACGGCCAACCATTAAACTTTTTCGCATTTAATATGAATCATCGATTATTCTTTTTTCTCTTCTTGCTTATTTTTGGGAATATTCCGTCCTTAATACCAAAAGACATTAAGGACGCTGACCATTCGGCGAAGAGTTCCGCAGAATCGGAAACGGATCAACTCTTTTTTTTTGAATCCGATTCCATTGTTTGGAAAGTTGATTTGAAAAATGGAATCGTTGCCGCTTGGGATTCTCAAAGCGATTCCCCTTTATGGTCTGAAGACGGAATCGTTTTTCGATCTCAGCCGAATTGTTTGGATATTGCAACTCATTCTAATTCAGGTCAGATTATTTTGCCTTCAACGATTTGTCTCTCTTCAACCAACAATCAAAAAGAAAAAATGGACTCCTCAACTGATATAAACAATAATAATCTAAATAATAACTTTTCTGACGCTGTTTGGATTCAAGCCGCAAAAGAAAACTCTCGCATTTCGTCCATTTTTGGACGCATTTATATCCTTTTGGATGAAACCGAAACGTCATTGGAATCGAAAAGTTTGAGGAACAATGCTGATTCTCAATTCAAGCCCGTTGAAAACCCGGATATTCGCAAGTCAAACGTCAGACCAAAAACTCAAGACAAAACGGATCACGAAAACGGAATTACTTATAACGACTTTGAGAAATTCGACTCCAAACAGCAACGTTTTTCGAAAACTCTATTAATTGCTCTGGATCCTCAAGCGGAAGGACGGCTTGTTTGGAAGATTCGTTGTTCCGATCTCCCAATACAAAACGCTTCTTTTGACGCGGTTCCTCAAGAAAAAAATTGCCGCGAAGATTTTTTGTTTCTCCCGATAAAACATCAAACTGCGGAAAAGAATCATTCTGATTCCCTTCTTCAAATAGACGCAGCAACCGGGAAATGGGATTTGATTCAAAATAATCTGGAATTTTAACGTCTCGCTACAAAAAACAAACGAAGAATTGGCTTTTTGGTTTTTTTTCGAAAAAATATTCTTTTTTATAAACATTGAGTTTGATTCTTTCATTGAATCCTGATAAAATAGGCTCATCATATTGAATATCTGCCAATAATTGATCTGAAACAAATTTATCGGACCGATATTCGATTGTTTTATCAAATTTCTATTTTGTCAAAATCCTAAAACAATTTGAACAATTCTTTTTAAGGAGATTTTTATGGCGCGTCCAATTACAATGATTACAGGTCAATGGGGCGATTTGAAATCGGATGACCTTTTTGCCATTATGCAGCGAATTGGTTATAACGGAGCGGAGCTCGCTTGCGGAGGCGATCATTTCGACATTCAAAAAGCGTTAAATGAACCGGGATATTGCGAAAAAAAATGGGAACAACTCAAAAAATACAATCTGTCCTGTTGGGCAATCAGCAATCATTGCCTCGGTCAAGCGGTTCTCGATGTTATTGATGCGCGTCATCAAGCGGTTGTTCCCGATTATGTTTGGGGCGACGGCGATCCGGCTGGCGTCAATCAACGAGCGATCGAAGAAATGAAAGATACTGCGCGAGCGGCAAAAAAATTCGGCGTTAAAATCGTTACTGGTTTTACTGGTTCGAGCATTTGGCCTTATCTTTATTCATTTCCGCCTGTCCCGCCCTCCTGGATCGAAGAAGGTTTCCAATTACTCGCGGAACGCTGGACTCCGATTCTCGATGTCTTTGAAGAATGCGGCGTCAAATTTGCTCTTGAAGTTCATCCGACTGAAATCGCTTTCGATATTCATACTTCCGCCAAAGCTTTGGAAGCATTGAATTATCATCCGGCATTTGGATTCAACTTTGATCCGAGCCATTTGATTTGGCAAGGCGTTGATCCTGCGAAATTTATTCGAAGATTTCCTGACCGGATTTTTCATGTTCATATGAAAGACGCCGCTCTTCAATTGAATGGCGAAAATGGCATTTTGGCAAGTCATTTGAATTTCGGCGATTATCGTCGCGGCTGGGATTTCCGTTCGCTGGGACACGGAAGCGTTAATTTCGAAGAAATCATTCGCGCTTTGAATGACATTAATTATCAAGGTCCTCTTTCCGTTGAATGGGAAGATTCTGGAATGGAACGAGAATTTGGAGCCCAGGAAGCATTTGATTTTGTCAGGAAAGTTGACTTTGCTCCGAGTAATATTGCGTTTGACGGCGCTTTTGACAAATCGGTCAAAGCCTGAGCTTTTTCCATTCGTCCTTTCGATGATTCGTTTTCCGAAATGTCCTTTCTTTATTAAAAGAACATTTCGATATTTCAAACAGAAAGAATCAGCCGATTCAGTCTGTTTGAATTATGTTGGAATGCGCAAAAAAACAGAAAGCGAATCTTTTTGCGCATTCCTTTTGACTTCCTTTTTTCTGGGCGGCTGAGTTTGCTGTTTTATAAAGAAAAGTTTATCGTTAGACTTCTTGTCAATGCGTTGACATTGCCCTTATGCCGAACTTTGATGAGATAATGTCTGCGGTTTTCAACAGACTCGATGATATCGGGCTTAACGTTTCAGAATCAAAAAGAGTCCAGTTTAAATGAGCGTTCTTTTGAATTTTTGATCGGGGAATTGTTGGTTTTTTCCTTTCTTCAAAACAGGAAATTGCCGTTTTTTTGTTCTTAACGAAATAACCAACGGAAAGGGTTATTTAATGTTTAATGAATATGATCGCTTTTTTATGTCTCGCGCTTTGAAACTTGCGGCTTTAGGACGCGGAAGCGTTGAACCCAATCCAATGGTTGGGGCGGTTATTGTTCGTCCCGATTTATTGCCTCGTTCCTCGGAATCGTTATCGAATCCGAATGAGGTTGGTCTTTCGAAAAAGAACGTTTTAAAACAAGATTGGAACGATTCTCCCAAACAACTTGAAGCAATAATTGTCGGCGAAGGTTATCATCAAAAATTTGGAGAAAGTCACGCGGAAGTTCTCGCGTTAAAAAAAGCAGGCAAACGAGCTCAAAACAGCATTCTTTATGTAACTCTTGAACCTTGTTGTCATTTTGGAAAAACGCCCCCTTGCACAGAAGCAATCATCAAAGCGGGCGTTCGAAAAGTCTTCATCGCAATGAAAGACCCGTTTCCCAAAGTCGACGGAAGCGGCATCAAACAGTTACAAGAGGCGGGAATTGAGGTTGTTTGCGGACTTTGTGAAGAAGAATCGCAAAACCTGAATGCGCCCTATTTAACCCGATTGACAAAACATCGACCTTGGATTATCGGAAAATGGGCGATGACATTAGACGGCAAAATGGCAACCCGAACCGGGTCCAGTTATTGGATTTCTTCGGAAGAATCGCGTCAACAGGTTCATCGAATTCGTTCTCGTATGGATGGCATTATGATCGGCAGTCGAACAGCAATGGAAGACGATCCCAAATTGACCGTTCGACTTCCGCAGGGTCAAACGCCTTTAAGAACGCCAACTCGCATTATTTTCGATTCCGGAGGAACGCTTTCCGTTTTTTCCGAACTTGCTCTGTCGATTCGAGACGTTCCTCTTTTGCTTGTTTTCGGACCGGAAACGCCAAAAGAAAAAGCTGATTTTTGGCGCAAGAAAGGAGCGGAAGTCCTTGTTCTGAATTTTCCAACTCATGAACAGCGCTTGATCCTTTTGTTGGAAAATTTGGCGGAAAGAGGGTTAACAAATATCCTTGTCGAAGGGGGAGGCAAATTGCTCGGACATTTATTCGACTTGGAATATCTGGATGAGGTCATTGTCTTCATTGCTCCTAAAATTGTCGGAGGAGAAAACGCTATTGTTCCGGTCGGCGGTTTCGGTTGCGATCATATGAAAATGGCAACGAGATTACTTGATCCCGAAGTTGAAACCTTTGGTTCCGATATTATGATTTCGGGAAGACTTAATTATAAGAAAAGCAAATAACTCAAAAGAGTTGTTTAAAGAGTTGTTTCGCAAAAAAACTCAAGGGAATCGCTTCGCTTAAAAAATCAGCCCGTTGCCGGGCTGCAAATAAACGCCAGGGGAGTTCGACGGCTTGAATGGAATTGTTCTTTGAACAAACTTGGGAAAGTTCCTGAATTCTTTTGGAAATGTCGCTTAATCTGCGATTCCAATGAGTTCCTTATAATTAAGAACTTGTTCGCTAAGATGATCTTGAATCATTAAAAGATCAACCATCAAGATTTGATTTTTGCGTCTTTTCGATGACGATGCTTTTTTAGTTGAAACTTCTGTTGTTCCTGTATTGAGAAAAACAATCGTTTTTTGAGCTTCAGCTTCAATCTTTTCAAGCAATTTCAATTCTTGAACTTTGTCTTCCGGGATCATCGCTTTAATTCCGCCTTTTTGATCCAGGCCATTAATAGCAATTTGCAAGGCATCCATATGATATTTAATAATCAGAATGACATTTTCGATGCTTTCCGTATTCATGCCATTCATTCCCATTCCGCCGCCCAGGCCGCCCGTCATATCCATTCCGCCGCCAACCATATCCATTCCGCGTCCCATTCCTCCGCTGCCGCCGAGCCCTGAACCTGTTCCGCTATTAATTTGGTCTCGAAGTTGTTCGGTTTTGATATAATTGAGTTCATCTTGACTGAAATTGACCGCCAGTTTTCCCATTGTTGTAACGAGCGAAGCAAAATCGTAACTTTTAATCGAATCAAAATTCATTTTTCCGAAAGTTTCTGCCGCCAAAGTTCGAACATCAGGGTCACTTTTTTCATTTTCGATTAACTCTTTCATTGCCGTTAAAATGGCGGCATCGCCAGGATTTAAATCGGGGCTTTTAAAAACAGCCAAGCCGTCAATGGCTTTTATTTGAAAGCAAACATAAATATCTTTTCGAATATCTTTCTCTTTCGCATAAGTTGGTTTGAGAACATTGAGAAAAATCGATTTAATCTGAGTTTTGCTTTTATCGTCGCTCAATCCGACTTCCGCATGGCGTTCAAGCCCCAGCAAAGCGCCATAACGAACATAATCGGGAAGATTGTATTTATTCGAATCAACGAATCCGATGAGCATTTTTAATGCCGGAGCATAAGGAACGATCTGTCCTTCAGAAGACGATTCATTCAGCATTCCGATTGTCAGAACCGCATTATAACGACAAGCCGGATAATAATCCTTATTTAAAGCAAAAGAGGTTAATAATTTAACGACTAACTGAAGAAAAGCCGTTTTGGCCTCGCCCTGAAGCGAAGAAGCGTCCGCTTCGACTTCTGCCCGATATGTATGAATATTCTGGGCATTATTCTGGACGGTCCAACGCCCCAAATAATATTTTTGGAAAAATTCTTTGGTTTCCGATGAATTTGCCGCATTGGCCAGATTCCCAAGAATAGAGCTTTTTTGAGAAGCAAGACCCTCGTCAACCTTGATTTCTTGAAAATCCTGAGCTAAAATAGTTTCGCCAAAGCCGATTGCCAAAACAACAAAAAGGATGGTTTTTAACGGCAAACTGAATAGCAAACCAAAAGGGAATGGCGTAAATTTCAAATGATTTTGCTTGACCATGAGATTAGCGTTCTCCAAGTAATTGAGTCAAAAATCGAATGTTCATTGCGATTTT
Source organism: Planctomycetia bacterium (assembly GCA_030527205.1). Classification (GTDB taxonomy): domain Bacteria; phylum Planctomycetota; class Planctomycetia; order Pirellulales; family Thermoguttaceae; genus JAUNBG01. The sequence goes on from JAUNBG010000072.1 coordinate 11,517, forward strand.
GCAGGTTAGTCTGAAATCAGAATTATATAATTCTTCATTTTATATATCATAATGGCAATATAAAGGAAAAGTCAAGAGTTTTTCTTCAAACTTTTATAAAACCTTTCAAAAAAAAGACAATAAAATAGATTAGACAAAAAGAAATATTAACCCTTCTTCAAGAAAATATATTTTTTTCAATTGGATCGACAACCAAAATCCTTAAAATCATTTTAACCTTTATTTCAGACAAAAGAAAAGATCAAGCGGCAAAGAATAATTGAGGAAGTTCTTGTTTGTTGACTTGATTTTTCGAGCGTCGTCAAATTTTATCCAAACAGCCCAAAATTTTTAAAGAGATTTTGACAAGTTTGTTGTCAGATTATTGGAGCTCCAATATGTCGGAATCAAAGATTCATTTTCGATGTTCCCGTTGCACTCGATCTTTGTCAGCGTCAAAAGATCAAATTGGAAAGAAATTTTATTGCCCGGCATGTTATACGCAATTAACCGTTCCGCAACAAAATGTCAAAGCCATTACGGATATCGCCCCTCAAAAGTTGTATGAAGTCGACGCCGTTCCAATCGATGTTCGAGATACTCCCCAGCGTTTTGAATTTTATTCGTTAGATTGTCCCCTTTGTTATTCAAAATTGGCGGTTCAGAAAAATGATATTGGAAAAGAGATTGAATGCCCGGATTGCGGTCGAACTGTCATTGTTCCAGCCGACATTCTTGAACAGACTCAGGTTCTCAAAGCAACGCCCAAAGAACCCCGAGTTCAATTTGTTATTCCTTCATTTGTAAAGACAAAAATTGATCCGACAATTGATCCCAATACATTTTATGGAGTCCAACAAGAGGATGCGCCGCCGCAAATGATTGACGCCAACGGATTCCCGATTGATGACAATGACAATCGTCCCAAATTTCATCCGGTCGTTAAAAACAATCGTTTTGCTGTTTATTGTCCTCTTTGTGCAACCATGCAATATGTTTCAGTTGACCAAATCGGTCAAAAAGTTCTTTGTCCGGAATGCGAACGCGTCTTTCCTGTTTTTGAACCTCTGGAATTGAATCCGAAACCAATTCAAGCTGGAAATATCTCTTTTGAAGGGGGAACCGTTTATGGCTTGGCCAATGAGGAAATTGTAACGCTTTCGCCTCAAAGCAACGTCTTGATTTCGCAAACGAACAAAAGCCAATCCCAAACGGAAGAAACGTCATCTTTTTCCCAAAAAACAAACTCAATAAATTCCTCAAATCTGTCGCAATCACAAAATTCCGTCCCTCAAAATCGGGTTGTCGAAAAGAATTCTCCAAAATCGTATCGCAATCCGGATAAGGACCCGAATCTTGTTTCAGTTGTTTGCAAGCTCTGCGGGACTTTAATGTATGTTCCGCGCAATATGTTGGGCAAAATGAAAAAATGTCCTGACTGTTATACCGAAACGCTTGTTCAAGATAAAACAGCAGAACAGAAAGTCATTGAGCAAAAAATTCTCCCCAAAGTTACGGGCGGTTATCAAGTCAAAAAAATGGAACCGATAACGGTCAAACCTTTTCTTGAAGAATCTTTTTTGCTGCGTCAAGTCAAAACGCCGCTTGAAAAATTAATGGAAAAAGAGAATAAAAGCTCAAAACCGATTCGTCCCCCAAAACAATCAACAACCCCCAAAAAGTCATTAAAAACAAAAGAATCATCCAAAGCCCGAAACTCAAACGAAGACCAGTTCAAGGAGATAAGGGCAGAAAAAGAGTTGTCAAGCGAACAAATTCCGTCAAAAGCCGCTTCTCAGCGTCTTCCAGAGTCTGTTCTCGCTTCTCTCTGTCCCCCAATTTTATCAGAGTCCGCGATTTTTATCCCGGATGCCATTTCGTCCGATTCAACCGCTCAAACCAATGCTTCAGTCCAAAGTTCTCGAAAATATAAAACGAAAAAACGACGAAAATCGTCTTCGTCTGTTCAATATTCCGACACAAATGGGGAAGACGGAATAATTCTTCGCCGAAAAGGGGATTCTGTGCTTCTGTCCGTTTCCCGACCGCCTCGATTCGCAATGCTCAACGGCATTTTTCGACCGCTTGCCAATCAAGAAGTTTGGTTTCGCTTGTTGATTTCTTCTTCTTTTATTATTATCGCGAATTTTTTCTTTGCTTCGGTCATTATTCCGATGTTAATGTTAAAAAGTAAAATCGACTTTTCAAGACTTTGCATTCTTCTTTTTGATATATCGACAATAATTCAATATATCATTCTTCCTGCGCTGTTTTTTATTGGACTTTTTTTTTCTCAATGGCTCAGATTGACTGGCGTTCTTTTTATGTCGATCTTTGTCGTTATTTCCGGAGGAAGCAGAAAAATCGAAGAATGGATTGAAGAAGATTATATCGGCGGTCTTATGGAAGGCGGTTGGCTTTTTTTGTTGATTATATTTTCTGCTCTCCCCGGCGGCTTATTGGATTATTTTTTTCTCGAAACGCAAGAAAATGTTTTTTTCGTTCTGACTTTTTTCTGCATTCAACTCTTTTTTCCCATTTTTTTTCTCTCTTCAATGCAAACAGGTTTATTCTTTTTTCCGATAACAAAAGATGTTTTCCGAAGCTTGTTCCGATGTTTTGGGTCCTGGTTTCTCTTCTATTGCTGGTCGTTTGGATTATTTGGAGTTCCCATTTTGCTCATCTGGTTTTTGAATTCCAACGAACAATTTTGGATATTCATAACGCTTATAATCATTATTATGCCGCCCGTTTATGCGGTTTTAATTGGAAGATTGGCCTGGGTTATTGAAGACAGTATTCGAAATATTAAATAAACAATTATTAAAAAGAATGTCCTCAAAATAATTTGAGAGATCGAATATTGTCGCCGTCAATTTTTTTAATAAGAAAAAAGAATTTCGTCCAGCGCGAAGCGAAAGTCGAAGTTTGACGGAATAATTATTAAAATCAAAAAAATCAGCAGGAAATATTATAATAAAAACTCATTTTAAAAAAAAATATATATCAACTTGAGATATTTGTCGCGTTGAGATTCGAAAATATTAAAAAT
>JAUNBG010000020.1 GCA_030527205.1 Planctomycetia bacterium
TTTCCTGTTCTGGAATGAAGTCGCCCAATTCGGAAAGAGAATCGTTTTGGCTTTGATCTTCGGCTTCTGATTCGTTTTCAGAAATGATTTCCTGTTCTGGAATGAAGTCGCCCAATTCGGAAAGAGAATCGTTTTGGCTTTGATCTTCGGCTTCTGATTCGTTTTCAGAAATGATTTCCTGTTCTGGAATGAAGTCGCCCAATTCGGAAAGAGAATCGTTTTGGCCTTGATCTTCGGCTTCTGATTCGTTTTCAGAAATGGTTTCCTGTTCTGGAATGAAGTCGCCCAATTCGGAAAGAGAATCGTTTTGGCTTTGATCTTCGGCTTCTGATTCGTTTTCAGAAATGATTTCCTGTTCTGGAATGAAATCGCCCAACTCGGAAAGAGAATCGTTTTGGCCTTGATCTTCGGCTTCTGATTCGTTTTCGGAAATGGTTTCCTGTTCTGGAATGAAGTCGCCCAATTCGGAAAGAGAATCATTTTGGCTTTGAGCTTCGGCTTTTGATTCGTTTTCAGAAATGGTTTCCTGTTCTGGAATAAAGTCGCCCAATTCGGAAAGAGAATCGTTTTGGCCTTGATCTTCGGCTTTTGATTCGTTTTCAGAAATGGTTTCCTGTTTTGGAATAAAGTCGCCCAATTCGGAAAGAGAATCGTTTTGGCCTTGATTTTCGGCTTTTGATTCGTTTTCGGAATCCTGATTGGTTGATTTGTCTGGCTGTTCATCGTTCAACGCAAATTGTAAAGAGCCGGACAAATCCAACATTTCGAGGGCGTCGGAATTATCGGCTAATACTAACGGCGAATCAATCTGACTTTGCGTAACATTTTCTAGGTTTAAATCCGAGATTTCCTGCTCTGTTTTGTCTGAAGACAATTCATTAAAAACAGAACCCGATATTTTTTCTGTTGTTGGGGCGTTAAAATAATCCTCGGCAAAGGCTGGCAATGTCAAAGAATCGTTGATATCTGAGTCATTGGAGTTCGATATTTGCGATTCGTCAACATTCAATGTTTTTTCTGCAACATCTTTTTGATCTGGCTCCGTTTGCTTAACCAAAACTGTTGGCGTCAATTGTTTTGACTTGTTTTGATTAAGATCACTTATGAATAAAAAAAGACCAAACAAAAGAGTTGAACAAAAAACAATGAAAACAAATATTTTTGTATCTCCATTTTTGTACATTATTGCTCCTTTTATTTTATTAATCTAAAGGCTATTCGTTTTTGAAATTCAAGCTCTTTCAGAAAACTTGAAAAGAATGCGTTGAATACAAAAAGAGTTCGTTCATCTTTGAGCTTATTGAAAATGTCATTAGGAAGTTCTAAAACCTGTTTTTTGGCAATAAACTCCATTCGGAAAACGTCGCGAAAACCTGTTTCTGTGGACGAGACGTTCGAGCTCCCAGCGGGTTTTTAGAACTTCCTCATTGTTTGTCAAAAAAAGAAAAGATTATCGAAACAATATTGATGTTCAACAAATCTCATTAATATTAACGGTTTTTAAAAAATAAAACTAAAGTTTTCTCAATTTAAAATGGATAAGAAGTAATTCATTCATAATTATTATATTTATTAAAACGAATATAATGATTATACTGGAATTTTTAAATAGAGAAAATATTAAAGAAATCATTCAAAGAGGAAATACAAAAGCCTTCTCTATTTATTAATTGTAATAAAAAAATGGAGAGATGACCGTTTGATAATAAGAAAACCGGTTTGAAATGGTTGACTTTCATTCAATCAATCATTCAATCAATTGAAAATCCGAGATATTTGCGTTTGCAAAACTGTAAGCGAACAGGCCGAAGGTTAAAGACGAAAAGGACGTTTTATTCCGGTTGCGTTATCAATAACCATTTTCTTCGTAGTTGGATTCTGGATGCACAAAAGACCATTGATTGGTTATGAGCCATTGATTATTTTCGTCTTTTATGAGTTCAACTTCAATAAAACGAACTGTAACAGAGAAAGGCAATTTATCAGGAATTGTTTTTCCATTGACCGTTCCCCAAAAAGAAACGATTGCAATTGGCGGCGAAGTAAAATTGTTAATATAAACAGTTTTCAATTCTCGAATTTTTGTTTTTTTGATTTGCGCATGATTCATAAAAAAAACAACTCTGTTGCGGGTTAATGTTGCGTCGGAATCTATTGAACTTAAAACAGATTTCAAATCGTTTTGTTCGATGGCGTTCGCTATATTGAATATTGTTGTTCGAACCGCTTTGCGATCCGTTTGAACCCCTAAAACGAGAACGAAACCGATTGCTATTATAATGATTCCTGATCCAACAAACAAAATAAGAGTTTTTAAATGATTGTTAGAATAAAAAACAATTCCGCCCATTCCAAACAGAATCAATCCAGCAAAAAGCCAAATCCAAATATTTTCAAGAAAAATGACCATAATGGGGGTTCCTGAAAAGCAACGTCGAATGATTCAATGAACGATTAAAGAAAAAAAGCGGTTACTCCTCCGCCGCCCGGAAGGAAATAATCTTCGCCGTTCCAAATTGTTTTAATAAGGCGCGATTGTTTGGCCCAATTTCGGATTCGTTCTCGTAAAATGCCGCGACCTTGACCATGAATGATCAAAATGATTTTCCCGCGATATCGACCGGACTCCAAAGTTCGACGAACCCGTTCTTCCGCTGCTTCTGGATTCATTCCATGCAAATTCAGGGTTAAATCAGCTTTAAATGTTTTCATTGCCAATAAACAGATTGTTCGATAACTCCCGAGTCAGGGATCATTGAACGTTTTTCCAGTTGTTGTTTGAGTTCTTTCGCGCTGTTTGCGAACAAGGGAGATATTTCAACCAGAACATTGTCTGCAACTCGAATTCCGATATTATTCAACCATAAACGATAGAGATCGCATAACTGTTTGCGAACCGTTTGAGGGTTGTCGGTCGGTTGATCCGGATGATTTTTCAAAGGCGCAAAACAGGTTTGAATATCAACTTCGATAACAATAGGATTTTTGGCTTGCGGAAGCAGATCGAATATAAATTTTTCATATTTGATCGCATTGGGCGTTTTGGGTTTTAAAACGGATCCATAAAGGGGGATTCCGTTCTCATTCTTGAGCGTTGGATCAAGAACGACATAAGGGACTTTCTTTTTCGCAATATGAAAAGGGAGCGATGACGAATAGGACGCTTTGCGCCGGAGAAAATCGATATTCATCATATGAACGGCAATGCTTCCTGCCCAGATTTCCAGCGAACCATCCGGTTTCCGACGCTGGGCGGCTTCATCGGGAAGGTCGCAATATTCGATGACGTTCAATTTTCCGTCGACTAAAACCATATTGCCGACGCGATCCTGCGGATGTTGTTTACGAATAACCTGACTGGAAAATTCTGATCCGCTCAAAAGATGATAACCGATGAATTCCGGACTGCAAATATCGATGACGGGATTATCGACCTGAAAATAAAAAATTTCTTCTTTTTGCCGACGAATTAATTCGGCAAGAATTCCTTTTTCCGCAACGGTTGGAATAGGAGAATCCGGCTGCGGCGAATTAATAGCGAAGAGCATGCCGCCATGCCCGTCTGGACTTCGCGCGATTCGATCCTTGGCGGCTAAAAGGACTTTTCCGTCGTTCCAGTCAACCGACGGCATTGTTGATTGGCAGAAAATCAAAACGTCTTCCTCAGCGAGACCAAAATTATGATTCGCTCGAAAATAGTCGATTGTTTCCTGATGCGTTGCCGGACTCGTTTGAATGCAAAATGGAATTCGCGCTCCATATTTTTTCGACATAGCGCGAATCCGTTCGATGTGAATTTGAAAGAGAGAAACTCCTGAGACGGGACCGATCGGAAAGATTCCTTTGGCATGATGAAAATCGAGACGCGTTCCCTGACCGCCAGCAACAACAACAATCGCGAGTTTGCCGTTGCGAAGCGCCTTTTCGCCTGCGGCTATTGCTTCGTTCGGGTTATATTGATAATCTTTATACAAACGATCATCCAAAGGCAAAATTTGTTCGCGAGTGTCACTCAATCGAAACGAGACCGGTTCTTTGGCTCGATCTGCCATTGCCGCAGAAGCGGGCGGGTCATTCCGATGTTCAAAAAGCGCGTTCAGTTCGTCAAAATCGATTTCTTCAATCTGAAGACTCAAACTTTGCTGTTGTTCGGAATCCAATTCGTCCCAAAACGTCAAAAGTTGGGTTTGACCCAAGGGACGAAGTTTTTTCAAAAGTTGTTCTTTCGTCTGCATAAATAGAATCCGGCGGGTTTTGATTAAAGATTGTTGTATGAAATTTCTTTTATTTCAAACTTTTTTAAACCGGCAGGAACTTGAATTTCGGCAATTTCGCCAACTTTTTTTCCGAGAAATCCTTGAGCCAGCGGGCAGGTTATCAGAATTTTTCCGGTATCAATATCCTCATCGCCGGCGCCAACAAGCGTATAAGTCAACGTTTTATTGTCATTAAGACGTTTAACGACGATCGTTGCTCCAAAACGAATTTCGTCTTGAGAAATCATCGAAGAATCGATAATTTGGGCTCGTCCGATACGATTTTTCAAATCATTGATTTTCGCTTGTAAAAGTCCCTGACTTTCGCGGGCGCCTTGATATTCTGCATTTTCTTTCAAATCGCCTTCGGCTCGAGCGTTGGCAATTCGTTCGATAATGGTCGGCATTTCTTCCTGTTCAAGCCGTTCGATTTCTTTTTTTAAACGATTATATCCTTCCCGCGTCATTGGAATGGGATCATACATAATAACGTCCTTTCGTTTTGGTCAAACCAAATAACGACAAACCGGAATCATTTTTGAATCTTTATTCTTTTTCAATAAAGAACAGAAAAAACAACCCGATTTAATTTTGTTTTATGTTTTAAATTTCAGATCGTTTATGCTCAGCCCGTTTGAAAATCTTTGATTCGAATAACGAAAACTAAAAAAATTAAGAACGCTTAAGCGTTCTTATTCTCTTGAGTATCATAACGGACAGTTCGAAACGAAACGTTTCGAACAAGTCGCAGCATGAGAAATTCAAAGGGCAAAATATTGGTAAAGCCGCATAAAAAAAGTCTGTTTTTAAACTATGTAAAAAAGGTTTCGTTAAATCCGAATGTACTTAAATCTGTCGGGATTTCAATTTCTTTTTGACGAATGCAAGAGAAACAGCGTCGAATCATTGAAATCAAAACCGAAACAGATCAATCAAGAATAAGGCGTACAGATCGAATTGTCGAAAAATACATTTCTATTATTATAAACCAAATATTTCGATTTGGCTATAGGTCGAGATAAAATCTTTTTTATTTTCCTGGTCGATCTTTATTGAGGGGTAAGGGTTTGATTTCCTCGAATCAGCGCAACGGATTTAATCGTTTGAATTTTGCCGTCCAGTTCGATTTCTTGTTCGACGGTAACCTTGGAGTAATTGGAATATTTTCGATTCAAACCGGTTTCCAGATCATATTCGGCGGTTATCGTATTTTCGACATCGGCGTCATTTTGTTCCAAAACGAAAGCAGAATTTGACTGGATGACGTAATATTTCCTGCCATTTTCTTCATAAACAGAGTCCAGAGAATTTTTCCAGACCGTTTCGGTTTTCCCATAAAGCGGGAGTTCGGTTGCAATTGTTGTTTCCCAGGAGTCATTAACAGCGACTTCGCTTTTCGGAATTCCATAATTGAATTGATTGAAAGCGTCTGCGAAAGATGTTTCGGTTATGGATGTTTGTAGCGATTGCGCGATTTTTTGAACTTCTTTATTGGATTTTTCAGCAATTTTATCCCAAACTTCTTTTAAACCTTGGACTTTAACAACGTTGTATTGGGCGTCCAATGTAATCCGGAATTCAGAATCGATAAAAACGCGATAAATGGAGTCCAATTTTTTGTCGGCGGTTATGCTGTGATCGCTGTCATAAACAATGCGATCGCCGCGAATGCCGTCGGGAGCATATTGATACATAATTCGCTTTGGTTTCATAATGATTTCGTGAGTTGTGCTGTCAGGAGAAGAGACCGTGACGTTCCAGAAGAATTTTGTTTTGGTTTGTGAGACGGAATTTGTCTCTTCAGATGAAATAATCAAAGAAACCAGAAGATTTTGTTCGAGTTTATAATTTCCGTCTGGAATCGTATTTTTTAAAATATATTTTTCCTGGGAATGGACGTTCGAAAGTCCCAGAACAATCAAAATGCTTGCGATCAACAAAGATACTCTATTCATGATCAATCCTTCTCTCAAATCAGAATATAATGTTATTAAGCCGATTGAAAAAGTCATTTCCCAAACATTCAAAAAAGCAAAGGAAAAAGAATTTCAAACGACCAAAACAGGATTCTAACAAATAATCAACTTTTATGAAAGATCAATTTGAACATTTTGTCGAGAAATTTGAAGAAACGTTGAGTGTTGATGATGAAAAGCAGTATTTGAAAAAAATCCCGCTGAGTAAAACCCAGCGGGACCTATTCAAAGGACAGAATATGTAACATTGTCCGATGGTAAAGGCGGGCAAATGAAACATCAAAGTAAAACGAGACAAGATAGATAATTTGATTAAAACGGGCGAAACTAGTTCGCCCTTAATCAGTTTCGGATAAACTAATCGATCAATTCTCCGAAGAGGCCGGAGAGAAGATCGTCATCAAAGAGAAGTTCCTCTTCTTCAATCATTTCTCTGAAGAGTTGGTCAACTTCATTTTGATAATTCGCCGTAGTCGTAGGCGGCGTAATGACTGAAATATATTCCGGTTTCAGGTTCAAATTGCCATTAGCGGCGTCAACAAACGGTCGAATCGGATTCGCAACGGTTCCAACGAGGCAGTTGTCTTGACCATTAATGATCGAGATATTGCCCGCGGCCCCAATGATATTATAACCATAGGTTCCGTAAGTTGTATAGTAATTACGAACCGCTTTCCCAAAGATATCTTCATTGCGGATCGTTCCAACGTTTTCTGCGATGACGCTTTGACCAACAAGGGTTGTTCCATATTGGTTGACAACGCCGCCGTAATAGGCAGCTCTATTGCCGCCGATCTTAACTTTGAACAATGTCAGCTCGCTGTCTTCCGCGTAAATGGCGCCGCCCCAACCGCTCGCTTCTGATTGCGTTATATTGACCCCTTCCAGATAAACGTTACCGCTTCCAATATAAATGGCGCCTCCGTTATTTTTGGAATAACCTTTCTTCAAGTTAATATCTTGAATATAGACATTCGGAACATTGGCTCGAACGCTGGTTTTAAGTATATTGATATTGAAAATGCGATCAAGAGAATTGCCGTCAATGGTAACGTTGGAATCGCCGCCATGAATACGGAGATAATGCTGATGAATTTCCAAAGCGCCCTGAACGAGAGTAATCGTTTTGCCTGACATTGAAGGAGCAAAGGTAACCGTGTTACTGACCAATTGGCCTGTGGACTCTTGTTCCGCGTAGTAAATCGCTTCACGCAATGAAATCAAACCGTCGTCGGCAACAACATCAAGTTCCGTCGTTACAACCGTTGAAGGAACTTCGTAAATATAGGGACTTTCGTAACAACCCATATCGACCGCAACGCCGCATACGCGGTCATCTCCGTTGATATCCTCTTCCGGATCGGAATGGAACGGCAAATAAGTTGCCAAATAGTCATTCGCTCCGGTATTGACAGCGACCGAGAACCGATTCAAACGATAATCATTTTCGCCATAATTAATGAAGATATAATCATCGTCAATTGTGCTTCGAATGCAATCGGTGAGAGACCATCGCAAACCGCCAATAGCCCGTGTTATAAAGGTATTATAGGCGTTAAACTGTCGATAGGCAGGGTTATTGACTTTAACCTGGACATATACATAATCAACGATCGTATTGTAAGTGTAGACCGCTCCGCCAACGATGATTCCGCCGGAATTTGAGCATTTTTGAATGGTCGTATTGTAAATATGAGCCACTCCGCCGAAATCACTGTCATTATCTTCAACACGAACGGCGCTTATTGCATCATAAACAAGACAGTTTCTCATATATAACAGACCAAAATAATTAACCTGGTATGCAATTTGAGCATTTTTGACGGTAACCCCTCGAACATCAAGAAGAGTTGTTTCATACCAGGCAGGACTTGTACTATAATCCCGTTCCGTTTCGCCGTCAAAATCCATTCCATTGCGTCGACCGATAATAAAAGCGGTATTACCGTCCGCGTCGATTATGATCCCTCCGTCATCCAGGATGGAGGAAGCGTCGATCATATAATCAAAAGTGCGAGTCGCGCCACGGCGAGGCGTATAAAGTTCCAGAGAACCATAATCATCACTGAGCTTTATGGTTCCTCCGGCCAAACTTGCATCAAATGTAATAGGATAAAGATAGGTATTGGCATAAATCGACGATTGCGACATGGCGTCAACGACATGATATGGACCGCTTACCGGAATTCCAGCGGCGACTCCATAACCGTCTTCTCCATTATAACCAATGCCTCCATCACTGATATTATCCCAACCGTAATAATAAACGTATTGTATCGCTTCACGGAGAGAAATCAAACCGTCATAAGGATCAACGATATCGTCCAGAGTTGTAACAATCAAGGACGGATCCTCCATGGTTCCTGCTCGTTGATAAGCTCCTATGTCAACGCCGCCCTCCAAATCCGACTCAATCTGAGCCATGAAGTCAAGGTAAAGTTCCTCATATGTTGATTCCCCAACTTCAGTTAATACAACAACATTCGTTGTGAGCGTTTCTTCACGGTAAACCCCCTCAAGGAGGACGTAATTGTAACCGGAGTCATCCGCTCTGGTTGTGTATCTAAATGTGTAGAGACGATTGTAATTGGCAACGGTATAAAGAACGGAGCTGAGATAATCAAGAACTTCTCGCAATTCAACGGTTTCTTGTAACGCATTTTGAACTTGAGTTATCGTCTGGAAATTCTTACTGTTGATATAAGTTTTAAAATCCTCGGCAAATTCGCCTTGAGTTATCAATCCAGCCATATAACTATCAACGAAAACGCTAACCGTTCCTTGCTCGGTGCCTTTACGAAATTCGCCAATCCACTTCAAGCCCCATGCCGCAACTTCCCTGGTATTGTACCAGTCAAGTTGATGGTTCGGAGTATAAAAGTTGTAAATAGTATAGTCGTGTCCGTTAAACTGACCGTCAGCAGCAATACTTGTGAAAAAGTCTTCAAGATCGTCTATTGAATCTCCTATTGCAATATCTTCATATACTAAACGTCCATATTCAATCAAATCGCTAACGGCCTCTGCTTCGTCCATATTGGATAAGTCGAAAGCTATTTTATCAAGCAGATCCTCCATTAACGGAAGAGTCAAGGAATCAACGTAATCTTGACGTTCGAGTGCCAAAGAAATATCATCAATGGCATCATTCATAACATAGATGCCTTGATTAATAAGATCATAAGTACCCTGAGGCTTTGCAACCTTTGCAAGATTGGGGGACGAACCAATATTATTCAGAATCAAAGCTTGAGCGGCAAGAACAACGGATACATTTTGAATTCGCGGTACGCCATTAAGATCAACTTTAATAATTTGGTCACGAATTTCCGTTGAATCAATCGTAACTGTTAAACCGTCGAGAACAGTAACAGCTTTACTAACGCCATCTTTCTTATCAATCCATAGCAGCGATTCGCCCTGGGACAAAGTTATCGTATTCATGATTTGAATACTGTAATCATATGTTGTTCCATCAAAGGTTCTGATCCAATCCCCATCATTAAGAGTTATAATTGAATTTTTGACATATTGGGATGATGAGGAAGGGGTAACGATTATGAACGTGACATTCCCCAGATATTTTGCGGTTGAACCATCCTGAAGCGTAACGGTTTCATCTTGTTGAATAGCGTTTTCAATCGCGTATTTGGATTGAGTATTGGTATCGGTCAGAAAAGCGGAGAATAAATTATAATCGCCATTCTGAACAATCAAGGATTCGAAAACGTAATCGCCGAATTCATTAACCGTTTCATAAAGAACGACATCATTTTCTATAAAGGTTTCCTTTTCAACATAAACGACATCATAAAGATATTTTTCTTCTCCCGCCCCAACGACATCAGAGGAACGAAGCGTTTGGAAATTGCCTTCGCTGATGTTAATAAATTGGGGGTCAAGGGAATGATCGTCGCCCCAACCGACCTGGTTTGCTGTTCCGGATGCTTCAAAGGCAATTTGCAGAGCCTCCGTTCCAGCGTTGCTGATGAAGGAATTTTCTATAACATAATAACTGGCGTCAAAATAGATATCGCTGTTGAACTTTTCTCCATAATTGTGCGAAAGAAGCGTATTATAAAGTTTAACAATGGAATCTTTATTGACATAAATACCGCCGCCATAACCGCCGTTTCCATCATAAATCGAAGCTCTGTTGTTGGCAACAGTACAGTTAATCAAGGTTAATGTTCCGCTTTCGCTCAGAATTCCTCCGCCGTTTGTTCCTTCGTTTGTATGAATCAGGAGATTCAAAAGATCAACATTGCCCGATTCATGATAAATGGCGCCGCCTCCGCTTAACTCATAACCGTTATAAAGGGTCATGTTCTTGATGACAACTTTTTCCGTATCGTATTTTGAATCAAGAGAAATGCGGAAAATGTTATTCATCCGTTGACCGTTGACCGTAAAATTGTTAACATCCGTTGCGTCAATCGTGATCGGACGGTTGATCAAAATGCTCAACGTGTCCAGTTTCATGACAGAATTAGTAGATAAAGTGCCACGGTCAAAAGTAACGCTGATATTTTTAATTCCGATGTCATAAATCCGTTGAACATAAGCAACCGCTTCGCGAAGAGAAACGTAACCATCCGTCGGGTCAATAATATCGTTGGCTGTTGTGACCATATTATAATAGTCACTAACATAGAAATCGAGCGCATTTTGACATTCATAGGCGCCCATATCAACATAACGTCCAACGGTTCGACGATTCGTGATCAGGTCAATTTCGTCAAGGTTCGGACGGAACAGATCTGAAGCTCTGGTTACAAAGAGATTGTTTCCGACGTTCACCGCAAGGGAATCATTCGATAATGAAAAGTTATTGTTGTCAACGTCAACAAAAAGGAGATCCGCTTCTCCGGATAAATCGACTGACGAAACGTCAAGTTCATAAGAGGTCGGAGGATTTGTATATCCGATAAAGTTTGTTAAAGATTCTCCAAGATCGTTGCCGGAATGATACAGGGATAACGTATCTGAATTCTCTATAAACGAATTGCTGACAAACGTATTGGAATTCGAAATAATAACCGTTCCTTTATAAACGTCCTGGGCGGCTTCGTTTTTCGCGATAATGGTATTCTTGATCAAAAGATTACCAACGTTATTGTAAACCGCAGCGCCATCGGAATTCACAGCTCTATTATTGACAATTGTTACGTTAACCAATTCAAGCGTGACTTTTTCCCCGTCGTCGACGTAAATAGCAGCTCCCTGAGTGGCCATGCAATCGTAAACCAGCATATTATACATGGTCAAATATCCCGCTCGAACATAAATAGCGCCGCCATTTTCAATGGCCAGATCGTTTGCCGATTCGCCTGCTTTTTGACGATCGACAATTCGATTCGTCAAGGTCATGCCGCGCATATTGACCGTTCCGGTATCGATATAGAAAAGCCGGTCATAAACATAATCAGCCGTTGTGATCGTCAAACCGGTTCCAAGATAGGATCCGTCAATCGTAACGTCTTTCTTGATCGTTAAGGCTTCGTATAAATAAATGGTTTGATCGGTCAAATTTTCCGAGAAAGTAATGATCTTGCCCAGTCCGTAAGTGCTGGCATAAGCAATAGCTTCACGAAGAGAAATCAAGCCGTCGGTATCATTGACGACGTCTTCTGCCGTTGTAACGATCAGACTTGGTATTTCCATTTCGCCGAGAATCGATTCGTAAGCGCCCATATCGACTTTTCCGCCGATAAATCGATAATCGCCATCATGATCTGTTTCCAAGGATTTCCCGTTTGGATAAATGGCCAAACCGTTATCGCCGGTATTAATGGCAGGCGAAATAACTCCCGTATCGCCATCGACGCGATTTAATGAGAAGTCATTGGCGTCCCAATCGACGAAATGAGGATCAATCGGTTTCTGAGCCGTTCCGGCCAAATTGCCGTTCTTGCCATTAAAGTCGAGAAATTGAGTTTCGCTCATTCTGGAAATAAAGGACGAGGCCATGGACAAGTTCAGAATAAAGTTGTCGATAGCGGGATCATTTCCAACGGTATTGTGAGCGATAATTGTATTTTGAAGCGTAATATTTCCGACTCGACTGTAAATTCCGCCATAATAGTAATTCGCTTCGTTTTTCGTAACGGTACAGTTGACCAATTTTAAAGATCCGCCATCGGAACGAATCGCAGCGCCATAACCATTGACCGCTGTATTGTTAGAAATGAGCGAATTGATTATGGTCAAATTGCCGGATTGATGATAAATTCCAGCGCCAAAGGTTGCGGAACCGCCTGTAATGCTCAAATTGATTAAAACGATATCTTTATTGTCGGCCTCAACTTCAATAACGCGGCAAAGCTGATTGGCGTCGATTGTGATTCCGCCGGCCAAAGCGCTTGCGTCAATAGTCAAATCTTTATAAAGAAGAATGGCGCCTAACTCGCTGTCCAGGGTTAACGTTTGACCAGCCAAAAAGGGATCAAAAGTAATCGTTGTCCCGAGTTTAATTGTCATGCCCTCATCGTCAATATAAACCGTTCCCGCATACTCAATCGCTTCTCTCAGAGAAATAACGCCGTCCAAAATGTTCATTTCAAGGTCTTCCAACGTTGTAACGACAACAGAAGGAATTTCGATAACCGAAGGACTGTTTTGGAATTCATAAGCGCCCATATCAACGGTTCCGGAAACAATACGCTCATTCAAATCGATATCTTTTGCGACGACTCTGATTATCTCCGAGTTGTTGAAGAGCGCCCCTGCCGTTGTCAATTCCGTTCGAGTTCCGGGTTGTCCAACGAGATAATTCGAGCCGGCATTGATAGCAGGCGACGTTTCGTTGAGATTGAAATCGGGAATATTGGAAAGAACGCCGTTGAGATAAAGCGGAGCGGTAACAAAACCAGCGTCAATGGGCGACTCGGATGTTCCAACAAGATTGCCATTGACATTTTCAATTGCATGGGTCGAATTCATCGCGCCAACCAAACTGGCAATCGGATTGTCAATTGAAGTATAGGGCATTTCGAATATAAGAGGTTTATCCGGATCATCTGTTGGAACGGTATGGAAGTAATAACCGTCAAGATAATCAATATCAAAACCGTTATAATTATTATTGTTCGATACGATAGAATTTTGGAGCGTAATTGTAACGCTGTTCTCAATTTGAGAGCAGATGCAGCCGCTGTAAATTCCGCCGGTTCCATTGGTCGAAGAGTTGCCCGCAATGGTTGTGTTCAACAGATTTAACGAACCGGCCTGCATGTAAACAGCGCCTCCGTTTTGGGCCGCCAAATTTCCATAAACAAGAACGTTCGTTAAGGAAACGCTTCCCGATTCGACGAAAATAGCTCCGCCGTATTGGCTCTCTCCGCCAGTCAACTGAAGCGAAATAAGCTCCAGAGATCCATTTACAATATGGAAAATGTTGGATGACGAATTTCCGTTGATCGTCATGCCGCCAACAAAATTGGATGCATCGATTTTGATGTTTGTGTCGATAGTAAGGGTTCCCAGTTCCAAGGTTATTTCCTGATCGACAAGATCATCCGAGAAAGTAATGGGAGTCTGCAACGATTTGGCATTTTCAATAGCTTCACGAAGAGAAATAACGCCGTCATTTTTGTCAACGACATCGTCCAAAGTTGTAACAACCGTTGACGGGATATCAGAATAATCGCTTTCAAAAGCTCCCATGTCAACAATGCTAACAATTCTGTTGGAACCTGCTAAATCGTATTTCAAGAGAATTCCATGGGAATCTTTGGCATAATTGTTGTTTCCTCTATTAACGGCAAGGGAAGTATTCTTAAGTTGGAAATGCTCCGGAAGTTTAAGTTCATCGGAATCGCTGACGACAAATTCCGGATCGACAGGAGAAACAGGGGTTCCGACATAGCATCCATTTTTGCCATTATAAGTATTGCCCTGATACATAATGCCAACGAGCGAATACTCAAGTTGAACCGCGGTAAAGTTGGCTTCAACTTTGTCTTTGCTTTCATTCTTCGCAATAATACTGTTTTGGATAACAACAACGGTTCGATAGGAATCAATTCCGCCATAATATTGACTTTCGTTGGCGGCAATGGTTGTATTTCTCATAAAGAAATTTCCGCCGCTCGTTTGAATTGCTCCGCCATAATAGGTCGCCGCATTGTTATGAAGCAACGAATTGATCAGGTATAACGTTCCGCCAGTTTGGCAAATCGCTCCTCCCATCTCAGCCGTATTTCCGGTCATTTCGGTATTGGTTAAATGAAGCGTTCCGTCAATGAGCGTGAATGCTCCGCCATAGTTACCCGATCCAGTCGAATCGATAAATCGAACTCCGTTGAATTCGACATCGCCGCCCAACATTTTGAAAAGTCCTGTATAAGTCGGAAGACCGGTCGCTGAATCTTCTCCAATTTGCAAATTCTCACCGGAAATCGTAATTCCGTCAGCTAAACCTTCCGTTGAAACCTTAACGAACCAAGTGTCGTCATAATTGATTTCATAAGTAGTGTTCCAATAAATTGTTTGACCATTCAATTCCGGCTTGAATGTAATGATGCGTTCGTCATAAGGGCCATAACCTTCCAGATCGCGTTTTGCAGCCGAATATAATGCTTCCCGTAATGACGTTTCGCCGTCGTTGGGGTCAAGAATGTCTTCGTATGTTGTGACGATTAAAGAGTCGGTTTCAATACTTCGTTCATAGGCTCCCATATCAAGAGCATTACTGGTAACGGCGCGACTTCGTCCCCGAATGTCTTTGTTGACCAAAACGGTAACTCCGTTAAAATCGATATAAGAAGCAAGGGAACCCGTTTTAACAGCTGGGGAATCCTCATGCAGGGACAAATCCCAATCGGACCAAAGAACCGAAGCGTCATACATAGTAAACTTCGGATCTTTATTTAAAATGGAATTGGTAATAACGGCACTGGATTCATCAATATTATTGGAAATCAAAGAGTAATTGATTCTTGGCAAATTGGCCGTTTTGTGTGTTGAATAGAAGTTGTCATTAATCGTAACAGAGGAATCCGGGCTGTTAAAAGCAAGAATCGAGTTCGTGATTTCAACGACAACAGTGTTGGGATCATAAGTTTTGGCAAAATCGTCGACATAAATACCGCCGCCGTATTGAGTACTGCTCGCATTTCCAGCCAAAGTCGAATTAATGACGGTCAAATTGCTGTTCGTATAGATTCCAGCGCCGCCGTCAACAGCGTCATTGGCTTGCATAACAACGTTGACAACAATCGCGTTTCCTGTGTTATAAAGACCTGCTCCGCGAGACGCAGAATTCGCCTGGATATAAACGCTATCCAGTTTGAGTGTTCCTTCGACGTCATTATAAACAGCCGCTCCATTGGAAGCTTTGTTGCTTTCTAAAACAACTTGACCGGAAATCGTCGCGGAAGCAGCATTGTATACAGCCCCTCCGTTTGTTGCCGAATTGTTTTTCAAGGACGATTCGCTTGAAATGGTCAATGTTCCTTCATTATAAACAGCGCCTCCGTAAACCGCTTCGTTATCGAACAAGGACGATTTTGAAAGAGAGACCGTTGAATTTTCAGAAACAAAGATCGCTCCGCCGTTGGCCGTAGCCTGACTGTTATTAATAGTAACGCTGTTCAAGACAACAACCCCGCTCTGAACATAAAGAGCGGCGCCTGATTCCGCTTTAGCGTTGGTCAGAATCAAATTGTTCAGCGTTACTTTTGAACTCAACGAATCGATGTTGAAAATCCGGTTTGAAGCATTTCCATCGATTGTCAAATTGAGGATTCTGCTTGCGTCAATGGTAACTTCGCGAAGAACGAGAAATTCGTCTTTGGCTTCAAGAGTAATATTTCCGGAAAAGCCGGCTTCTGCCATTTCAGCCTGCAAGGCGTTGGCGTCAAAAGTAACAGTCTTTGACAAAATAATGTTCTTAAGGACATTAATGCCGTCTTCAACCATTGCGGTAGTTCCATCGGACAAGGTTATTTTTGTTCCGATTCTCAAGGAATGTTCCGTATACTTTTTATTGGAGTAAGTATAGGTAATATTGGCAAACGTAACCGTCGTTCCATCGGGAATGACAATGGTTGTTCCGGTTTCATTATTGACAAAAACGCCATTTGTATAAGTAACTTTTGTCTGTCCATCAGAAAGAGTCAAGACCGAGCCTTCAACAATGGCGACAGTGCTTCCATTTTCGGCAACCAGGAAATTTCCGGATTCAAAAGTATTATAGACGCCGTTTTTAACAATCAAAGAAAGACCGCTGTTGGTTGTCAGTGTTGTTCCATCCGGCAAAGTCACATAAGTAATATTGGTTCCGCCAGCATTGGCAATGGCTTCGCGTAACGAAGTTTTTCCGTCCGTAGAATCAACGACGTCATAAATGGTTGTAACAACGGTACTCATTTCCATTTTTCCGGTTATGTCATAATATTCAAACGCTCCAATATCGACACTGTTGTAAAGGAAACGGTCAATTCCGCGAAGGTCGGTCAATAAAGTATAATAAGGCGTTCGAGCATAAAGAGTATAACCTTTATCGATGGCGACTAATGAATCTTCAGTCAAACGGAAATCATACAATTCAACGTTTTTGAATTTTGGATCAATACCGACGAGGGAGTATTCGATAGAAGAAGTCCCATAATCGGCGAGATCAGCGTTGGTCGCGGCCTGATTTCCATATAAAATGGAGTTGTATAGGAACATCTCGCCTTTATTATAAATGGCGCCGCCGTTGTTGTTGGCGTTATTGAGAGAGAAAGTCGAGTTTGTGACAGTCAAGCTTGCGCCGCTGGCATTGTAAATTGCTCCTCCGTTGGCCGTTTGATAATTGCCGCTCAAAGAACTTCCATTGTTATAGAAGAGCATATTGGCAAGATATAAATCGCCTTTATTATAAATGGCGCCGCCAGCCTGGGAAGTATAACCATTGATTAAGGTCAACCCAACTAAAAGAACCGGAGTCTCGTTTGTATTGCTGATATTGAAAATCTGAAATTGATTCGAGCCGGAAATGACAATTTGATCCGATTTGCCATCTATCGAGATTCCTTTATTAATGGTCAGTGTCTTGAGCAGTTCAAGGGTTTGATTGGCCAGGTTTTCGTCAAAAGTGACCGTTTCGCCTTCATTGGCATAAGCGATCGCTTCCCGTAACGAAATTTGACCGTCATAAGCGTCCGAAACGTCAATCGAGGTTGTAACGACAAGAGAAGGTTCCTCTTTCCAATTGCCGCCCATGACAATGGATTCGGGTTGATATTTGAGAACAATGCCGTTTCCTTGATAAGTTAAACGCGTTGTTGTTGATTTATTTGTGGTTTTATCAACCAAAGTTTCCAGGAAGGAAATGCCGGGCGAAAGTTCAATCGTTGTACTTCCGACCCTGAACGTATCGTTTCTTTGATAGGTAACTTTCGTTCCGGCAGGAATCTCGACAACTTCTGTTCCGACAATAATCTGTAAATCATTTTCAAGAACGAGATTTGAAGTGGCGTCCAGCTTTTGAGTAACGGTTTCGTTGGCGTCGAAAGTTGGCGTTTGAACGGAAATGATTTCAGGAGTTGTTTCGGAATCCTCGATCAAGGCGTCATAAGAATCTTTCCAGACGCGCGGGGCAACATAAGCGTAAAGTTCTTCCATGGAAAGACGCCCGTCATTGTTAATATCAACGGTATATCCATCCAGAGTGAACGTTGTCATCGCTTCGGTCATATAGGTTCCGAAGTAACTTAATTTGGAGGTTGGTTTTCCCAAGATATCTTCATAATCGCTGGCAGCGGTCAGAATGGATATTTGGTCGTTTATTCCCATCAAATTAGCGACCATTGGAGAATAGACGAATGGAATTGAATAAGAGACTTCTTGTTCAGTGAGATAGTCATAAGTATACTCGGTAATGCCGTCAACTTCCAAAATGACCTGTTTTTCCGTTGCGGCAATTCTATTAAAGTACGAGACCAATTCTGCATCGCTGATCAAATTATCCAAATTATCAGTCCAATCTATCGAATTGATATAAGAACACAGATAAGCAGCGGAATCTCCCCCAACGGTTGAATTAAAACCTGAGCCAGCGAAATAGAAGAAAAAGACGTCGTTTTCGTCAGCTTTTGCGGCAAAATCGCGCAGAGAGCTTGTAATGGCGGCTTTTGTCGCATGAGTATTGGTCAGGACAGTAATATTGTTCTCAGCCCAATGAGGATCGGTCAATAATGCATCATAAACGCCTCTGGCGTCGGAAACAGTATAGGAAATATCATTTTCCGTTCCGTAATAATCGTTGAGGGCAACAATCAATCCGTAATAAGTGCTCGGATTGAGAAATTCGTCCATAACGACATTGATATTTTCCGTCCAATCAGAAGTTCCGATTGCATTGTTTCCTCGAACACGGAAAGCATAAGTTGCTCCCGATTCCAGACCGGTCAATTTTGTCGAAGTAATATCCCGACCAACCGTTTTTTGTGACGCTTTGGTCCAATCGATCTCATTGTCTCCTTCAACTTTGACCCATTGGATATCGCAAGAAGTAATATATTCTTCCGGATTGAGTTCCCAGCTGATTCCCAAGATATCATTGACTTTTGAATCAACTTTGAGATTCGTCGGCGGAGTCGGCTCGGCAATTTGGGCGCCAATGATCGTCATGTCATAGGAATTCGTTTGACCATTAAAACCGATCACGCGAATATAATAGACTCCCGCAGGCATTTTTGCCAAACTGACCGTTTCAACGTTGTTCTTGGTTTGACTGGAACCGATCAACTCAAGGCTGTCCGGATAACGGTCATTGTGACGATAAACATATAAATCAAGATCGCCGTCCAGGAGATTCTGGTTGTCCTCCGCTATATTGTTATACAAATCTTTCAATTCAAACTTGATTTCGACCTTTGAATCGTCTTCGCCCGTTTTGAGGAGCTCAAAAGAGAACCAATCTTCTGTCGAACCGGCAGTTATTTCGTTGTCAACGACGTTGAAAGTACGAACGATTTTCAAGTCGTTGATTGTTTCCGCGACTACAGGGCCCAAAATGGGACAATATTCTTCATTATCGTTATCAAGGAGCTCATACAGGGTTCCATTGGGGATATAAGGGTCGTCGCTGTTTTCGAAAATCAGAATATTGGTCGAAACCGTATTGTTATTTTTGTCATATTCATCAATAAGGTTGTCTGGATCAATAACAACTTCAATCGAATTCAAATAATTGGGAACATCTTCACTCAAAATGTCATCGGGAGCCTTTTTCAAATTGACAAAATTTCCATCGGCATCAATAGGAGAAATTCCGTTTGCATCAATAAGACTGGCAATGGACAGATTTGAAACTTTGAAAACGTTTCCGGGCTGTAAATATTCCGCCATAATCGGTTTTATGGTTCCGCTATCAATATAACGATCATATCGGACGCCATTGATATAAATGGCGACATTGACTTGTTCATCAATAACAGCGTTGGCTGATGCTTTAACGACAAAATTCAAATAGAAATCGTCGTTATCATAAAATTTTGCGGGTGAAATGAAAGGGGTTGTTTCGAGATGTTGTTTGTAATAATCTTCAACGGTCAAGTTTGAAACGACAAAAACGGAACCCCAATTTTCATCGACAGGCGTTGCAAAATGGAGATCAGGTTTCGCGGAAACGCCAATTCCAGGATCGTCGTCAGCATTGCGAAGATTGATGGTCATTTTGTAATTCCATGTATTTTCCGCTTCAACAAAACCGACGACCTTAACGTAATAGACGCCTGCTTCCCAACCTTCCAGACTGACATATTCGCGGCCATTAACCTTGACCAGGGTTCGATCATTAGAATCGGACTCAATAAGATTTTTCGGGATTTTGCTTTCTGTGCTGCTGCCGACAACTTCGCCCCAATAGGCGGAGGAATGTGAATCATAAAATTCATCGTCAGCCAATTTGTAAACATAGAGATCAAGGTCGCAGTCATTATCCCGGGCATAAGATTCCAGATATTCCAGCAGAATATAGCTGTTTTCTCCGCCAGTTCCGGTCATTTCGAACCGGAAACCGTCAATTTCGCCCGAATTGGTTGAATTGTTCTGTTTCAAAATCAAATCGCCAACTGTATAACGATCTTCAAAAATGATGCCCAAATTCGGACTGTTCGGATTGACGATTTCATGATTTGCATCAGTTCGTTCCGGAGCGGCGTCAACCTGTTGCCGCGTATTGTTCAGTTCATAAGGATCGTCGGAACAAGTTTGTATATGAAGCGTATAACGACGAACCGGCTTATTACTATCGCCGACAACCTTGATAAAATAGGAACCGGCGTCCAAACCGCCCAAACTGATTTTTTCAACAGAACTGATCTCGTCATAACGACGAATCTCGGAACCATTGGCGTCGCATAAAAATAACTGAAGATAATTTGTCCTGGACGCGTTATAAGAGATGCTAATATGGTCATACATTGACGCATTTTGAGGCAGTTCGAATTTAAACCAGTCGATTCCGTCCAGCATGCGCAAGTTTTCAATTGTATATTCGCCAACAATCAAACCGAGATTTGGACTGTTTTCAGCCCCTTCCGTAAAAGCATTGACATCCGCGATCGAATTATTGACTTCATAAGGGTCATCCGATTTGACTTCCTCAGGAGCTTGAGCCAAAAACTGGAAATCTTCGATAATCCCGAAATAAGTATCCGTTCTTCCATAGTTAACGAACTCATATTGCATTTCGGTTTCGCGCCATGTAATGTCGTAAGTTTGCAGTCGATTGGGCGCATTTCTTCCCAGGCCGTAATCGTCATCGGAATCGGAAACAAGAACAGAGACATAATAATCGGTTGATCCAACGACTTTTGTATCGTCATAAATGAAGCCCCACATCGTAATCGCGTGACCGCCGCCGCGGGTCAATGCGCTATAGGACGTTTCCGGCGTTGTTGTGTCGTCCTCGGTTTCCTGATACCAACCCAGTCCGATTCCGATTCCGTAACCGTTGCGAAGATATTGTTCAACGCCAAATAACGGCGATTGCGATGTTGTTGAATAATAAAGATCGGATTCAAGCAAACCGCCATAGTCATCGAAAGCATATTCGGGATAAAGATTGCCGCCTGTTCCGATATATTGAGACCAACCGAGAAGCTCATAAGGAACGCCTTGCGCTTCATAATATCCGTTCATGAACCATTCGATACCAAATTCGGCCCGGCTTCCGCCGTCG
Source organism: Planctomycetia bacterium (assembly GCA_030527205.1). Lineage (GTDB taxonomy): Bacteria > Planctomycetota > Planctomycetia > Pirellulales > Thermoguttaceae > JAUNBG01. The sequence continues at coordinate 21,408 of JAUNBG010000020.1, forward strand.
GTAAAGTTCTCTTTGAAATAATCGAAAATATCGTATTCGTCTTCGCCGACGGTATAACCCCAATTTGTATAGGCCAAAATATTGGAAGCGGTTGCGGCCCAACAAAGTTGTGAGTCATTGATCCCGTCTTTTTCCGCATCGAAGAACTCGCCGACATAAAATTCAACTGTTCCGGCATAAACATTGTTTTCGATATCCTGAGCTTCGTATTGAGTCAAACCGGAAACATAAACCCAATTTGAACCGGAAAGTTGAAATTCAGCGGAATAATAACCATTGTCATCAGAGTCGGACGTTCCGGCATTGCTCGGAAGGACAAGCGAATCATCGATTATTTCGGTTGTGTCGATTGTATAGCTTGAAGAGAAAAGAACTCGTTGAGTCGCAACGTCAGCGTTTTCTCCCTGATTCAATAAAACCTTTCTGAGTTGGGAACTCCCCCCCATTGTGACGAGATTCAGACCGCCGAGATTGACTTCTCCCGATTGAACATTGATGACGTTTAAATCTTCATTGATCAGATGAAGCATTGATTCGCCATAACCGATAATACTGATGCTTCCCTGCGTTGACGAGTCAATATTAATCTGAATCGCATCGCCTTGAAGGTCAATCGTATAGTTGTCTTTGGTCGTTCGAAGGAGAATAACGTCGTCCTGTTGACTGTTGGCCGCTTGTGAAACAGCTTCCCTCAACGAACTTGACGTCAAAGAAGTATTGTCGATTTCGATAATATTCACTGAGGAATAGTCGTTCAAATCTAAAGAATCAAAAGTTGTTTGTATCCCGGCATAATCCGCAGGCGTAACCGCTAAAAGCTGACGTTCTTCCAACGGTTCCATCGATAGTCGTCGCTCTTCCAGGCTTTTGCGCCCCTTTCCTTTGGATTCAAACAAATGTTCAGTTTTTTTCGGACTGAAAATGCGGTCCAAAAGACCCGACAGAAAACGCTTTTCGGAGTTTGACATTTTTACATTCCTCAGTAGTTTTACTTATTACAGTTCTGTTGATCAAAGCGGATCCTCTCTTTGAGTTCAACAGTCTCAATGCTTTTTAAATGAACGATGATAATATTTCGGTATGCGGTTAAAAAACGACAAAATTAATTTTATTTTTTTCGGTTATTTTTACAATAGGCTTGAGTATTGTTTTGGTAAAATGAAAAAAACAATAAAACAAACTAAAATATATCGATTGCGCAAACCTTATTGACGATCTTAATGATTATTCTCATTTTTTGCAAAATTTTTTTCATTGGGAAATATAATCTTTTGCATTATATTTAGTTTAATGTATCTCTTCAATAATTACCAGCAGAAAATAAAAATTTTTTGAAAGGTCTTCAAGTTTCAATTTTAATTAAATAAGATATATCAATTGTATTGATTCTAATCGTTAATAAAACAATTAATAACAAGAATAAAAAGGGAAGAAAAATGAAGTTGTAAATCAAAATATGTTATAAATATATAAAATCATAACAAAAATAGAATAAAATGAGAAAGGTCATTTATTTGTTTTGAACAGAGAACGACGTTCAAAAGATTCGGAGGTTCCTTGGACATCCCGGGGCAATGTCCCGTTTAAGGGCGTTGTTGAAGGGCATTATTGAAGCGGCATCGTTAACAATGGCGTCGAGAAGGGAAGACGCGTTCAATTTTTGGTTTTTCTGTCAAACAAGGGAAAAACGGAGTTTATTATGAAAAGAAAGAAATATTTTGATAGACAAAACAGATAACAATATCAGAAATCCAGAAATTGTTCCAATTCTATTTTCAAACGTTCGAGGGGGAGTCCAACGACATTGGAAGCGCTTCCGCTTTCTAAAATGAGCCAATCATTATCGTCTTGATAACCAAAAGCGCCAGCTTTTCCTTTCCAAAGACCGCTTGCAAGATAATCATTCAACTGTCGGGAACTCAAAGGAGTCATTCGCAATTGCGACGTTTCAACAACGGAAATATGTTTTTGACGTTCAATATTCCAAAGACAAAGTCCTGTATGAACAAAATGGGTCGAGCCGCTCAAGCATTGCAACATTCGTTTCGCATCGAATTCATCTTGAGGTTTTCCCAATATTATATTATGACAAACAGCAACGGAATCGCAAGCCAAAACAATGGTTTGTTTCGTCAAAAGGTCGGAACAATAACAACCGTCCAGCTTCTGACGCTGAATCTGTCGCGCGACATTTTCCGCTTTAAATGTTGCCAACGTTTTAACAAACTCTTTCGGAGTTAAACGGGATAATGATTGAGCCAACTCCTCTTCTTTTTTATCATCCGAAGGAATGATGTCGAATTTGTATCCCTGTTCTTCAAGCAAAAGGCGTCGACGCGGGGAGCGACTGGCCAGAACAAGACGAAAATCTTTCTTTAATTTCTCCATAGTCACTGAAATAGGGCAATTTATTTTATTGATACAAATTAATCATTTTTCTCGCATGATCGACAATCATCCTTTGAAGCTCAATCGGTTTGATGACATTCGCTTCGCTTCCGTAACCGAGAAGCCACCAAACGATTTCGTTTAAACCGCTCACGCAAAATCGCAACTCAACGGACCCATCGGAGAGCCAACGTTCTTCCTGAGTTTGATGCCAAAGCGTTTCTGATACATTTTGAGCAACTTTGGGCGAAAAACGAACGACAATATCCCAATCTTTTCCTGGTTCTGGAATACATCTCCAGGCGTTTCCCAAATAACTGGATAATGAAAAATTAATGGGGATTTCATAAGAAATGTCTTTGGGAGTGACGCTTTGTATTCTCATCAATTTAAACGTTCGTATTTCCCGATGAAGCGAAGAAAATCCAATGAGATACCAGGATCGCGTAAAATAAACTTCATACGGTTGAACATTCGTATAAATAATATCGCGCTCGGTAACGCTGTCATATTCTAAAGCAATAACTTTTGTCGAAGCAAGCGCATCAAGAATCGTATCAAATATCTTTTCATATTCTGTAAAGACATCTTTCGGAAACGAATGAATCTTGACATTATGTCCAATATGACTGGCAAGAGCAAATAAATCCGTTGGAATATAAGAAGCAAATTTCAAAATAGCGGTTCTTAAAACGGAAAAAAGAGGTTGTTTGATCTCATTGGAATATTGGCTGAATAAAATAAAGATCGCAAGAATTTCCATTTGAGTAAAATTGATCGGCGGAACAGTATAATTACTGACCATATAAAATTCATTGGTCAGATGATCTTTAACGAGCGGAACGCCCATTCGGAGAAGCTGATCAATATCGCGTTGAATCGTTCGAGTACTGACATTGGTTAATAAAGCAAGATTATGAAGAGTTCGTTTGCAATTGTTCAATAGTTTAATTATTTGGAAAAGACGGATAAGATTGATTTTATTGAACTCATTTTGTGACAGTTTTTTTCTTGAGAAATCCATATTATTATTATTCAATTAACTTTAATGAGCTAAAAAAAGAACAGCATATATCAGGTCATGAAAAAAACAAGAAAAATCAATGTTAAAAGAATTTCTGAGTTTTTAAAAAATCCAATCATTGTTTAATTCTCAGAAAATTCGATAAATCATTTGTTTTGAAGGATTCGAGTTATGAAAATCCCGGATTTCAACTTTTTTTCTGGACATCGACAGTCGGATTATCGAAAACAAAGCCTGTCGTTCAACAGGCCTTGATTGTAAAAATGGCAAACATTTTAATCAGAACCAATTATTTCTTTACTGTTTTTTTTACATAATCAATGATAAGAGGTTTGATTTTTTCAATAAACGCAGAATCAAATCGCCAAATAAGCGAAGATTCATTGGAATTGGGTTGCATCGTTAAAATAAGCGATTTGAGCAGTTCTTTTTGCTCGGCATCCAATTCTTCCGTATTCGTTGTTTCGACAACATTCTCAATAAATTGAGGAAAGATATCCATAACCGCTTGAGCGTTTTCGGAAGAATTCATTTTAACGATATATTCAATATAATAATTGTCGCTTGAACTGATATCGGAATAAAAAGCATAGTTTTCAAGATTATTGATTACAGAATCCCAATTATTGGAAACAAAATCAAGGAAACTCTTACTTGATTCATTTGTTTGAGATTGACTTGCTTCAGTCAATAAATTCTTCTGTTCTCCGAGTTGAGTTCGAATCGTATCGTTAATCGTCAGAATTCCCGAAAAAGTTGCTTCCGGTCTGGCTTCAATGACATTTTCAATGGCAGGATTGGGAACCGATTCAATGGTCTTGAATCGCGTTTTGATATAATCCTTAATCGCATCTTTGTCGGTCATTTCCGGATTGACAAAAATGGCAAAGAGAAATCCGTGTCGAACAAAAGGAAATTGAAGGTTAATATCCAATTGTTGAAAAGAAGCAACGATTTTTCGCAAACTTTTGATTTGTTCTTCTGTTTTGCCCGCAACAGGAATCGCAATATAAGCCGGACTGATTTCCGGTTTTTCATTTGTTCCAACGATATAAATTTCTTCGACTTCATTTTCTTTCAACGAGTCAACGATTGGATTAAAACGAGCTATTGTTGCTGGAACGAGCATTGCAATCATCATTTTGGTTTGACTGATTTGATCTTTGTCTTCAAAAATCGATTCAACCGTTTCGTTGGCAACTTTGACCAGAGCAGAAGAAAGCTGAATTAAATCAATTTTTGCTGTCTTGATCTTCATAAAAGAATTTGTTTCGGCTTCGATCAATGGAGCATAAGCTGGTTGATCTTGCGCCCAAAGATTTCCTGTCAGGAACAATAAACTCAAACAGAACAATCCAGCCAACTTAATAAAACGAAATGACCGCGTCATATTTTTCTCCTTTTATGATTTCCTAATAAACAGATTCATACAACCAAGCGTCATTTTAGAAAAAAAACAAATAAAAGTAAAGAGGAAATATCAATAATAAACCAAGATATTTTTGAATAATCTCAAAAACAGAAAAAAAATTAAGAAAAAATCCCCAGACCAAATGAATCGGGTTGCAATTTCGCAAACGAACGGACAAATTGCGAATAAACAAGCCTGTTTCCTATTCCGATTCGCAAAATTTGTTTGCAATAACAGTCTGTTATTAAGTCTTTGGTTGTTATTAATAAGAATAATCTTGTTTCAAGCTTTTTTCTTCTTTTTTCATTGATTTTATTTGACAAACCTGAATAATCCCTATAACAGAAAGGATTGGTTTTATTTGTTTGTTTGACTGTTTTATTTTAAATATTTTTTTAGAATTATTATTGATATCTTGCCTAACTTTCCCTTGATATGATAAAATAAAATCGATTTATTTCAATTTTTTGATGAGATTTGAACTTTTCAAAAAAGATTGAATTGTTCTCAGGAAAAACTTTTCAAGCCGCAATAACGGAAATAACAATGAGTACTCAGCCCTTTCGATTCATTCATGCCGCAGATCTTCATTTGGAAATGCCAGTTAATGGGTTAGTTGAATGTCCGGAACATTTGGAAGACCAAATACTCAATGCCCCTCAAAGAGCAGTCGAGCGTCTTTTTAATTATGCCATTGAAGAAAAAGTCGATTTTATTGTTTTGAGCGGAGACGTTATTGCCTCGCAAATAACAGGGCCTTGGGGACTCCTTTTTCTGATTGACCAATTTCAAAAGCTTCAAGACGAAAAGATTGAAGTTTATTGGGCGGGCGGCTCGGTTGATTCGCCGGAAGATTTGCCTTCCGCTTTTCAATTTCCCTTAAATGTTCATCTCTTTCCTGTAGGGCAAATTCAGGAATTCATTTATAAACGAGGCGAAGTTCCGATCGCGCGAATTATCGGAACAAGTCGCGGCAAGCAACAGATCAACTTTCGCCCCGGCGATATCCCCCCAGATCCTGACGGATTATATTCTGTAGGCGTTCATTATGGACGAATTCTTCCCGAAAGCATCAAAGGGGATTCGGTTCAGTATTGGGCGCTCGGCGGGAATCATCATCGCGAATTTCTCTCGAAAAATCCTGTTTTTATTCATTATCCCGGCCCGACGCTTGCTCGAAATCCCAATGATTCCGGCGATTTTGGCGCCTCTCTTGTCGAAGTTAATGAATATGGTCGGACAAAGGTTGATTTGATAAAGACGTCTCCTATTCAATGGATTACGGAACGCATTCTCATTCAGAATGAAATGACCGAAGAAGAAATTTTAGCCGAATTGCGTCAGCGGATAAAAAAACTTCGAAATGTTCAGAATGATATCCTTTTTTTAATTTCATTGCGACTTGATGTTGACGGCGATATGATTCAAGAACTGCGATATGGCAATTTGACTCAATCTCTTCTTCGCGATTTAAGAACTGATTTCGGAAAAGAGAAACCGATTGCTTATTGCATTGATTTAAAACCGATCCTTCCAGATAAATTTCCATTGGATCTTTATGATCAACAGACCATTTTGGGCGATTATTTGCGAATGGTTCATTTTTATCAAGAAAATCATGAAAATAAAATTGATCTTAATCTTTATTATTCGGAAGAACTTCAATCTTTTCTGGAAATTAAGCAAAAATTGAAACAACAAAACGAGCGACTCCAACAGACGCAAAATAATGAACATTCTGATCATTTGCCGACGGATTCCGAAGAAACCATTTCTTTTCGTCCTCAAGTTCAGACATTGATTAATCTTCTTTGTATGAATTCGAGTGACGAAATTTCTGACGTTTCAAACGATCAATCTGACTCATTGCAGGCAAAGCTTCGGGAAAGGTTTGATTTGATGCGATCCGAAGTTTTACGCGAAGCGTCGATGATTGGATTGGAACTTCTTTCCGCCAAAGAAAATGAAACCAGCCGCAAGACCAATCAACCGCGACGCAATCCCAATCTTGCCTGGGAACGCAAAAATCAGATTAAAAACGAAGGAAAGGAAGGTTTCTGATGAGAATCACATCGCTTGATATTGAACGATTCGGAATTTGGGAACAACTTCATCTTCCTCAAATTTCGTCGGGACTGAACGTTTTTTATGGACCAAATGAAGCTGGAAAAACGACGCTTATGCAATTTATTCGGAGCAGTCTTTATGGTTGCGCCGATGACGAACGAGCTCGATATATTCAGATGGTTCTCGAAAAGAAGAAATACGGCGTTTTTGAAGGACTCGAAAAAAATGATTCCAGGGAAACGCAACAGGAATCTTCTGCTGAAAACGATTGGAATCATTGGGTTGGCGGAACCTTGACGGTTAATACGGATTTTGGCGATTATCGATTGCAGAGACGTTATATTCGTCAAAATACTTCCGCTTATGATCGTCAAACCATTCTCGAAATGAAATCCGGATTTATTGCAACCGGCGGTTTAGCCAATTGGAGCGGTCGCTTTTATCCTTTACAGGGAAAAGGAATCGCGGAATCGTTGATCGTTTCTGGTCCCGATGGCGCAAGGTTAAGCGATTATTTTGTCAAAACGCTTGTTAATAATATTGACGAGGCAACGTTTAATAACGTTTTTGCCATTGGTTTGGATGAACTTCAACGTCTTGGAACGCTTAATGAGACAGACGCGGCGCAAATGCTTTATCGTCTCAGTGTCGGTCTGGATCGCGTTTCTTTAGTTCAAGTTCTTCATCAATTGATTGATGAAAGAAATGAAATTTTTGACGTTAATGGCAAACCCGCCATTTTAGAAAATCTTCTAGCGCAAAAAGAAAAAATTATTGGCAAATCGACCGAATCGTCGTTTCTTTTGCGAGAATATAGTCGGATATTAACGGAACAACAGGAACTTCAGGAAACGATTCGACAATTACAGGAAAAAATCGAAAAGAACGATTATCAAAAACGCGTTTATGAAACGGCGCAAAAAATAGCGCCAATTTGGGATGAACGGGTTAAAATACGGTCTGAAATTAACGATTTGGGAGAAGTTGTTCGAGTTGAAAAAGAGGCCATTCAGCAAGCTGATAATTTTCAAAGAGCAATAGAAAAAACGCAAAATTTGCTTCAACAGCAAAAGCAACAATTTTTGAAGCTGTTACAGGATCGAAATGCTCTGGTCATTGACGAAAATCTTTGGCAAATAGCGCCGCGAATCGAAATGTTGCAAGATGATTTGCCGAGATTAAAGGAATTAGATGAACAAATAGGAATATTCCAAACAGAAATTAATGATCTTGGGAATCAACTTTATCAAGAAGAGCAACGGCTCAAAGGAGCTCGCAGCGGCAAAGTTATTTTGACTCAAAATGCCATTGATCAATTGATCAACGAAACTCAATCGGGTTCGTTGAATGAAGAGCAAAAAAATAACGATTCGTCGGGACAAGAACGAACTTCGAAGTTCAGTGTTGAGGACGAGTCAACAGCTGAATCAATTCGAGAAGTTGAAGATTATCGAGAGCCTGCCAAAGCAGTTCGACGTCAGCGTCAAAGACTCGAAAAGATTCAAGAACAATATAAACAAGTCAATGATCGTCTAAAAATTCTTTCGGAAAAATTGGATAAAGGTTTAACGTCGCATGGTCAGAAGAATTTAAAAGAAGCATTGGAAAAAACCAGCGATTTGGTTTCTGGTTTGCGACGTCGTCAGGAAATTGCCCAACGTTTGAATGAAATGGCTCAATATCGAAAAGAATTGGAACGCCGAAACGCCAATCTTGTTGCCAATCAAACATTACCGACGGGCGTTTTGACGATTATTGGGGCGGGCGTCGCTTTGGGCGGGCTTCTTTTTGGACTAAGTCTTTTTAGAACAGAAATTGAATTGGGTTGGGGATTATTGGGATTAATTGTCGTTGGCGCCTGTTTGATTTATAAATCAACGATCGAAAAGAAAAATTTCGTAAAATTGGAAGAGAACCAGCGCCAATTGGGAATATTGTTAAAACAGATCGAAAATGCAAAAGAGGAAGCTTCTGTTATTGATGCCCGCTTTCCTGCGCCGGGTCAATCAATTGAAGTTCGCCTCCAAAAAGCCCAAACCGATTTTTCTTTTTTTGAAAAAATGGTTCCAATTGACGCTCAATGGAAAGAAACGAATCATCATTTTCAACTTCTTGAATCGCGACTCGAAAAAGCTAAAAACGGTCTGCAAAATGCGAGAAAAGGTTGGATTAATTGGCTCAAAATTGCCGGTCTTCCCAATAATTTGAAACCTTCCCAAATCAAGGAAATGTTGGAAAGAGTCGATATTGCTGAAGATTTGCGCCGTCATCTTGACGCTTTAAAAAATGAAATTGAATTGTATAAACGCGAACGCAAAGGCATTTTGGATCATTTGGATTTTGTTCTCGGTTCAATTGAATTCTCTCATCCAGAAGAAAACTCTCCGTTCATTTTAATTTCTTTATTAAAGGATCATTTGGAAAATGCCCGACAAATTAAAGTTCAGCGTCAAAAGATTCAAAACGAACTGAATCAAATTCGAAAGGAGCGCAAAAGACAAAAGAGTCTTGAAAGAAAGCAGAAATTGGAACTGTCTCAATTTCTTGAATCATTTGGAATAAAAACAATTGAAGAACTGATTCGGTTAGAAGAGCGATATCAAAATTATTGCCAAAAACAATCCGCGTTAACATCGACAGAACAGCAATTGATTGTCGGAATCGGCGGGGTTTGTGAAGAACAAATTCTAGCTGAGCTTCTTGATGATTTGGAAACTCGTTCAACATTGCCTGAGCAGGAAGAAAAAATCCGTCAGCGCTTACAAACGTTGAACGAAGAGCATCGAACAAAAATAGAACTTTCTGGTCGAATGGATGAACAACTCGCCAATTTGGCCAAGAAAAAAGACTCAATTCGTTATCAATTCGAACGTTATTCAATTGATATTCGAATGAATGAAATGGCAACCTTATGGAAAAGTCGAGCGGTTGCTTCGCGAATTATGGAAGATATTCGTAAAGCTTATGAAAAAGAACGCCAACCGGAAACGCTTCGAGAAGCGTCAAAATTATTGCGCGTTTTGACCGGCGGACGATATCTTAAAATTTGGACTCCTTTGGGCGAAGATACTCTTTATATTGACGATTTTGAAGGAAAAACCCTTGACGTTTCTGCTCTTTCCCGCGGAGCTCGAGAACAATTATTCATTGCCATTCGACTGGCTTTGACAACTTCTTTTGAAAAACATGGCGTTCAGCTTCCTTTGATTTTGGATGACGTTTTGGTTAATTTCGACAACCAGCGCGCTTGGGCGGCCGCAAAATTATTGAATCATTTTGCTCGAACCGGACGACAAATCTTTTTGTTTACTTGTCATAAACATATTTGTCAAATTTTTCTAAAAATGAAAACGCCTGTTGTTGTTTTGCCTGACAGAAATCGAAAAAATAAACGTTTCCGCGTCTTATTGCCTGCAAAAGAAAAACGAAATGAGGAAATCGTCTTTAATCAAAAAGCCAAAACGATTTCTTTAACGATTGACAAGAAAAAAGAAAAAACAACAAATATTCAAACGATTTCTATTTTGCCTCAAGAATCTTTTTCGTTTGATTCGTCTCGAATTCAAATGTTAATGAACAAAACAATCAACGGCTCTGGCGATTTCTCGGATTGGGTTTCATGGTCAAACAATTTAAAAACGATGAAACCATATAAGATCGATAAATCATTGATTACTGATTCTAATATAACAATAGTTGATAAAACATCGATATTTGATGACAGTATTCAAAAAGGTTCAAGCTTTGCAAGCAAAGAAAAAAGTCTTGCCATTCAACCGTCTATATCGCTCAATCCAGATTCAATGATTCATAATGCGGAATTGGCTGTTTTGATGAATAATCAATGCGAAACGAATAAAAATGACTTTTGGAAAATTCTGGAAAAGACCGAACCAATTTTTGTCGCGGCATATGAAACAAAATTGAATGCGACAACGGAAGATCATTCTTTTATTGTCGACAAAAACAATGATTTGATAAACCAGGCATTGATCCAGAAAGTTTCAAGCGAAAAACGGGAATCTGTTACTGAAAACGAGTTAATGATAACATCGAAAAAAGCAGACAGGATATCAACCGATGAAACCTTGAGCCCTTATATTTTTAAAACGTTGATAACGGAAGAGAAAAGTTTAAAAAGTTCGTTTCCAATTGAAAAATCATCGAAAAATGCTATTAATAATCTGAAAAATGATATAATATTGACAAATCAAAAAATTGTTGGTCAAACGCTAACATCCAAATCAAATGTTTCTGAAACGATAGATTCAGAAACCGAAGATTCTAATTTAACAACAGAAATTCTGTCAAATGTTCGATCGGCAAAATTTGAAGATTCTGATAAGGAAAACTTGTCGGTTTCGACGGACAATTCAATTTCTTCCAATAAAATTGAAGAATTCCCGAAGCCGAGCTCGGATATTTCTGTTGATTCTGAATCATCAAAATCAGAAATTGATTTATTAAATGAAAATCGACGAAAAGCAACCCTTCGAGACGTTTTATTGGCCGGTCATCCTCATTTGAGTTCCGCCTTGAATGTTTCCGCGTCTGATGAACCTGAAATCTTTTTGGAAAATTTAGACCAAACCGATCAAAACGAAATTGATCTTCAGGAACGATTAGCTCGAAAGCGATTAAGAAAACGCAAGAAGCATTCGCATTTGAAAAAAATGTCCAAAAAACGAAAGAGTTCTGATTTATCTCTGCGGCAAGAACAAGATTCAGATCAGAAATCCAACGCTGTCTGGCAAACCGAAACTGAAGATAAAAAGTTGGAAAATTCTTTCGATCCATCTGCTTTTGATGTTTTGGAAACGGATCATTTTGACGACGCTTGGGCGGATGTTTTGACTACAGAACATCAAAATGACGACGATTCATTTTCGAAATTTGATAAAGAAGAATCCTCTGAGAACAGTTTTCTGCGGGATTTTTTCGTTGAAAACAATCTTAGCGAAATAGAAACCGGAAACGAAGACGATACAGAAACGGATCATTTGGAAAACGAGACCATTCCAGAACTCGACGACAATTCTGATAACGATTTTCCGAATGAAGAAGATTATTTTGAAAAAACGGACAAATCCGAATAAAATTATTTTGCGCTAAGGTTTGAGTTTAAATTCAACAGATTTCAATTTAAAACTGTAAAAATCCGGAATCGCTGGAATTCGAAAAACTGGACAACGTTGCGCGAATGACGACAGGCCAAAACCTGTCGTCCATTCTTGTCAAGTCATTTTCAAAATAGAATCGCTAAAATGCTAAAAAGAGAAATCAGTTTGTCCAGGCTTCCAAATATCGGGCCATTTGATGAATATCGCTTCCGACAGAAATCGGACGGGAATAAGCTCGAAGTTTTTCCATATTAATCAGTTCTTCAAAGGTTGGATATTCAAGATTCATTGTTCCGCCGACAGAAATCATAACGCCGTTTTTATCCAATTCGCAAAGCGCGCGATAACAACCGACGCCAATTTGACTTCCCAAAATAACATCGAAAGCGGTTGGAATGTTGCAACGAACTTCATAACCAAATTGAAGTCCAACCATTTTTCGCGAATGGCCGGTTCTTCTTTTATATTCTTCGGCGATCAAACGTCCCAAACGCCCGCTGTATTTCAATTGAGAAACAGGAAAATGACCGAAAGAATCCGGCTTTAAGGAACGATATTCGTCATCGGAGACACACATTTTTATCTCTGACAACGGAAGATATTCGGCGATTCCTTCTGAAATAATGGCGACAAAACTTTGTTTTCCTTCAGCTTCCCGCGCCAGAATGACATTGACGCAACGGTCAACAATTTTATCGATATTAAAAATCGTTCTCATTATGGGCTTGCCATTATCGTCCAAAATGACCATTCCGGTTTCTGGATCTCTTGTTTCTTCCGTTGTCTGCCAATGTTCCGGGATATCTTCCAAACCAATAACAAGACTTGCTTCGCCTGCAATAGCGGCCCCATAGGCGAGCCAAGCGGCTTTGCGTCCCATTAGTTGGCAAACAAAACCGCCATTTGCCGCTTCCGAATCGGCCAAAAGATTGCGAATCTGTTTGGCAAGCATTTCGACTGCTGTAAAATAACCGAATGTAAAAGATATTCCTTCGTAATCGTTATCAATTGTTTTCGGAAGATGAACGACCTTAATCCTTTTTTTGTCGGTCGGAAGTTCGTCCATAAAAAGTTTGAATTTTGCCGCCGTTGTCAGCGTATCGTCGCCGCCAATGGATATTAACGCATCAATATTCATTGATTGCAATGCGTTATAAACGTTCATCATTGGTTCTGTTTTCGAAGAGTCTTTCAGATCGGAATGCGTTTTGAGATGTTTGCCCGGATTAGCGCGAGCGGTTCCAATACAGATTCCTTGAGAAGTTCGCAAACCTTCGAGATTCATTTTGTCGAGGCGAATATAATCAATATTCTCTTCCAGATTATCTCCTATTTTATAATCAACCAAATGAGTATAGCCGTTTTTCATTCCGAATACTTCAACGCCAGCGCGAGCAAAGCAAGTCGCGGCGCTGCCAATGACTGCATTGGCCGAAGGAGCAGGACCGCCGGAGAAAAGAATGGCAACTCGTTTGATATCAGTGTTTTTTTTCTGTGGACTCGAAAGAGGATCTTTCATTAACGTTTCCTTTCAAACAAAATCATTCAGAACATTTGTATACTGTTGTTGTCATTCATTGACTTTGCCGTAAGCGGAGAAAAAACGGTTTCGCAATGGAGTCAAATGTTTGACATTATTGAATATAGCATTTCGGATATCGTTCATTGAATCAAAAGCCAACCCCAGGATAATATCGAAATCAATTTTGGGGGTCGGATTTATCCTAATAGGAAGTTCTAAAAAACCAGAATTTTCAACAAACGCATTTCGGTCGTTAAATAGTTTTTGCGGACGAGACTCGCTCCGAAAGGGTTTTTCGAACTTCTTTGAATAATCAGCCCGTTTGTTTGCGGGGTTGTCAAACGAACGATCCGGGATTTTTAACTGGCTTAATTTCTGTTATACAACTTGAAAAAAGGGACTTTTAAAACGAATATTTCCAATTAAATAACAAAACAATTTTTTTGTGAAAAAAGTCCTTGTTAATCCGTTGATGTTTGAGCGCATAATCAACAATTCCTTGTTAAAGTTTATCAAAATGTTGAAAAAGCGGAATCCCCCCTAAACTTCAATCTTCGAGCTTTGCTTTTGTATTTCCCTGTTTGTTTGCGAAACGATCCTGGGGGCTCAACAGGCTTAAGCGTTATAACCGATATTATTTAACTTCTTTCAATTCGGCATGAAAAAGTTCAATGACTTTTTGAATCATTGGATTTTCTTTGGTTTCTCGAAAAACTTTCCATTTATTTTTCTGGTCGTTGACCAATTGGGGTTTTACCGGTTTGGTAATCGGAACAGAATAATCTATTTCTATTCGTAATTCAATTGGTTCTTCAAAGTTTTTTTGCAACATTGACCGAATGGTTATGATTTCCCGTTGACAATAATCATAAGAGAGCTTTGTCTCTTCTGTGAAATAAATGATAAAGCGATTAGGTTTGTCGAAATCAATTTTAAAAGCGTCTCCGGTCAACATTGATAACGATGATTGACGACTTTGCAAAAAGGTTTTTTGCCAGATTTCTTTCGCAAGCTGGTCATTCATTGAAGACAAATTGATCTTTTCAATATGTTCTATTTTATCTGAATCGCGAATTTCTTCTGTTTGGATTGTTTCGCTTTTTTTGCTTAAAATGTCAATATTCTCTAAATTACGAAAACTGTCAGGACTTTTTATGTTTCCTGGCGTTATATGTTTTTCAGGATTGCTGGTTTTCTTCAAACAACCCCTTTTTTCTGAAAGTTCTATATTATCGAATCCTGTTTTTGAATCAGAGAGAGTATCCCTGTCAGAGCGTTCATCTGCGGCATTTCTTATTGAGGTTGACTCAGGACTCTTTTTTTTTTCTGAATCAAGCGAAACAGGAATAGTCAAAGAAGGGAATTTGCCTTGTCGCAATGACTCGACGAGTTGCGAAACCTGTTGAAGTTGATCCAAATGGCAAAGTCGAATTAAGGCCAATTCCGTTAAAATTCGGGCTTGAGTCGAATAACGCATTCGTTGATGAGTTTGATCCAATATTTGAAGGGAAGCCAAAATCCGTTGAATTCCCAATTGATCGGCCAAAGACTTCAGTTCATCAAAACGTTCCGGGGAGACATAAATCAAATCTTTAGATTCACAGAAACTTGCAACGGCCATTAAATCGCGAAAAACTCCCATTGTTTGCTCAATGAAAACAGCGAAGTCAACCCCTTCTTGGGAAGCTTGATTCAGAACAACAAAAATGTCTGACGGTTGAGATTGAACCATTGCATACAAAAGGTTAAATATTTTTTGATCATCGACCGTTCCGAGCATTCCATGAACGTCAACCAATCGAATATGGACCGGAGCAAACGCTAAAAGTTGTTCTAATAAAGATTGAGCGTCGCGCATGGACCCGTTGGCTCGACGGGCTAGAAGTTCGCAAACCCCATTTTCTGTTGAAACGCCTTCCTGAGTTGCTATTTGATTCAACCTAAGAGCAATGGCAGACGAGTCAATGCCAGCAAAATCAAACCGTTGACAGCGCGAAAGAATTGTGATCGGGATTTTTGTCGGCTCTGTTGTACAGAAAATAAATTTGACATGCTCCGGCGGCTCTTCAAGAGTTTTTAACAGCGCGTTAAAAGCTTCGCGCGTCAACATATGAACTTCATCGATAATATAAATTTTATATCTTGCCCGGCTTGGCCGAATCGACGCATTCATTCGGAGTTGTCGAATTTCGTCAATTCCGCGATTGCTGGCGCCATCAATTTCAAGAACGTCAATATCTTCGCCCGTTCCAATACTGACGCAAATTTCGCATTGATTGCAAGGCGTTGGCGTTGGTCCATGAATACAATTCAACGCTTTGGCAAAAATTCGAGCCGAAGAAGTTTTGCCGACGCCTCGAGCTCCTGTAAAGAGATAAGCATGCCCAACGCGTCGGGTTGTTATTGCATTGGAAAGCGCCGTTGCAATATGGTCTTGACCAATAAGTTGTTCAAATCCAAGAGGCCGATAACGTCGCGCAACAACTTGATAATGAACCGATGTTGGACGATTCAATGAATCTCCGGAAACAGAATGAATCAATGAATCTTTGGATGAATCGTCTTGCGGGAGTTTTTCAATCGTTGTTTCGTTTGTTTGAATTGGGGGGACTTGGGGATTGGGAATCATTTGATTTTGCAAGACCCGGTTCGAATTGGAATCCATACTGGAAGACAAATCAACGTCTGGAACCGGTTCTTCATTCGAAAATGAATCGACTAAAGAAGCCAATTCAACCTCGGATGCGGAATCGATTATTGACTTTGAGTCGTTGATTGATGTTGAATTTGGGATAAATTCTTTATCCTTTGTAAAACTTGAATTTTCCGTATTGTTAACCGTCGCAAAATTTTCTGTTTCTGTTAAAACCGGTTGAACTTTGCCGACATTGTCAAGAAACGCGGTTGGTTCTGCTGACAAAACAGAATTGACTGATTCATCGGAATCAAAAGATTCAATCAAATTTTGGGAAGAAGAAATATCAATATTTTTTGATTCTGTTTTCGGTTTAGTCTTTCTTGGTTTTTTTTTCAAAGGGGCGTCAGTTTTTTGATTGTTGCTGTCGGATTCCTTTGGGGTAACAAAAAAAGAAGCGTCGAAAAAAGAAGCTTGTTTCGATTTAGGAGAAGAGGTCGAGGACGAATTCTGAGATGAATTGTTTAGATTGTTGTTTGGTATTTCATCCCTTTTATCGACTTGATCGTTATTCGGATTCACTTTGATACCCATTCAGAAAAAATGAGGAAAATAGAGAAACAGATTCCTCTGCGCAAGATTAATTGAATTCTCTTTTATTATATTCGAATTGCCAAATAATGTCATAAAGCATTTTTTATTGCATTGGATTAGCGAACGGCAAACAACAAAAGATCAAGATTGAGGACAATGCCGATCAAAGGACATCTTAATGAAAACAATATATGATAAACATATTATATATAATAAAAAATAAAAAACGACTCCCAACGAAGACCCCGACACATGAAAGATACTATTTATGGCTGCTTGATTTCTCACCTGACCAGGTTCACAGCCTCCCATTGCAGAGGTCTTCGTTGAAAGCCGTTCTCTATATTCTTTGATAAAGTTGTTTTTCCTGGAAAATACTGAAGAAAAACGAAAACAATTCTTAAGAACAATAAAATTGTTTAACTAAATCATCCCCAATCTTTTTTTATTATAGGTTAAAACGAAAGTTTTAAAAGGGGGCGCCGAATTTTTTATTTGAAATTTGTTGATACAGACAATAATATTCGGCGCATTCTCAAAGCAATCGAAAAGTTTAATTCAATTATCGAATTCGGAATGAGCGAACTCAAGTCGAAATGAATCGCTCATCGAACAACAATTGTCTATTGGCATCGAAACCGAGTTTTGTCTTCGAATTGATGTTCAAAATAACTTTTTTTATGTTTTTGATACGATTTGCTTTTTTTGATTCAATGAACAAAAAGCGGAAAAGATTGATTTGTGAACAATGTTATTAATCATTCTTGCGGTTGGGACTCTGGTTGTACTGGTTCTTCGTTATTATTGTTCTGTTGAATAATTTGAGTTTCTGGTTCATCAACGCTTTTATTTTCGCCCGTTTGTTGAGATTCAGAGATTTCGTTATTCTCTTCTGCTTGTTCAGGAGTTCCTGAAATAATCATTCCGGGGCGAACAATTTTGATTGATTGACCCGGCGTCATTTCTGTATTGCCAGGAACAATTTGGAACGATGTTCCAACGGGCTCGTCAGGTCGTTTTTCCGGAGTTAATTCCAGACTTTCCAATTGACCTTTGCGATAAAATTCAACCTTTTGAACTTTATTGCCGTCTTGATCCAGGATTTGTCCAATATCAAAAACATTTTTAACGGCGTTATCGCCAATTTTAACAATGACATCATATTTTTTCAAACCAGCTTTTTCTGCCGGCGAATTTGGAACGATCTGGAGAACTAAGACGCCTTCGCCTGCATTAATGCTCATTTGGGACGCAATAAGTTCCGGCAACGGTTCAACCAATGCGCCAATCCAATATTCACTCAATTTAATATTGGACGTTTGAGCGTTTGTTCCAGGGACAATTTGAAAATTCGGCGAAATATCTTGAGTCCCTTCTTTCGAGGACTCGTTGTTTTCGGGCGCTGTTCCTGGAACGGCAAATCGAAAACCATTGAAATAATGTCTATCAAATTTCTGCATTTGTTCTTGAAGTTGTTCCATTTGTTTTCGAATTTCCTTCATTTGCTCTTCTGGAATACCGAAGCCTTGAAAAGGAAAATCGCCAAAACGTTCAGAACGAAGAATCATTCCAGGCGCGATTTCGCCGTCTGAAAGTTCAATTGCGGCATCGCCTTCTTCGCCCGGTTCAAGAATTTTTTCGCTTTCTTCGGTCAAAACGCCATTTTTCCAAACTTTTTTCGTTTGAACCATTTTGCCGTCTTTGCCCATTTTATTTTCAATAACAACCGAATAGGAACTGTTTGAGCCGCCATTTGGATTGTTTTGCGTTGTTGGCAAATCTTCTGTGGCCGTTGTTCCTTCATCAATTTGAACTTCTGTTGGAGCAGCTGGTTCTTTCAATTGTTTAACCGTTTGCGCCAAAACGTCAGCATTTTGAAAACCGATGATTCCTGAAAGTCCTAATAACAGAGCCAAAGTTACTTGTTTGTTTTTCTTCATTTTAAACTCCTTTTTGTTTCAAATTGTATTAATCGTTTTCTTTTTTAATACCGAAACCTATTTTGCAGTCCTTTTGTCATTCGCCGATCGTTGCCGGGTTTTAAACCAGGGCTCAGAGATTATTAATAAACTTTCAGTATTTTTTTTCAAACGATCAATAATAATTATTGGTTGCAATATTGGTTTATTGGTTCATTATTTTGTTTTTTAAGTTTATTGATCCATTACTGTTTATTATGAATTAACGATTATTTTTCGATGACGACAAAGTTAAGTTTATCTTCCAATCGTTCCTGATTTCAAATAGTCATTGAAAACTTTGTGATTTATGATATTTAACGTTATATGTGCTAACAGGAACGATAATCATTCTGCCGTCGTCTAATGGAAACATCAGTTCTTCATAAACTTCTTCAACATGATGACCTTTTTTTCGAAGCTCTTCGACGAATTCATTCGACGCTTCCGGCCTTTGCGAATGACTCGCAAAATCTTTCTTCGATTCAAAACAGGGAACTTCAATGCCATTGATATCGGAATGAGCGCTTTTCAGCTTAACGACATGAATCGGATCAGAAGAGTTATCGTTTTGATTGTTTTCAGAGAAAGGCGTATTTTGCGCAATAACTCCGTTATTTAATTGAGGCGAAGGGCCAGCCGTCGGATGATGAACAACCAAAAGAGCAATGAATCCGGTCAAAAGCAAAGCGAAAAAGAATCCGCCAGCCATTGCCGCAAAAATTTTTCGCCAAGTTGGTCCGTCTCCTCCGCTGAAACGTTTTGAAATAATGTTCCAATTGTCCGAATATCCCCCTTTTTTTATCGGAATAATCAACGGTTGATCCGAAGATTTGTTAAACGAATTGGATTCTGTTGAGTTTTTCTTATCAAGAGCTTTTCTGTCCAAAAAGTCGTTATCAAAAGAGTTGGTTTCAAATATCGAATCCAAAGCTGAGGTTCCATTGAATGATTGGCGGCTGTTTAAATTGGCTTGAATATTGTTTTTGTTTTTATTAGGGTCGTTGGATAAAGAGTCGTTATAAAAAAAGTTGTTGACAGATTTTTGCTCTTGTTGCGACATATTCCATTTTTTTGTAATTGTTTCGCGACAACATTGCATTTCTAAAAACATAATGGCGCAAAAACGCCAACCCCCTTCGATTCGGTCCAAACGAACCAGGAGTTCTCGACGCGCAGGTTCTTCGAGTTCGCCGTCGACAAGAAGTTCAATTAATAATTCGTCTTCCTGTGTCAATTGAAACATTTTATTGTTCCTTATAATATTACGTAACCAGTTTTTGGCAACAATCTTGAGATTCGTGATCCGCCCGTTGTTTTCCAGATTACAAATAACAATCAGGAATTGTCAAATTGGCTTGAATATAAAAAATCAAACAGTTTGAACGCTCTTTTTGGAAATGTTGCATAACAAACAATGTTTGGTTGGATTATTGCTGATAAAATCATAAAATAACTGGTCGGGGTCTTAAAAAATTGGAATAAAAACTAAAAATGAATCGTTTATGAAAGAACGCCAACTTCCCAGGTTTCTTCCGGCATCATTTGATTCAATTTATCGCGCAAAAGAGCCCTTGCTCGATGCAATTGAGATTGAATGGCGGAAATGGATATCCCCAACTTTTCGGCCATTTCTTTATAGCTCCAATCATGAACATATTTTAAAAACAGAAGTTCTTTTTGCTTTTTCGGCAATTGTTCAATGACTTTTTTGACAAGTTGATTTCGTTCTTTATACATGAGCCAGTTCAAAGGATCGACTTGTTTCTGATCATATTCAACAAGCGGAACCTTTTCGGTATAACGATTGATCAAATTTCTTTTGCGTCCCATTTTTCGTCGATAAAGAAGCGATTGCGTAACAGCCAAACGATATAACCAAGGCGAAACTTTTGATTTGTCTTGGATAGGCGCTTTTTGACGAATTGCAGCGAGAGAAACTTCCTGAAAAACTTCCTCAATTGCGGCTGCTTCCCCAACGCGTGCGGCAATAATCGTTCGCAACCAAGATTCGTTTTCTTTCAATGTTTCAGACCAATCAATGGGCAAATCATTGGATAAAACTGTATCTATTGCTTCATTCATGCTTTTGACGAATTCATTTCTTTTTTGTTCAGGCAAGCGACAGCTCGTTGCAAGAGAACTTTTCATTAATAAAATGTTTCGATAAAGGGATTCTTCTCTTTTTATTGTCAAAACGTTTCGACGAACAACTGTTCGGAAAAACAAGATCAACGAAAATTAATTCAAATTGATCTGTTGATTTGAGTTGTTTTCTTGAAAATTTAACAATCCTAAAGACGCAACCTTTAATAAAAATTGATAAAAAGACTAATTTCAGATTTCAATAAAGTTCAAGTTGGTTTCGTCTCCGTTGTTTTCTTTTTTCTTGCATAAAGCTAAAACGCTCAAATCCCGAATCGCTGGGCAAAACCGTAACGACAAACATAAAACGGAAGGCAAAGCCGCTTGCAGACCGCTTCGGAATTTCTTGGAACGATTCAACGCATTTATTTAAATATACTAAACAATAAATAGTCAATCAAATTCAAAATAATAGTTTCCATTAAAAATCTTTTGTTGTTTGGTTTTTCTTCAAAAAATGATTTTCCCAAAAAAATTAATGAAATTCTCTTCTTGTTAAACAAAACCTTTAAACTTCGCGAAAGTTGGGTTAGTAATTCAATAATGATAAATTGGATAAGCGGGAATATATAGTTAATATAAATAAAAGTTTGATGATAAGAAAAAAAATGAAATTATTTTAGACCGTTATTCAATCCTTTTGAGTCCTTGATTTGTCGGATTCAAAGAACCGCGCAACGTCGAATCATTAAGAAAGATCGATATTTGTTTTTTGTGTTGTTATATTGAACGTTTTTCAAAAACAATAACCTCGGAGCAATGAAGTTAAAAAATGACGAAAATGTCAATATTAATAAAAGAATTGATAAAAGAGCGAATCAAGCAAAATATTCGTTGATTTCTTGAAATAAGATATTTTTATTAGAATATGAGAATGAACAATCAATATATTTTTCTTTTTTTGTTAAATTATTTGACAAAACTTTTGAATAGAGAGAAACAAATTCCTCAAAAAGGACAAATTTTTTATTCTTTTTCATATTTTTTGAATACGGGAATATTTCAAACAAATGAGCTTTTTGCGGATTCTCTTCCTTCATGTTATCGGCGTTTACCGAAAGCAATGCCTTTTGCGGGACATTTTGAAAAGAGTTGTCGACAAAAGAATTTAATTCAATATTATTGGCGCAATCTGTTTCTTTTTCTGGAGAGATTTGATCAATGTCTAATTCAGACATTTGTAAGAGTTCCGAAGAAAGACCAGTTTCCTGTTCGTCAGCAATGATCGGTTTAAGATTGACATTAAGGGGAGTTTCAAATTTGGCCTTATCGGGATTATTCTTTGAGTCATTATCAATGTTGCATAACTGTTCTGCCAGGGGGCTAATGTTTGATTCAGAAGCCAAGTCCAATAACATTGAGCAATGATTAAAATCGTTCTCTTCTTGGCTATCGTTTTTTGCAAAACTTTCTTCATTCGATTTATTCTGAAGAACAGGGGCGATTGTTTTGGAAATAATTAAATTGTTTTCCTTGTTATCATTTGAAAAATCATTATCGTTGTCGTTTTCATAGAGCGGATAATCAATTCGGTCGCAAAAATAATTTTGTTCTTTTAAATCAAAAAAAACTTCAGTTTTCGAAGATTCCGGTTTATGAAGCGGTTTTAATTTTAAAGCGTTCAAATCAAAATGGGGTTTAGCGAATCCGGATAAATTGTTTTTTGAAACCAAATCAAGAAAATGAAGGTTGTTTTTCTCTGTTTTTTTTTCATTCTCTTCAGAATCTTGATTCAACTCGTCAAGAATATAGTTTGACAGAGGGCGAATCTCATTGTTGCGATCTTCATTCCGTTCAGAATTATCGTTTAAAGAAGAATCCGATTTGACGGACAAATTGTCAGAAAGATCTGTTTTACTCATCGGAAGATAAACGCTTTTTTATTTATTGGAGCTTAAGCTGATTAAAAATCCCCATTTTAATAAGCTGAATATGATTCATGTCAGGGGTTATTTGAAGCAGCAACAAGCTTTTCGCCTTTTGGGGTCTCGTTGTCGAAGCTTACGAACCCTTTATTTGGGAATTATCAACAGCCTTGAATATAATGAAATGCGACTTTCGAAAAGTTCTTTGGCAAATGACGAGTCATCAAACAAGGTCAAAGCGTTCCTGGTTCGCGTTCAACGTCATTTTATATTTCTTAATATCGACCAAAAGAAACGAAATATTCAATTTGAGGGTTATATTTTATCCAATTGTTAATCTTTATTTAGAATCAATCTTATTTTAATGAATATATGGGCTCTCTTCAAATAAAACAGAATCGGATAATAAAACGTTTTTTGGTTTTCGATGAATTGAACCCCTTGGAAAAAACGGCCTGGATGATACGATTGTAATCAAACTTTTTGAATATTCCGGTCTTTGGCCTTTTGCAACTCCGGCAACGATGCTCGAATGAATAAAGCTGAAACGGGACGCCCATTCCGGTTTCGATATAAATAAATGTTCATTTGCAGAAAATATATACAGAAACGCAAATAATGAAAGATTTTTTAACTCATTTTCAGCCTGGTTCCTGGGCCGCCCCCTTGAATCAGGAATTGATGAATCATCTTTGTCAAAATCCGCTCGAAGCAATGAATCCTTCCAATCCGATTGAATCTGTTGTTCGAATCGGTCAGGAACTAACGATTCAAAATTTCAATTTTTCGATCAACAATGGGGCGAAAAATTGTTCATTCGACGTTTTTCCCGGCTGGCGAATGTTAATGTATGCTCCGATTTATGTTTCGAGTTTTTGCGTCAATCATTGCCTTTATTGCGGTTTTCATGTTCAAGACAAAATTGAGCGAACCAAATTGACTGTCCAGGAAACGCTCAACGAATGCCAGGCATTATTCGATCATCAGTATCGAAATATCTTGATTGTTGCCGGCGAATCGGATTATCATGTTCCGATCTCCTATTTGGCTGAAATAATCGAAAAACTTTGCGAACGAAACGCTGTTCCTTCCATTGAAATAGCGCCGCAATCGGTTGACAATTATGCTATTCTTGTTAATGCTGGCTGTTCAGGCATAACGCTTTTTCAAGAAACTTATGACGAACAGCTTTATCCCGTTTATCATCCAAAAGGACCCAAATCCAACTTTCTTTGGCGCTATAACTCGCAACGAAGAGCTGCGGAAGCTGGAATGAAAAGATTGGGGTTCGGGTTTCTTGTCGGCTTGGCTGAGCCGGTCAATGAATTAAAAAAAATGATTGAACAAGCCAAAGAAGTTCAAACGGATTTTCCAAACTCCAAAATCAGTTTCGGACTTCCTCGAATTCGAGAAGCTCCAGACCATTTTCAAATAAAATTTTCGGTCGAAGACGAAACTTTTCTGCGAATGTATATTGCGTTGCGCTGCGCTTTTCCTGAAGCGGAACTCGTTACATCAACTCGAGAAATGCCCCGTTTTCGAGATCAACTTTTGTCAACCTGCATAACTTGGGTTAGCGCGGGAAGCAGTACGCGACCTGGCGGTTATATCGTTGAAAATGGCCTTTCGCCTCTCGACGGATTTGACCCTGCCTTATCGCTTGCTTCTCAATTTCCTATTACTGATCATCGAAGCGTTAAAGAAGTTGCTCAAGCTGTTATCGAAATGAATCATCAAATCGCTTGGTAAACGATGAATTTGGACAATAATCATTCCTGACTTTATATTCAAACCTGCTGAAAAGAGTTTATTAAAAAGTCCGGTTTTAATTTTCATAAGACCGAAAACAAACGACGAATTGCCAAAGACGAATCCTGCCGTCCTTGCTTGCTTCGGCTTTTCGCTTCAAATAAGCCGATTCGATATCATTTTGAGAATTCGCCCATTCTTTCTGAATGAGTAAAAACATTTTTGCATTATAATTAGCTGATACTGGATAAAAATCCTAAAAGCGTTATAATTATTTTGACAATTATTTCAATAAAAAGACCGCTTTCGCCCATTGGCGAACAAAAACTAAAAAAGTTATTCCTTGAGGGGTTATTTTTTCTCGCAAAACAAAAAATGAGAAAATATTCTTGTCCTTGAGTATCAACGACGGTTTTGCATGAAATTTGTATTTTGTTGTAATTAAGTCAATTAATAATCAATAACAGTTCGATAAAAAATGACAAATATTTCCCAAACGATCACAGAACGAATCGTTATAACAGGCATCGGTTTAACAGCTCCCAATGGCGATAATTTAGTCGAGTTCCGGAAAGCTTTATTGACAGGAAAAAGCGGAATTCAACCCTATAATATTCGATATTTTGGCGATACTGTTGCCGGCATTTGTCATTTTGATGAATTAAAATATCAAAAGAGACGCGAGCTTCGTCGAGGAACCCGCGCCGGAAGCATTGCCATTTATTGCGCCAATGAGGCCATTCAAGATTCTGGCCTCAATTGGGAAGCTCAACCGAAAGAAAATGTCGGCGTTTATATCGGTTTAACAGAACACGGAAATGTTGAAACTGAAAACGAAATCTATCAAATCAAGCAATATGATTATGACTGCAATTATTGGTCGCATCATCATAATCCCCGAACTGTCGCGAACAATCCGGCGGGCGAAGTTACGCTCAACTTGTCCATAACAGGGCCTCATTATACAATCGGAGCTGCCTGTGCCGCTGGAAATGCTGGAATCATTCAAGGAGTTCAACAACTTCGTTTGGGCGAGGTCGATTTGGCTATTGTTGGCGGCGTTTCGGAAAGCATTCATACTTTCGGCATTTTTGCCGCCTTTCATGCTCAAAATGCTTTGGCTAAACATAATGATCCAACAAAAGCGTCTCGTCCGTTTGATCGAAATCGAAATGGAATCGTCGTTTCTGAGGGGGGTTGCCTTTATATTTTAGAACGTTTAACTGACGCCAAAAAGCGTAACGCGAAAATTTATGCCGAAGTTGTCGGCTATGCAATGAATAGTGACGCGACTGACTTTGTTCTTCCAAATCCTGAGCGACAAGCTCAATGTATGCAAAAAGCGATTCTTTTTGCCGGTTTAACGCCTAACGATATTGATTTGATTAATACGCATGCAACGGCAACGCCTTCCGGCGATATTCAGGAAATTATTGCTATTCGACAATTGTTTGGAAATTCGCCCAAAACATTTATCAACAATACGAAAAGTTTTATTGGCCATGCAATGGGAGCCGCAGGCGTTTTGGAATTAGCTGGAAATATTCCTTCTTTTGATGATCATTGGATTCATCCGACCATTAATGTTGATGAACTTGATCCAAAATGCGAAATCGATAATCTCGTTTTGAATAAGCCTATTCAGGTCGATTCAATTCGTTATATTTTGAACAACTCTTTTGGAATGGTCGGCACTAATTCTGTCATTATCGTTAAAAAGTTTGAGGATTAATATTTTACTTTTAAAGAAACGCTTCGCCTTTAAGTTCAATGCTTCGTTTCGGCGATTGACCTTTTTATTCTCAGATCCGTTGATTTTTCGAGTCTTATTTTTTTAGTTATCTGGGAAAGACAGAAAAGATAAGTAAAGTAAAACCATAAAATAACTCAATAAATCAACTTTCAATTTGTTAGGAATAAAACGCTCATTAAATTGTAAGGAAGTTCTAAAAACCTGTTTTTTGCAATAAACTCCATTCGAAAAACGTCGCGAAATCCTGTTCCTGAGGACGAGACGTTCTCGCTCCCAGCAGATTTTTAAACTTCCTTATAAATCACATTTTTTGTAATGATATATTGATTATAACGATAATCTTGAAATGATTGTCACGAATATCGAGAACAGTCCAATACATTGGAAATAATAGGCGATTTGTTTGATTAATCAAAAGAATTAACTTAAAATAACAGGAGTTTTTTAATGAACAGACCGGAAATCAGAGAAGCAATTATTGAAATTCTTTCCGATATTGCTCCCGATGAAGATTATAAGGCTCTTCAAGATAACGTTTCGTTTCGAGAACAACTTAGTATGGACAGTATGGATATGCTTGATATTGTCTTGGAACTGCGTCGTCGTTATAAATTACAAATCCCGGAAGAGGATTATCCTCATCTCGATTCCATGAACAGTACGCTTGATTATCTTGCGCCGCTTTTGGCAGATCGTTAATCTTTTTGTATGAATCTTTGGGGAAAGAACATTTTGATCTGCTGTTCTTTTACGCTCAAGCCAGTTGATCATCCTTGCCTGGGTTACGCCAGAAAAATCAAGGGGGTCAACTGGTTTGAGTATAGATTTCTCTTGATCGATCTTCCTTTTCCTCAATGATATACTGTCAAAGAGAACAATTCATTTCGCTTTTATCATAAGAACAAAACAGACAATCCATGAAAAAAGAATTCAGTCAGCAGGTTTGGAATTTCGAGTTGGAATCGGATTTAAAACAACTTATTCAAACGGCTATTTGGGAAGACGGAAGGGATAGGGGCGATTTGACAAGTTCGGCTCTTATTCCTGCTGACATTCGCGGAAAAGCTTCTGTTATGGCTCGCGAAGATGGCGTTGCTGCCGGTCTTGTTGCGGTAAAAACGCTTTTAAAAGAAGTCGATCCCGAACTTGATTGGCTTGTGATTGCTCATGATTCCGATTTGTTGAAGAAAGGAGATAAACTTGGCGAAATTGTCGGACCGGTTCAATGTATGTTGACGGCAGAACGACTTTTGTTGAATTTTGTTGGTCGCCTTTCTGGAATTGCCTCGTTGACACAGAAATATGTTCAAGCGATCAAGGGAACAAACGCTCGAATTTATGATACACGCAAAACAACTTTGGGTTGGCGACGCCTTGAAAAATATGCGGTTCGTTGCGGAGGCGGCAATAATCATCGAAGCGGTCTTTTTGATGCGGTTTTGATTAAAGATAATCATTTGGCTTTTGGCAATTCGACAAACTTTAATCCTGCTCAGGCGGTTCAAAAAGCCAAGTCCTATTTGAATCAACGTTTTGTCGATGCAATTCCGATTATCGAAGTTGAGGTTGATTCGTTGGAACAATTGAAACTTGTCCTTCCCGAAAACCCGGATATTGTTCTTTTGGACAATATGAACGCTGTATTATTACAGGAAGCGGTTCAAATACGAAATGAAAAGAATCCGGCGGTTGAATTGGAAGCATCGGGCGGCATAACGCTTCAAACAGTTCGCGAAGCGGCCCTTGCCGGCGTCGAAAGAATTAGCGTCGGCGCTCTGACTCATTCTGCCAAAACGTTTGATATTGGACTTGATTGGGAATATACCGAAACCGGTATGGACGGTTAAAGAAAATGATTATTTCTTTTATAATAGCGTTTATTGTCTGTTTTCTGGTTAGTTATTTGACTTGTTGGATTGTTCGACTTTTGGGGGGGCGGATCGGGTTAGTTGATAAACCCGGATTACGGAAAATTCATGAAAAACCGATGCCAACCGGAGGCGGATTGGGAATTTGGTTGGGAATAACGTTTCCCCTTTTGGCGGCAACCTTTTTGGCCAACATTCTGAAGTTGCAATTATCCAGCAATTTGGAAGCAACCCATTTTTTAAACATTCCCTATTTAACAATCCCTGATTTCATTCGAACTCATGTTTCTGGAATTGTTTTTCAATCGGTTCGACTTTGGCAGCTTTTAGGACTCGGAACGATTCTTGTCATTCTTGGAACGTTGGATGATCGTTTTAATTTAAATTGGAAATTGCGATTTGGGATTCAAGCGCTGGTTGCGATCTTTGCCGTTAAACTCGGTTGGAAAGCAACTTTTTTCGTTGATATTCCCTGGTTGACGAGTCTTATCAGTATTATATGGATTATTGGTCTGACTAATTCGTTTAATCTGCTCGATAATATGGACGCGTTATCTGCTGGGGTTGCTGCGATAAGCGCTTTGTTTTTGTCTATCGTTATGCTGGGGTTCGCAACGAATCCGCTTTCTGGAGAACCTCAATTGTTTCTCGGCGGTTTTCTTTTGATTCTGGTTGCCGCTCTGCTTGGTTTTCTTTTACATAATCGCCCTCCCGCAAAAATGTTTATGGGAGACGGCGGCGCTTATTTTATTGGCTTCTTGTTGGCAACAACGACTTTATCGGCAACATTTGTTGGCGATAACGCGCCGAAACAGGCGATTCTTGTTCCGATCTGCATTCTTGCCGTTCCGATTTATGATACATTCAGCGTTATCGTTATTCGACTGAGGAATCATAAAAGCCCGTTTGAAGGCGATACGAATCATTATTCTCATCGACTGGTTCGCCGCGGTCTGTCAAAACCGAAAGCCGTTTTGACCATTTATTTGACAACGGTCATTTGTTCGATTAATGCTCTCTTTCTTTATCAGGTTGGTTTATTTTCCGCTCTTTTAATGATTTTGCAAATTGTCATGATTTTTGTTCTCATTGCCATTTTTGAATCTCATCATTAAGACAAAACAAATTAATGGGGTTCAAAACTTTAGGGGCGGCTCTATAAACGCTTTTTTCAACTTCGTTTTTCAAAACGGGTTGTTGGAAACCTTTGCTCATTGTTTGAAAATTCCTGATCCTGATGTTCGGAATATCGAAAATGATTCCAGATTTTTGCCTCTGAGACGTTTATTCGTTGCGGCGGCTTTTTTCGTTTTGAGCGGCAATGAACAACATATGCAACTCATGAATGACGTTTTCAAGCATTTTCGATTCTTCATCCGTTCTGTTTCCCGCTGTTTTGTCGAAAAGAAGTTGAACTGTATCAATCAAATGTTTGGCCTGATGAAGCAAGAACGTTGATTGCCCTGTCATCGGATTGGGAAAAATTCCCATCGAAACCATTGCCTGCGTTGCAAGACTTGTTGCCAACGATATTAAATTTGGAGCGGGCAAGGGGACGTCTTGAGGCATTTCAAAATGTTGCTTGGCATTTTCTTTTTCTGCCGAATTCTGTTGTTCTGATGGTTGTTGAGTATCGTTGTTTTGAGATTTGTTATCTGGCTCGGATTGACTCATTGTTTTTCCTTTTTAAAGTTTAATGTTTTCTTTGTTCTATCGAAGCCAAAACGAGCGGCGATCTTCAGCTTTAGCTTCGATGTTTTTTTGTTTATTTCGATATTGCGGACAGAATGAGTTGAGGTTTTCAAGTTTAATTCTATTTCGACAATGTTTTTATGAGATTGATCGGCCGATCATTTTGGGGCAACAAAGACTTGAACTTTGAATTTGTATAAAAATGAAAACTCCCCAATCAATTCAATCATAAGAATATCAAAAAAGATAGCATTTTCAAGAATACTTTATGAGAAATAGGGAATATTTCCGTAAATCTCATTTGATTGTCCCAGCAACCAACGGCGCGGCAGCCTGACAACGGCGCGGCAGCTCGAATCGGGAAACAATATCCAGACGTTGCCGCGCGGGGACAACCGATAAATAGAAATTTAACAGAATAATAGCCCTGTTTGTATAGAAACCGGAAATTCGGAAGGCCTGATCCCCCTGATTTGCCCGACGCTGTCAGAATTATGATTCCAAGAGGAAGTTCTAAAAAACCATTTGGAGCGTTGACGTCTCGTCCGCAAAAACAGGTTTTAATGACTTTATCCAAAATGCGTCTGTTGAAAAATCCGGATTTTTAGAGCTTCCTTAATGATTCTGGAACATCAAAAAGGTTTGAATTAAACGTCGGTTAAACGATCATATTCATTAGTTTTTCGAGGCTTTTTCTGTTTCACGGGAAACAAACTCAATCATAATCCAAGGGGAAAAGAATCTGGGATTATAATGAATTAAATAAAATCAAAAAAAGTTTGGGGGGCTGTTGCTGTTTGTCTCTGTTTGTCGGATTTCGGATTTGGCTCGTTCGTAATTCGTTTCCGTTGCTGTCGAACAACAACCCCAATGGTCAAATTTTTCAATGCGTTTGAGAATAAATGAGTATTATGGAACAAATCGATGAACCTATAATAAAACATTCAACTTTTTTCGCGATTTTTTATTCTGCCCTGTCGGCGAAATAACTTTTTAATATATAATAGACAAAGCAACGGATTTTCAACAGGCTTGAGTCATTTGATAATTGCAACAGGCGAACCAATGAATGCGGAAACAAAAGAAACTTTTTCGATTGAAGAATATAAACGACTTGATAAGTCCGTTTTAACCAAACGAATCAATCGCATTCGATCGAAATGCGGCTCAAAACTTCTTATTTTGTCTCATCATTATCAAAAACAAGAGATTTTTGAATTGGCGGACGCTCACGGAGACAGTTTTCAACTGAGCCAGATCGCGGCCCAAAATGAGCAATGCGAGGCAATCTTTTTTTGCGGCGTTCATTTTATGGCCGAAACGGCGGACATCATTGCGAACAGTCCAAAACGTTTAGCTCAACGAAATGGGAAACGGATCAATGTCTATCTTCCCGATTTGAATGCGGGTTGTCCAATGGCTGATTTTGCAACTTTGGCCCAAGTTGAAGATTGTTGGACCCAACTTTCAGACGTCATCGATACCAAACAGCTCATTCCGATAACTTATGTGAATTCCAAGGCGGAAATTAAAGCGTTCTGCGGGCGACATAACGGTTTGGCCTGTACATCGTCCAATGCGAAGGCTGTTTTGCAATGGGCTTTTTCGCAAAATTGCCAGGTTTTATTCTTGCCGGATCAACATCTTGGTCGGAATACGGCGATCGAAATGGGAGTCCCTCG
Source organism: Planctomycetia bacterium (assembly GCA_030527205.1). Lineage (GTDB taxonomy): Bacteria > Planctomycetota > Planctomycetia > Pirellulales > Thermoguttaceae > JAUNBG01. The sequence goes on from JAUNBG010000020.1 coordinate 52,881, forward strand.
TTCCGAAATGGTTCTTTGGAGTTTCGATGTTCCAACTTTAACCGATAAACTTGGCGGCAATACGCCCGAAGCCATTAAGAATAGCCGCATTATTTTATGGAACGGTTATTGCAAGGTTCATCAGCTTTTTGCCGAAGAGCAGATTGAAATGCAGCGATCCAGAAACGCTCAAGTTAAAATCATTGTTCATCCGGAATGTAATTTGTCCGTTGTTCAGAGCGCTGATATTTCCGGTTCAACCAGCAAAATGATTGAGGTTATCGGTCAAAGCCAAAGCGCTTCGAGTTGGGCCGTTGGAACGGAATGGAGAATGATCGAACGTCTTATTAAAGATAATCCAGATAAACAAATCTGTTCATTGGCTTCCGTTCCTCGACTTTGCGAATCAATGAATATGATAACCTTGGCCAATCTTTGTTGGGCGTTGGAAAATTGGGATCGCGGAACGGCTGTTAATTTGATACGCGTTCCGGACTCCGTTGCTCAAGATGCGGGAATTTGTCTGGAAAGAATGCTTGAGCATAAAGGTTGATTGAACGGAAATTCAAATAAGGTTCAAACAGATTGACTTTCTTTTCAAGCAGCTTGAATTTTTATGTTCAAGCGAAACTTCCCAATCCGGGTTCCGTATATTTCAGACAATGTCATTTTTTCGATCATTTTTAACTGAGGTTTGGTCACTGTTTTTTTGACATATTGCTTAATTTGTTTTTCATTAATATTGATAATGACTCAAAATAATCTAAAAGAGTCCCAATCGTTTGAATTGAGGCCAAAATTTATTCGACAAAAACGAACCTGGCGAGCAAAGTTTCATGATTCCTTTCTTGGCATTAGGCAGTCGGTTCGTAGGCAGAGCAGTTATCGCGTTCATTTTTTCTTTGCGATTTTGACAATTTTGGCCGCTTGGGGGTTACGCTTCGATCTGATTCGCTGGGCATTACTCATTTTGGTTGTCTTTATTGTTCTCGCTGCAGAAATGTTCAATACAGCTCTCGAAAATATGGCGCGGGAAATAACGGATGAGGAAAGCGAATATATTGCTCATTCTTTGAATATTGCGAGCGGCGCTGTTTTGGTTGTTTCTTTGGCGGCTGTTCTTGTCGGTCTTATTCTTTTTGGCGACGCGATTCTAAAATTCTTTTAAAAAATTGCAAGAATCTTGTTTTTATTGCTTGAAAAGGACAATATTTTCCGGTAAACTCATTAAAAGCTAACAAGATTTTCTAACGGATATACAAAAGCGCATAAATCGATTCAACCCTTTTAAAAAAACCAAAATCATTGGGTTCCTATGCCCGATCAAGACGGACGAATAAAAGAGGGCGAAGCCTGTTGCCAGAGCTGTTGCGATTCAGATTCTGGAATTAATTATATTGACGACGAATAATAATATCGAAGTTTGCAAAAACAATTTCTGGTAAAAAATTTATTCTTCAGGCAGCTCATTATTTTATTACGAAAACAACAATCGATGGAATCGTTTCACGGGAAACTTCCTCTATTATTAAGAATATCATCATAACCTTTTTAGGAGCGAAAAATGAACAGACGAGACTTTTTGGGAAGCAGCGCTATTTTGGGATTTGGTTTGGCAAATGTTTCTTCATGGTCAAACGCGAAAGCTCAAACAACAAGCGAAATGGATAAACGAGAAATCGCAAAACTTCGAATCTCAAGCCAAATGGGCGTTGCTCCTGGCGATTCCGAAGAAAAGAAACTGGCCAATATGAAGAAATTTGGTTGCGAAGCAGTCGAATATCATGGCGGGGTTGTCGGACAAGGAGCCAAATATAAAAAAATGGCCGATGACGCGGGTTTGGAAGTCAGCGTTATCTGTTGGGGGTCTCATGGCGGCGATCTCTGTAAAGGGGATCCAAAAAAAATCGACAATCTCAAAGTCGATCTGAAAAAAGCTCTCGAAACGGCGGGAGAACTCAAAGCTCGCGGCGTTATTTATGTTCCCGCTTTTGCCCATGAAACGAAAATGACCAATCAGGAAATTCGCCAACTTTGCCTTGACTTCCTTCCCGAAATGGGCGAATTTGCCAAACAATGCAATACTCATGTTATTCTTGAGCCGCTTTGCCGAATGGAAGCCTTTTTCCTTCGTCAGGTTGCTGACGGAGCGTCGATCTGTCGCGATTGCGGCGGCGTTGACTCTGGCGTCAGCGTTATGGGCGATTTTTATCATATGTATACAGAAGAAACGAGCGATATGGGCGCGTTCATTTCGGCAGGCGATTATCTGCAACATGTTCATTTGGCAGGCGGAACTCAACAACCGAGTCGAACTCTGCCGGGTCAGAATCCTCGAACCTTTGTTGATGGTTTTCGCGGTTTGAAATATATTGGTTATAATGGCTTTTGCAGTTTTGAATGCGGTTGCCAAGGCGATCGAATCGTTGAATTTCCCAAATCGATTCAATTCCTGTATGATCAATGGGAACAAGCATAATCAAAACAAACCAAATGATCGTCCGGGATTGTTCTGTTTGCAAGCCTGTTTGGCGGCTCGAAAATATTTGAAATAAAAAGGATGGAACAATTCCAGATGATAAAAGAGCAAAGCCTGTTCCCGGAACGGTTTCGTTCAAGCATACTTTTTCTAAATGAAGAGATTTGATAATGAGCTGTAATTTGTATCGAATTGTTGCGACGGTTAAGTTTGTTTCAAGTCGAATATCAACTTTTTTGTGAAATCAATTAACTCAAAAAGAACATTGTTCATTGTCAAGCGATGAAAACAAGGAATTTCAATACATGAGCGAAAAACTTTCGCAATGGTTGGCCAATGGCCCATTGATTACGGATGGCGGTTGGGGGACTCAATTACAGCTTAGCGGATTGCCGCTTGGCGTTCATCCCGATTTATGGAATTTGACCAATCCCGCTGCGGTTATGGCTGTTGCAACCGCATATGTTCAAGCTGGAAGCGATATTATTTTGACCAATACTTTTGGCAGTTCAAGATTCCTTCTTGCCAAACATCAAGCAGAAAATCAAGTTCGAGAAATCAATATTCGCGGAGCAGAGATATCAAGGAAAGCAGCGGATACGGAAAAAAGTCGAACGGTTCGCGTTTTCGCTTCGATGGGACCAAGCGGAATTCTTCTTATGATGGGCGACGTTTCGCGTGATCAATTATTTGATGCTTTTGTTGAGCAAGCTCAATCCTTGAAAGAAGGCGGAGCAGACGCAATTGTTATCGAAACAATGAGCGATCCGGAAGAAGCAGCGATTGCGGTTCGAGCGGCGAAAACAACAGGTTTGCCTGTTGTCGGCAGCCTGACTTTTGATTCGGGGAAAAAGAAAGATCGAACGATGATGGGAACGGCTCCGGAGCAAGCTGTTGACGCTCTTACGGAAGCGGGAGTTGATGCAATTGGTTCGAATTGTGGCCAGGGAATCGACGGTTTTATTCCGTTATGCGAACGATTTCGTGCCGCAACAGATTTGCCTGTTTGGATGAAAGGGAACGCGGGACTTCCAGAAATGATTGACGGGAAAACAGTATATCGGCAAACGCCAGAAAACTTTGCTGAAAAAGCGCTCGTTCTTATCGAAAAAGGCGCTCAATTTATAGGCGGTTGTTGCGGAACAACGCCGTTGTTCATTGAACGGTTAAGAGCTGTTCTGAACAATTCCTGACGTTTTGATTCAAAAGGGGCGTTCAAATCATTTTGTTCCAAAATAGTTATTCCAAATAACAGTTGCGTTGACTCAGAACCATTGTCAATCCAAGATTGATGGGGTTTAAACCCGATATTGCTGAGCGGATGAGAAAAATGGCGACGTTTATTGTCCTTATTCGCTTCGATATCAAAAAGAAAAAGGTTTTTCAATAAGGTTGAATATCATTAATCCTTTATGAGGTTATTATGGCCAGAACAGTTTTTGTGACTGGCGCAAGCGGTTTTGTTGGTCAAAATTTGGTTAAACGATTATGTCAAAATGAAATGAAGGTTCGTTGTCTTGTTCGAAAGTCTTCCAATCGAACGGAGCTTGAAAAACTTGGGGTCGAATTCATTGAAGGAGATATCTCAAATCGGGAATCTCTCATTTCTGGCGCGACCGACTCAAACGTTGTTTTTCATCTTGCCGGACTAACGCGATCAATAACCGCAAACGATTTTATGCAAGTTAATCGCGATGGCTGCCGAAATATTGCTTTCGCTTGTCTTGAAGCCAAAAGAAAGGGGAAAACAGATCCGATTCTCGTATCCGTATCATCGCTTTCTGCGGCAGGACCGGCCTCGAAAAATGAATTTTGGTCGAACTATTCTTCTTCAAGCGATTCAGGCGGACAATCTTCGTTTTCGAAATATAATCCGAAGGAAGAGACGGAAATTCCTTGTCCCATTTCGCCCTATGGGAAAAGTAAATGGGCAGGAGAAAAAGAGTTAATTTCTTTTGCGGACAAATTGTCCATTTCGATTGTTCGTCCTCCGTTTATTTTTGGCGAAGGAGATCGACTTTCGCTTCCGTTGTTTAAAATGGTTAAAAAGCTGCCGATCTTTTTGATTCCAGGTTATTTTAATCAACATTATTCATTTGTTTATGTTGGCGATCTTGTTGAAATTTTGATTCGAATCAGCGAACAAGGCGAACGGCTTGTTCCTGACAGTTTGACGAAAATAGAAACGCAAAATGATTTGAACAGCGATTCTATCGAAACAAGAAAACGAGCCATTTGTTCCGGGCAAGGGATTTATTTTGCATCTCATTGGGAACGTCCTTTGTTTTCTGACTTTGGAAAAATCGTTTCGCAAGCAGTTGGCCGGCAAAAAATCATTTCCCTTCGTTGTCCCCCTTTGGGCGTTATTGGAACGGGGATTGTTCAAGAATTTTGGAAAAAGGCGACGAAACGTCCTGTTTCCTTGGATTGGAATAAAACCATTGAAGCTCTTTCTGGTCCCTGGATATGTTCAACCCAAAAAATCGAACAATCGCTTGCTTTTCGTTCGAAGGAATCGTTACAGGAACAAATTCAACGAACCGCAGATTGGTATTTTGGCCAAAAATGGATTTAATCTGTAAACGTTTTGGAACAGAAATTTTTCCGGATGAAATATGCTGAAATATTTAAACGAAAGTCTTTTGACATTTGCGGCTTTTACGCTCAAATATCCGAACGCAAACGGACAAATTATTGAGAGCGAAGCCTGAACTGTTCCGACTTCGGTATCATATTAAGTTATTGAATTTGTCAATATATAGAAATCAAAAAAAATGATCAAAACAAACGTTCAAGTTGGAATTTTAATGGGAAGCGACAGCGATTGGGAAAAAATCAATGGCGTTGCGAAAGCTTTGGATGAATTTGGCGTTTCTTATGAGGTTCATGTTATGAGCGCTCATCGAACGCCGGACCGGGTTCATGATTATGCTTCTTCGGCTCAACAGCGAGGAATTCGCGTCATTATTGCCGCAGCGGGCGGAGCGGCTCATTTAGCTGGCGTTGTTGCCTCGCATACAACATTGCCGGTTATTGGCATTCCAGTCAAAACCGATATGTTGGGGGGACTTGACTCTCTTCTTTCGACCGTTCAAATGCCAGGCGATATTCCTGTCGCAACGGTTGGAACCGGCTCGGGAGGGGCTCGAAATGCCGGCATTTTAGCTGTTCAAATCATTGCTCTTTCTGACGAAACATTAACGCAAAAGCTCATTGATTTTAAAGCGAAGCTTGTCGAAAAAATTGCAAAAAAAGATCAGGATATTCAAGAAAGAATCAAATGAATCAACAAGAGAATGATGTTCATCATTTGCATACAATTCGTTGGAATGTTCCGTCAAATTTGTCCGAATTGGATCAATTTCGTTTGGGAACTTTGGAAATGATTGACCAAACTGTTCTTCCGAATGAACTGAAAATCATTCAATGCCGATCCATTGAAACCGTTTGGGAAGCGATAAAAATGCTTCGCGTTCGAGGAGCTCCCGCGATTGGAATTTCGGCAGCTTATGGCGTCTGTATCGGACTTCAAGCTCTTTTCTCAACCAGTTCTTTTGAAAATTCGAATTCATTTAATAATTTGGAAGGAAATTTTGCAGGCAATGGGAATTTGAGTCAAGGGAAACTCGTTGCCGATTTCCCGGAAGATTCCCAACTTTTGCCAACTCCTCCGATTCAAGAGCCTTCTGTCCGGGTCTTTTTTGAGCAACTGGATAAGATCATTTGCTATCTTGCGAGCAGTCGACCGACGGCGGTTAATTTGTTTTGGGCGCTTGATCGAATGAAAAAGCTGGCTCTTTCGCTCAAAGAGATAAAACAGCCGACAGAAATAGCAATCGAATTGCTTCGGGAAGCGAAAAGAATTCATGAAGAAGATCGTCAAATATGCCGGGCAATGGGCAAATATGGCGCTTCTCTTGTTAAAGACGGCGATACTCTTTTAACGCATTGTAATGCGGGCGGTCTGGCAACAGCCGATTATGGAACAGCGCTTGCTGTCTTTTTTTGGGCCTCGGAAGAAGAAAAGAAGAAAATTCATGTTTTTGCTGACGAAACTCGTCCGCTTTTGCAAGGCGCTCGGCTTACTGCTTGGGAACTTCATGAACGACAGATTGATGTAACGCTTATTTGCGATTCGATGGCGGCTATGGTTATGAAGCAGAAAAAGATCAATGCGGTTTTTGTCGGCGCTGATCGTATTGCCGCCAATGGGGATACGGCGAATAAAATAGGAACTTACAATGTCGCTCTTTGCGCCAAAGCGCATGAAATTCCTTTTTATGTTGTCGCTCCTTCGTCAACATTTGATCTTTCGCTCGATAATGGCGACGGAATTCCGATTGAAGAACGGAATCCGGAAGAAATCCGTTGCGGTTTTGGAAAACCGATCGCTCCCGAAGGAATTCAGTTTTATAATCCCGCTTTTGATGTAACGCCATATGAACTTATATCGGCGATTATTACAGAAAAAGGAATTATTTCGCCGGTTTCAACCGAAAATATTCGAAAAAACTTGCAAAAGACTTAAGTTCAAACAGGAATTCGATCATTTTGAATTTTCTGTTGTTTATTTCATATATTCAATCTATTTTTTCGGAAAGAGTATTATGTTTCCTCGATTTTTTATTATTTCGACTTTCGGAATGTTATTGACCTTGATCTTCAATATTCCCGTTTTTGGGGAAAAGCCAACGATTGACTGCTCAAGCATTCGCGGCGTTTGTTACAATCGAACGCCATCGGAAAAAGCTCGACGCGAATTGGCTTTCGGCAAACGAGTCGGACTTAACGCTGTTCGTTTTTGGTTGAGCCCTAACGCTTATGCCAATAACAAAGACGCTTATATTCAAGAAATAGTTGAATTTGTTCGCGTCTGTGACGAAAACGGTTACAAAAGTATGCCGATTCTATTTAACGGCAACATGTTGAATCCGAAAACAATCGAACCGGAAGCGTATTCAACCGCCGACGCTTTTGCGACGGACATTGTCAATGCGCTGAAAGACGAGCCGGGGCTTCTTATGTGGGACATTATGAACGAGCCTTTATGTAACGATTATATTCATAAAGCTCCGGAAAACGAACGAGCGATTCGTCAGGAAAAAACCTGGGCTTTTTTGCGACACGAAATCGAATTAGTCAGGAAATTGGCGCCGGATAATTTGATTACAGTCGGTTATACAACCGCCTGGGAAATCGAAGAATCGACAGCCAGTCTTCTTGACGTTCTTTCCTTTCATGATTATAGCGATACGCGGGAAAAAATTCGAGGCAATTTTGAAAAAGCGAAAGAATGGTCGGAAAAACTTGGGAAACAGGTTATGAATACAGAAACGGGCTGTTTGGCTCGCGCCAATCCATATGAAATGGTTCTTCAATTTTGTCAGGAATACGAAATGGGCTGGTTTCTGTTCGAGTTGATGATTCATGGCCGTTGTATTGACGAACATGGCATTTTTTATCCCGATGGAACCATTCGCGACGCCGGAACAATAGCGGCCATGTTCGGATGTTTTCGCAATCGGGGGGATTCTGTTGTTCCGACGAATCCGAATCGGGAAGGAAAAGCGAGTCAAGCGATTGCTCTGATACAAAACGCTTTAACGGAATATACAAGTGACGCTTTTGATTATCGTCGCAGCGACAAGAAAAAATTGCTTGATGCTTGCGAGGTTGCAGCCAATCTTTTAGAAGCTTGCGAACTGGTTCCGATGAGCGATCTGCCAACAGCGCAAATCGAAAAGTATCGTCAGGATAAAAACGCTGATCTTTGGGAAATTCGACAATTTGCCTTTAAACTTGCAAATCGGCTCAAAGAAGTCTGTCAGATTTTATAAAAAAGATTCTTTTTTTGCCTTTTGATGGAATGTTTCTTCAAGATATATCGAAGCGGGTCAGTTATTCCGGCTTCGATATATCCATTTGCGATTGAGACGCTTTTTTGAGCAAAATATTACCTAAAAAGAATTTTCGCCCCTTGACGCTTCTGTTTTTTGAAGTAAACTAATCATATGAATAATGATTCTTCAAGTCGTATTGCTTGAGTTTTCATAAAGAGTTCTGCGGGAATGGCGGAACTGGCAGACGCGCCAGGTTGAGGGCCTGGTGGGAGTTAATCCCGTGGAGGTTCGAGTCCTCTTTCCCGCA
>JAUNBG010000073.1 GCA_030527205.1 Planctomycetia bacterium
GTTTCAACAATTTTGGACGAACGCCGCGATTTCCTTTGGTCGGTTCGTAACTTCCTGTATCCCGATAACGTTTCAGCCATAAGCTGATTGTTCTCGGTGATATATGCCATTTAACCGCCGCTTTCCGAATCGGCGTTCCCGCCGCGATATCGTCGATAACCCGTTCCCTCAGGTCGTTTGAATAAGATCTCATTTCGGTTCCCTCCTTATCCTTGATTATCGTCCGGCTCCTTTCAAATCTTGAATATTTTTCTCATCTTTGTAGAAAATATTTTAATGGCCTGCTCTATCACAACGATTGCCAGGCAAGCAGAAGCCAACGTCGATCGAAGTGAAACGTCAAGAGAAGACCCGGGTAAAAAAAGAATCGGCAAGCAGGTCAAAACTGAACTGGCCGGCAGTAACCATAAAGCGACAATCAAGAAGAGTACGAAACAATCATTGAAGAAAGAACAGAAAATTTTATTGGAGTAGAATCCAGTCCGTTCAGAAAGCAAGACTTAAAACAAGTCTTGACATGCCCCCTAAATATTTTGTTGCCACCAATTGACATGCAGGAACAGATACAGGAACAGATGCAGGGGCGCTGAGAGGGGAAATCGGGGTTAAAAGGGAAAACGGTTTCTTCTTTCTCCGCATCTGAAGCGTCTTTACGAGAGATAAACAAAAGCGTTATTGCGTGAGCGTATGTTTTTTTCAGCTTTTTGGTCTGTTTTAATGCGCGGTTGGGGTTGCGCCGGAAGAATTTCGTACAATCAGTTTGAAATTGACAAAAAAATCGCGAGTTGGAAGGTTTGGCGTTTTAATGCGTTCCATCATGGCTCGAACTGCTTGGCGTCCCATTTCTTCACAAGGTTGAGAAATCGTTGTAAGTGGCACAGAAATAAGAGTTGCATAACGAAGGTTGTCGACCCCTGTAATACGAACGTCTTGAGGAATTCTAACGTTCAGATGTCCCAGTACTTGAATGACAAGAGCGGCGGTATGATCATTTCCGCACACAAAAGCATCCGGCCGAGGACGCATACTCATTAATTGGGAAATTTCCGTTTCATAATCGGAAACAGAATGAAATCGATTGTCGTCAATCGGAAGATTATGTGAAAGAAGAGCTTCACGAAAACCGGCAAAACGAATTTTAATCGAAGGAGCCGACCCCTGTCGGGCAATAAAATGAATGTTTTTAACGCCTGTTTCCAATAAATGTTCCGTAAGTGTGTAACCGACTCGAAAATTGTCGATTCCCACAAGATCAAAATCGCTTCGACGAGGAAAAGAAAGATAATCACAATCAATTAGAACAACAGGAATTCCTGCCGTTTTGAGTGAATCAAGAATACGACGATTGACTTCTTCGGCTCCGGCGGAGAGTTCCAACGGCTGAAAAAAAACGCCATCAACTTTTTGATCAATACATTGATGACACAGTTCTTCGGCAAAAGGACCTCTTGCCATATCGTCTTTGCCACGAAGAGCAACGGTATTTCCAACAAAGACCCGAAATCCGTTTTCCTGTGAAGTAAACACAATTTGATTGCATATCGGTTCAAAGATTTCTCCCTGCCCCAATCCGGGAACAAGAAGGCCCAGGGTATTCGTTTTAAGAGACGGAGCGGACGATATGTCGGAACTCGAAACGTTTTTTTCCGGATTGGCGACATAAGTTCCGCTCCCGACTCGACGAATGACCAAACGCATTTGTTCCAATTGTCCAAAAGCATGATTGACGGTTGGACGCGAAATTCCAAATAATTTCGCCACTTCATTTTCGCTCGGCAAACGCATTCCTGAAGGATACTCTCCCGAAAGAATACCATCCCGATAATGAACGAAAACGGTCCAGTATTTGGGAACGCGTCTTTCTTTGCTTTGCGATAGATCCATGAAATCTTTCCTTTTTTCATTACGTTATTTGTCAATCCGGCTCTTTGTATTATATTACATTTTTTACATTCGACAAGCAGGAAAGGAAAATAGCTGGTTCATGCTTAAATGATTGAAAATTCAAATGGTTTTAAAAAACGTTTCCCTCAAAAGGTTTTTCAAACGATCGGAAGTCAGGCAATTTTGAGTTTCTTCTGAATTTCTTCCAAAGGAACATTTCGTGTTTCCAGCATAAAAAATCGAACCCAGAGAAGCTGAAGAACCATCATTATTGTATAGAAAGCAAAAGGAAAAGCCGGTCCGACCGAAGCGACCAAAATCGGAAACGTTTGCGCAATAAGAGCGGCCATAAACCAATGCGTAAAACTTCCGAGGACCTGGCCTTTGGCTCGAACCCGATTGGGAAAGATTTCACTGATATAAACCCAGATTACAGTTCCTTGTCCGAACGCATGGGAAATTACGAAAAAGAACAATCCGATCAAAACAATGGTTCCCGGTTTTTTCAAGGAACCGGGAGCAAGTTCACCGGTTTTCGCCAATGCTTGCTGATAATCGGCTTCCGCGTGTTCATATTGCCGTTTCGCAATCGCAACCTGATCCGACAGCGGATCTCGAGCTGTGACATCAGCCAGATATTGTCGAGCCAATTCCATTCGATTGGAACTCGAAGCAGTTTTGAATTCGTCGGCATAAATCAAAAACATAAACGTAATCACAGCCAACGATAAAATATATCCAATGGAACCGGCATACATAAGGAATTTTCGACCAAACCGATCAATGAGGAGAAGTCCGCAAAGCGTACTTGCAAGATTGATCGCTCCGATGAGACAAGATTGAAACATTGCGGAATTGACACTGGCCCCTGCCATTTGAAAAATGTCACTCATATAATACATAATGGCATTGATTCCAGACAATTGATTGAACATGGCAATCAAAATCGCCAGCATAATGGGAACAAGATAAATCTTGCGAAACAAGGTTTCATGAATCGAATGATGAGCCAGATCCAACGATTCACGAATAGCCGCCAGTTCCGATTCGGTATTTTCAACGGAATTTCCAATTTTGAGAAGAACGGTTCTTGCTTCCTCTTCTCGATGACGAGCCATGAGCCAGCGCGGACTTCTCGGAATCAAAGGGACCAAGAGAGTAAAGATCAAGGCAGGCAACGCCTCAACGCCAAGCATCAGGCGCCAGGCAATTTCATGAGAAAATCCCCAATCGATGACCGCATTGGAAATAAAGGCCATAAACACACCGAAGACGACATTGAATTGCATAAGAGCGACCAAGCGTCCTCGATAGGAAGGGGGCGAAATTTCCGCGATATACATTGGAGCAACGACGGAAGCGCCGCCGACCCCGAGTCCTCCAATGAGTCGGAAAAAGAAAAAAGAGGGCCAATCCCAGGCCAACCCGCTTCCAACCGCCGAGACGAAATACAAAATCCCGATCCAAAGCAAAACGGGTTTGCGTCCCCAACGGTCAGCGGGACGACCGGCAAATAAAGCTCCGAGAATTGTTCCGATCAAGGCCGAGGCTACGGTAAACCCCAACCAGCCTTCCGACAGATCGAAAACCTGTCGCAAAGAAACCGTTGTTCCGTTAATGACGATTGTATCAAAACCAAACAGAAATCCTCCCAAGGCTGCAATCAGCGAAGCCAACAATAATCGCGGGTTCATTCTTATGTTCCTTTCTTTTTCAAACAGTTAATTAATATTTATTTCTCGCTAAACGTCGAGAGAGTTGATTGTTGAGGGTTGAAAATTATTTCTCTTCGGCATTATCAACTTCCATTATCAACAATCCATTATCAACTATCAACACTTAACTCTTCTAATTCCTGGCGAAACCGATTGACGGCTTTCTGGTCCGGGACGTCGATGTCATTTATTGGATATCGAATTCCCAAGGCTTCATACTTGACTTTTCCCAAATGATGAAGCGGCAAGATTTCGACCGATAAGGGCCAACGTTCTTGTTTTCCTTGAATAACAGGGCGATGACGCCGCATTTCAGACAAAACATTCCGAAAAAAGGCGATTGTGTCTGATGAATCGTTTTGACCTGGAACCAATGGAATCCGGATGACAAGATTCTTTTGAGTTCGAGCCGCAAGAATAAGATTTTCGATCCGCGTATCTTGCGGTCGTTTCAAATCGCAGAATAAAAGATCAACTCGATTCAACAACTCGCTAAAACGATCTGTTGTCGCATTACATTCGACTGCTGTATGTATTCCAAGCGAACGAAGCGAATCAAGTAAAATAAGGAGTTCGTCGATTTGCAAGGTCGGTTCTCCTCCTCCGATCGTTACTCCTTCGACAAGAGCTCCAAAAGACTCTATTTGACCGGTTAGTTCTTCGGGCGTTTTTTCATATCCGGCTATTTCAAACGCTTTATTTTTCCAACGAGTTACGCATTCGAATGTTGTACATTTACGACACAGAGAGCGATCCAGCCCCTTTTTTGAAATCGCCCCTTGAGAACAAGCAAAAACAGGAGGGGTTCCAACACGATTCGAATAATATAATATTTCCCTTTCGGAAGAGAGACTTTCCGGAGACGCACACCAGGGACAACGGAGATTGCAACCCTTAAGATAAATAATATATCGTCGACCTGGTCCGTCAAAACCGGTTGTCCAGCCTTCTGAAAAAAGGAACATAATTTCTCCTTCATGTTTCGGAAATCTTGAAAAAAAGAATCGCCTGATTTGATGATCCTCGTATCGCTACTCAAATTGCTTTATGAACGGACATCGTTTTTGATTGTCCGTCTTTTTGGAGCAAATTGACCAACATAAAACAGTTTTTTCGATTGAACTGACTCAAAAATCAAATGACTTTATATCAGACTTTGTTCGAAAGTCGATTTTCCAAACGAGCGATAATATCGTTTTGAATGGCAGGCGACAGATCGAGGAAATTGACGAATGTTCCATGAATCCTCATAATATAGATTCCGTCGGGAGCATATTGAGCCGGATCGGCCAGAACCAAACGCAATTTATCGGCGCTGTCGACATTAAAATAAACATAATACGGTTCCGAACCGTTAAACGGTTCCCGAAAACGGAAAAGAGTCTTGATCACACGATTTTCCAGGCAGAGCATACGATCTTCCCCGGGACCTGAAAATTCATTGGGAGAAAGACCGATATGAGACGCATAACCGCCGAGAAAACAATCAAAAGGAAGTTTCTGCTGAGAGTAAAAACGGTCTTCCAGACAGGTCGAACGTCCTGGCAACGAATCGATTCCATAGTTCAGCATGGTTCGAGCTTTCCGCCCGTCTGGCGTCGCGCTGACATGCCAACCGTAAAGAAGATGAGTACTCGGCGTTGAAAAATCGGGCAAAAAACGATTCCCTGCTGTATTGGTCAAAGAATGAACGCGTTCGGAAACCGCTTGGGCCAATCGAACCGCTCTGGCATCAACTTCGGAATGACGACATCCGAATTTGTCCTGAGCCAATAAGTAATCACGAAGCGTCTCAAAACCGACAAAATCCGCAGAAAGCGCTTCTCGTATTTCATCCGGCGTTGCAATCCGATTCTTCAGACAGGCCTGAACCGCTTCAATCGAATCGGCAACAACAGCCAAACCATGAATCAGACAACCGGAAGCATGATAACGCGTTCCTGGTTGATGACAGTCCCGGGCGTCATGGCCGGTCTCTTCGGTATGCAAGAGAACCGAAGTCATTGGAACCGCCTGCATTGACAATGTATCGGTACACGCATTGGCGCATTGTTGCATTCCGGGCAATACATGATCCAATTGTTTCAAAAACGCGTTTTCCAGATCATTGTATAATTCAAGTTGATTATTGTATCCCAACTCTTTTGTCGAGAGTCCAAGTTGATGCCCGGTCAGAATAGCTTGTCCGTTGTTCAACGTTATTTCCAAAACCTTGCCTAAATTGAGCCAACTGTTGGTCGTATTGGCGTTTTCCCGTCCCATGATGACTGGTTCCTGGCAACCGGCGATTCCGTAATCGGGAATATCTTCCGCAGCGATTCCTTTTCGTTGAAGAAGTGAAAAGACCATATCGTCGTTAAAAAGGGACGGCGTACTGTGTCCCGGCGTAAAGAAAAATCGATCCAGAGATTGATAAAGCGATTCCGGCGTATTTCGATGAACTTTAATGGACAAAGCCGGTTGAGGATTATTCGAGGCAAAGAAAGCGTCGAGCACAATCCAGGTCATATCGCAAGTTAAATCATTTCCGTCCAAATCGCGTCCGCCGACCATAATATTTTGGGAAATGGCCCAACATCGATCGCCGACCATCAGAAACGCCAAAAGAGCCCGAACCAGTTCAACCGCTTCCTCATGACTGGTTTCTTTCAGATACGGTTGAAGAATTCGATCAAGATTTCCAACGGAAAAAGCATACGGATTAGGACTCTGCTCAAGACACATAACCATCCATATTAACGCATACAACTGGATCGCTTGATGAAGATTGACGGCGCCATTTCCTTCGGCCAGAAAGCGACAGTTATCTCGAATGAGGGAAAGGCGTTGGCGTTCCTTTTCATCCTTTTGTTCCGAGCGTTTTTTTTCGGCCAGATCGGCATATCGACGGGCAAGAAGAGTAACCGCGTTCAAGGCATGAGCCATAATCTTGACATAATCGGAGGAAGCCGTTTTTTCGAGACGGGAACGAACCGCTTCAATTCCGTCTCGAAGCAGAGGACGCATATCCGGAACAATATGACCGGTTACCGGTTCGACAAAATAAACGAGTTCTTTTAATTCCGTGCCGGAATCCTCATAAACCTGAGTCAAACGCTTGACAAAATCGGTATCGCGAACACGATTTCGTAATTTTTCAATTCGTTCCTTTGTAAATTCGCCCTTGATTTCCATATCATCATAAATAGCCAGAGGGTCGCAATATCCAACAAAAGATTCGACTTTAAACGCCGGATTGATCAACGCGTAACTGGGCGAAAATGCGTCGTCTTGAGTTCCGGCGATAACGGAGCCCAAAGGAATCTCCAGTTTCATTCGAGCAACAGAGCGAACAAGAATTTCCGCCTGTAGTTCCGGAGCGTCGGAGGCTCCTTCTGAAATCAGTTCGTCCCGGACATTCATTTTCAATTCCTGCCAGAGAAACCAGGACGTCAACGACTTCTGTTTTCTTTTGGAGGCAATGATTTGTTCCAAACCTTCCCGAAACAGATTTGACAAAGATGTTGTTGTATTTGTATTGAAGATGTCTTTTTCCATTATCTTTATTTCCTTTAAAGGCAAACGGTTCGACGATTCTTTCAAAGAATTTTCGCCATGAGCAATGCCGTCCCAACAGCCGCTTCTTCTCGTATTTCCGAAAGATGAACGGGTTGCCCGAAACGTCTTTCGACAAAAGTCCGAAAAGCGGGATTTTTACGGAAGAGATTCCCGCTTCCGATCAGTTTGTAACGTTCAATTGATTGATTTGTTTCTATTTGAGTAAGAACTTTCCAATGTTCAAAACTCTCTGCGGCCATTCCAGACAACAAAGCCCGAATGAATTCGCCCGGCGTAAAATGTTCCGCATCCAAATGAGAAAACGAACCTTGGGCTTCTGACCCATCCGAATGACGTCGCGGAAAAAAACGAGGTCGACAAATCGTTTGCGTTGCAACGTCTTCTTCCGCAAGTCGATTCATTCGCTCAAATAAGATATTTTCGTCCAAATTAAGTTGAAAAAGCTCTTGACCTGTTTTCTGAAAAAAATCTTTGAGCAGGGAATAGGCTCGTCCTCCGCTTGGTTCGGCGCGAACCAAAAGAAATTGGGCGTCGATAAATGGTCGAGTTTCAAATTCATCCGCAGAAAGAAACGAATCAGCCAAAACGGTAACCTGAGTTCCTGTTCCATAATTAATAATGACTGGAACGTTTGTTGAATTGATTTCGGAGCATGAAGAAATAGATCCTAAAATCGACGCTTGATTATCCCCTATTCCCTGATAAACAGGCAATCCGTCAGGAAGACCTGTTATTCGAGCGACTTCGGAATCTAACGTTCCCAAAAGCGAACCAGACAAGACGAGATCGGGAAAAAGTGATCGGGAAAGTTTCAGGGCATTCAAAGCGGCTTCGGACCAACTCTGTTTTCGAACATCAAAAAGCCCGCTGCTGGCGGCCATACTTGGATCGGTAACCGGATGTTTGCTGTTACATAAGCATAAATTGATATAATCGGTCAAAAACGACATAACCGCATTCGAGGGAATCTGGTTCTTTTGAAAAAGATCAAAAAGAGTCAATCCGGCATATCCGGTTGCCATACGACATCCAAGTTCGCCATTCGTAACTTTGCTCAAACGTTCTCGAATTTCTTCTTCCAAAGTTCGATCTTTTGAAAACGTTTTTTGACAACCTCGACCGTCCATCCAATTAATAAAAGGAGAACAAGGGCGAACAGGCGACTGACGATCAAGCAGAACAACTCCATGCTGTTGACCTGTCACAGCGAGACCAAGACAACTCTTGACATCAATTTGAGAGGATAATTCGGTCAGCAGTTTCAAAACCTTTTTCCAAAACCATTGAGCATCCCAAAGGCTGAATTCGGGAGAAGAGTTCATTTTGGCTTCAACCGCAGCAGAAACGGACGAAACAATACGACGACAAGTCGGGTCATAAGCGATCAACGCGATTTTGGAGGTTCCTAAATCAAGGGAAAGTAATAAGGACATAACAACCTGTTTTGTCTATTTTGTATAAACTTCTTAATATTTTGTATAAACTTCTCAAAATATTGAATGCGAAATAATGATTTTCGTCGGCCATTGCCATTCTGTTATTAAACCATATCGAACAGTCTTATTCAATCTTTCGCAAAAATTCTTGGTTCAATTGTTCAAAACCTGGGAAAAGCTCGCTCTTTTCCTTTCTCGTACAATTAATATTAACAACTTAAGCATAATTGTCAATACAAAAGATAGGATATTCAAAGAAAAAAATCACAATTTGTTTTATGTATGTTATATGTAAATACCAATTTTGCATTAAAATAAAAAAATGTCAAAAAAACATAGAAAAAAATTAAATAGTATTGACTATTTAATCAAATTGTTGTAATATTCGATTGTCGGATATGAGATCATTCTCATTAATTGGTCAAACATTATAATACGTTTTTGGTTACTTTACGGAGGTTTCAAATGAAACAAAATATTCAACATTCAAAGAATTCCGGAACAAAGCAAGGGTTTACTCTTGTCGAACTTCTTGTCGTGATTGCGATCATCGGAATTTTGATTGGTCTTTTACTTCCAGCGGTTCAAGCAGCGCGTGAAGCGGCACGAAGAATGTCATGCACAAACAATCTGAAACAAATTGGGCTTGCTGTCCATAACTTTCATGATACTTATGGCAAATTGCCGCCGGCAGCCATCTGTTCCTATCGAATGGGACTTTTTCCGATGTTATATCCCTATATGGAACAAAATGCTCTTTATGATAAAATTGTAACGGGCAAAGACTCTTTTGGAACAGAAGGGGATTGCAAAATTCTGACAGGAGATCGTTGGTGGAACAGCGTCAATGATGCGGTTTCCTTACTGACCGAAGCAGATCGAGAGGCTTTTGCCTCTTTGACCGTTTATCATTGTCCTTCAACTCAACGTCCTTCGCCGTCCATGGTTACCGACGGCGATTTAAATGCTTCCGGTCCGCTTCATGATTATGCTTTCGTTGTAACTCAGGGAATCGATCGAGACACAGAATATACTATACGATTGATCATTCCAAAGCCTGGTATAACTGGATGATTTTGGAATATGGCGGCAAGTTAAAAAGTCCGTTCCGAATCGCCAATGTCACGAAATCTGATCCAAATGCATGGATCGGTTTAAACGTTGTTGCTTCCTGGAAATCCCGTGACAGCATGTCCTGGTGGGCGGATGGAACGACGAACCAGTTGCTCATTGGCGAAAAACATATGCCGAATTATTTGGAATATGGTCAATGTGTTCATGCTGGCGAATGCAGTTATTTATATGGAGCAGGTTCCAGTCCAGGCGAACTTTGTATTAATTCAGCGCGAACCTTTGATAAACCAGAAGCTCTTATTATTCCAGAACATTGTCAAGTCGAACCGGCAGGAGAAACTCATATAGCATTTGGAGCGCCGCATGCGGGTTCCATTTGCAACTTCCTTATCGGCGACGGTTCCGTTCATGCCATTCCGGCAACAACGTCCATTAAGATATTGCGTCAGCTTTCCTGTGTCAGCGATGGCCATTCCGTTGTGCTGCCATAAAACAAACAGAAGAGAGACCATTTTCATGGAATGACGTTTGGATGAAAATCTGCTTTCTCTGTCTGATCATCTCGAACTTGTCACTGTTGTTGGACATTCCTTATTATCGAATGCTATCCTATCCTATCTGAACCTCAACTATCCTGATAAGGTTTATTTTATGAAACGAATCTGTTTTTTCTCTGTTTTACTTCTGACGCTTCTTGCTGTTGGTTGCAACAATAATGTTCCTCTGAAAGGGAAAGTTTACTTTAATGACGATCATTCGCCATTAACAACCGGAATTGTGATTTTTGATAACGGAACTCAAAGCGGACGAGCCAATATTGAATCGGATGGTTCTTTCATTGTCGGTTTTGAGGAGAATCAAAACGGAATCCCAGCAGGAACCTGGCGTCTTGCCATTGGCGGAGCGGTTAAGCGGCTTCCCTGTCCGGAAAATGAAGATATCGATACGAAAAATGATGTTTATCCTTGGCCCTGCGAACAGTTGATCGACTCAAAATACGAAAGTGTTGATACTTCTGACCTTTCTATTACGGTCGACAAGAATACGAAAACCTTCGAAATCGGAGTTGATCGCCCAAGTCAAAAATAACCATTTTTGGAAATTTCCTCAATTCAATTGAAAAATCAAGACCATTGACAACGCAAAACCGACAACGAAGAACGAATTACGGAGTACCCGTTCACAACAATTTTTCCTTTTGCGCGATCAAGTTCGAAATTCCTTTTAAAAAAGGATTTTCGCGCAGCAACGCGGCGAAGAGAATAAAAACCCCCAAAACGAATCTTTTTCCAAATGGAGCCGCCGTTTTAAAAGCGATATAAATAACGACGAAATCGGAAGTTCCAAAAAAATAGCGTTTCCGTTGCGTCGCTGCACAAAAAATGTCAATACATTACAAAGATCGGGAAAAACGCTGTAAATTTAACAGCGGCCGCTATTTTTTGAATTCGACGACCTTCCCGTGAACGGATACAATTACGAAAACAAGTTTTGTTACGAATAACGCTTCAATAAATTAGTTTCATCGAATACAGGGATATTATTCGTATTATATTCCGTTATTAAATTTTTGTTATGATCATTGATTTTTCAGTTTTGACTTGAATACCGATAATTTTAATGATACTTTTTTCGAATTGTTAAAGGAAGTTCTAAAAACCTGTTTTTTGCATAAACTTTATTCGGAAAATATCGGGAAAACAAGTTCAAGCTGGTTTTTAGAACTTTCTGACGTTCGTCACAGCCTGCCTCACACTCGACTCTCAACTCATTAGCCGAACCTGAAAAAACTCATTAGCCGAACCTGAAAAAAGCGTTTTTGAACGAATGTTTTTCAGGTTCGACTAATTAAGGTCTTTTTTGTGACTTTGTTGTTTTTACAAATGAAAAGGAGTTAAAATGTCTCGATTTTGCGTTTTTTTGAATCGTCATTTGCTTTTGTTGGGGATGTTTTTATTGACATTTCCCGTTGTTGCTCAGGAATCGATAACCGATAAGACAATGATCGCCTGGGTTTCGCCAGCCAATCTTGAACAACGGGGCGGTTCGGTTTTGACTCTGGATATGGCGAATCCTGACGCTTTTGACGCCATTGTGTTCGGAGAAATTCGAAGCGCGACCTGGATGCCGGGAAGTTCGACTGGCCAACGGCTCGAACGCAATCAGGATTCCTGGCCTCAAGAGTCCGTCAACGCAGATCAGTTTATTCAGATTGCGATTGTCTATCACGGAAAAGAGATCAGTATATATCGAAACGGAAATCTTTATGTTTCCTATTTATCTCCGGGAGAAATGCAGGAATTCAATCTTGACGCCAGTATTTTAATTGGACCGCGACATATGGCGAATCAGTTGGACTGTTTTGCGGGTCGTATTCAAGATGTTCGAGTTTATCCGGTTGCGCTGGATTCTGATACAATTGCCGCCATGAAACCAGGTCAAGAGGCCAAAGGGCTTGCTCCCTGGTTATGGTTTGATTTTACAGAAAACAAAATCAATGATCGAACAGGACAATGGCCGATCATCAAAACCGAAGGCGATGTTAAAGTTGAAGACGGCGCTCTTTGTTTGGGGCCGCAATGGGGAATGCTGCATTGTCGTAATCGGATAAAAGAATATGTTTCGAGCCTGCCGAGATATGAATTTCCAGAAAAACTGTCCGAACAGATCAAATCGCTCCAAAGCAATCCGCTTGTTCAACGATTTGCCGAATCCCGAGCCAAATTGGCGTCCGATCCTTATCGTCCCATTTATCATTTTACATCCCCGTTTGGCAGTTTAAATGATCCGAATGGTCTTTGCTATTATCAAGGGAACTGGCATCTGTTTTATCAGTTCTTTGTTGAAGGAGGAATGAACGATATCGTTTGGGGACACGCATACAGCGACGATCTGGTTCATTGGAAAGACCTTCCGCCTGCTCTTTATCGAGGTCCCGAAGAAAACTGCTGGTCCGGTTCCGTTTGTATCGACGGCGATTTGGCCATTGCGACCTATTTTGGAAATCAGCTTGGAACAATGGTTGCGACTTCTCATGATCCTCTTTTGCTCAATTGGGAAAAAGTAACCGGCGATACCGTTATTCCGATTCCGAGAAGACCGGTCGAATATCAAGTTTTCGACTCTTGTATCTGGAAAGATCGGGATCGATATTATATTCTCTCCGCCGGAACCAAAACTGAAGGAGAATTCAAAACGATAAGACCGGCCTGGTATCTGTTCGAGTCGGAAGACCTGGCTCATTGGAACTATTTGCATCAATTTGCCGAAGATGATTATGCCTCCAGAACTTGGGACGACGGAGCTTGTCCTTATTTTTGGCCGATCGGCGACCAAAGCGATCCGGAAACGGCCCGTTCGATTTTGCTTAATTTTAGTCATACAACCGGCGGAAAATATCTCATTGGCAAATATGATCGCGATAGGCAGAAGTTTTTTGTGCATCGCGGCGATTTCTTTAATCATGGCGCTTCAACGCCCTGCGGTTTGCATGCTCCTTCGGCATTTCCTGACGGCAAAGACGGACTTGCCGTTATTTTTAATGTCAATTATGGCGAAGGCGGTTATTCTTATGGTTGCAATCAGGTTATGTCGTTGCCGATGCAATTGAATCTTCTTCCCAACGATCAACTTGGAATCAAACCGTTTGAATCTTTGGAATCGTTGCGTTACGATCCAGTTGGGTTGAACGATCAAACGCTTCCGGCGAATCAGGAAATTGTTTTGAACGATATTCAAGGTCGCTCTGCCGAGTTTGATTTTACAATTGATTCTCAAAAAGCGGATGCGATTGAGTTGAAAGTTTTGCGTTCTCCGGAAAATGACGAATACACGCGAATCGTTTTGTATCCCAATCGCGGTTATCGAGCTCATGGCGTTGGACCGGGACATTACAGCGTCGTTGATCTTGATACAAGTCATTCTTCGTTGAAAATATCCGCAAAGCGTCCAACAGAACAGGCTCAAGTTTATATTCCTCAAGGAGAAGCGGCGCGCATTCGCGTTTTTGTTGACCGCAGTATTGTCGAAGTATTTGTTAATGACTGTCAGATTCTGTCAGCTCGAGTTTATCCGGAACAAGAAAACAGCGACGGGGTTTCCATTCAGGCAATCGGCGGCGACGCTCTGCTGAAATCGCTTGAGGCCTGGAAGATGAAAGCGATTTTTCCTTCCTCAATCGAATAATGTCAATAAGGAAGTTCTCAAAACCTGCTGGGAACGCGGTCGTCTCGTCCGCCGGAACTTGTTTTTGCGACGTCTTCGGAATCGAGTTTGTTGAAAAAACGAGGTTTTTAGAACTTCCTAGAGCGGTACTACAATTTATTTGCCACGCGAAGTGAGTGACCGAAATAAGCTTG
>JAUNBG010000021.1 GCA_030527205.1 Planctomycetia bacterium
TAGAAGAAGAAGAAGAAGTAGAATAAGATCTTGCGCACTATTTGCAGTTTTCCTGGTCGGAAATAACCGATTCGGATGCTCCGGAAAACATCAATTACATACTTTATATGGGTAATGATATAATTGGAACAATACCAGGCAACCAGGTCTCCACAACCCTTAATAATGGAACGGTCACTTATTTGAATGGAATCTACACGTTCAAAAGCAATAAAGATTCTTACACCGATCCCAATGCGAACTACTCCTGGTTTGTGGCTTGCGAAAACGCCGATCATTCCGAAGAACATTATTTTTACACTCAACCGCAATATAAAGGAAACCTTGAACTTTACGGCGGAACCGTCACGGACAACAGCAATCCAAGTTACATTGCACAATCAGGAACCGCCATTGCTGACGAAAATGGCGTTCTGGAGATCACAACTTCGTCATTTTATCAAACAACTCATCCTATTAATATTATTCTCGAAGGGCGTGTGGTTGACTCGTTTGTTCTGAATTCCATTACATCGTTTCCTCATACATTAAATAATGGCACTCTCAATTACGATCCCGCAACAAAACTGTATACCTACACCATGAGAGGACTTTCGTACTCGGCCGGCGACAGTGTTCAATGGAACATCACCGCTTATGTTGACAACGTTTCCTCGTCGGAAATCCTTCCCAGTTATTATTTTCCATATGACCAGTTTGTCAAGGTTGTTACAACTGTTGTTTCGGAATATTATCAGGACACCAACTCGACCAAATCGCTTCTCCTGACGCAAGATGTTTCGACAACGCTTGAACTTACTACTGCTCCACGGCAGTCAACGATTGAATCTTCTCATCTTCTCAATGATGATGGCAATATCGTTATCACCACTGTCACAACAACTTACGAAGAAGCAATTCGCGGAGACATCGGAATTTACAATAAAGGACAATTGACCATTGCCGATTCCGATATTAACATCGACAGCAGTAATCTTGTCTATCTCGGTTTTGATCATTTGCATGGCAGTACCAACCCCGACGGCTCCATAACGTCATTTTATTATGTTCGTGAGATCAATTATCAAGCGGAAAACTCCTTTGTTACGACTTCGGATAATACGATTATTCTCGATTCCTACACCGACCGTCCTACGACGCTTTTGGTTCTCGTCGACACCTACGAAGAGGCTCAGGATAACAGAAACGTTGCTATTGCCGCTGATTTAATGCAAGACGGAGCGTTCAAACATATTAGCGGATCAATCATCCAGAACGCCATTTTTGATACAAATCCTGCCAATACAACCTATTTGACCTATAATAAAACGAATGAACTCGTTTTAGCTTATGGCGAGATTAAATACGTCAACAGCTATACCTATCGAAGCAATGATAAGGGAAATATCGCAACGGTTTTACAAATCGAAACGGAATACAGCGACAATTTCATCGGAGGTCAAGATGTGGCGTTGAACAAGATTACCGATTGTTATGCCGAAAATCAAATTGTTTATGCCGCACAAGGCTCTGGTTACGTTGATCTGATCGGAAATATCATCTATTCCGACGGCAGCTCGGATAACGAAGTCATCATGACATGGACGGACGCCGCAAATGCTTGCTCCGCAACAGGCTCAGAAACAAATTATGCCGTTACGTTTATCTCGGAAGACGGCACCAGATACACTCACTTCATTGAGTACCATACGTCAACTACGGATCCGGATCTTGGCTCTTGCGTTTATAACGATGCCAATGGCATTTACACTTACACGATATCGGCGTCAAAACTCACTCACACAACACATTGGGCCTGGTATGTTTCGACCAGCGAAACCATCAATGAAGTTGTCAACGGGGACGACACCATCCTTCAAGCCACCTTTAATTGGCGAAACACTTCAACGGGAAATCCTTATTATCTTTATGTTGATGGAAATTTCGTCACAACAATCGCTTACGATCCAACCAAAGAAAACTGTTCCTACACGATGACTTTCGGGACAAATCAAAAAAGCCGCGGCGATATCGTTGAATGGTATGTCAAAGCGGCAAACGGTTTAATCGACGAAGGCGCTGCCTTTTCTCATGAAAATGACATGCTTACCGGAGCGAAATATTATTTCGTCGGTTGGAACACCAAAAGGGACGGCTCCGGAACCTGGATTTATCCGAACAGCATTTCGCAAAAGACGATACAGATTAGCGGATTCGACGTCGTTTATGCTATTTGGGGATCCAATATCGTCAATACGTTAAACGATACGTCTATCAAAATTGATTCTTACAACAATGCCACGGAAGACCTGACTCCCGGATGGACTTCACTTCGGGAAGCGATTCAAATCGTTTTGTTTAACGAACAAGCAAAGGAAAACGATGATTATGACTATGACGAAGCTCGATCGTCCATTGTCTTTGAATTGGATCCGAACGAATGGGAACAGTCCAGTTTATGGGCCGAGTCTCTCGGTTGGGTTTCCAACGGCTCCGACGATTATTTGGTCAAATTTTTCCCGACGACAATGACTTTTGCCGTTACTTTGGGAACGCTTCCAACGATCACTTCCGCGTTAAATATTGACGTTGCTTCCATTGAAAACGGAGTTTACGCCAATCGAAAGGGAACATCACTCCAAATGAACGGAAGCGCTTCCGGAGGAATCACAACGATTACCTGGGCACACGATCCCGATGAAACCACGGATTCCGTCTATTATCTTTACATTGACGGAAATATCGTCGGACAACTCGACGCAAACATTGGATCCACTGAAAATTACAGTTTAACGTTGAGCTCTGGCGTCACCGGTCTGGTTTACAACGAAGATTTCCAATATAACATCGTTATGGCCAAAAAAGAAACAGCCGTCGCGAATCCCGAGAAATATTATTCATTTTCATGGAAAGCAACACAAGACGCAAGTTCATATATTCTCCGAATAAATGAAAGAAATCCCGTTAAAATTGATGCGACCACCAATCGATATACAGACACAGAGAACTATCGACTCTTTTATGATTACGCGGAGAAAACTTACACTTACGTTGACAAAACAGCAACCACATCGGAAATTGAGATTTCTTATGACGTCATTCCGCAATTTACAAGCGTTGTCGACGAATCGAATACGGTTTCATTTCTTTGGAATGAAACCAACGATGTTTCGAAATATCATCTCTTTTACACAAATGGAGAAACACCCACAGAGGTTTTTGTCTCTGGAAATAGCTATTCCTTCAACTCTCTTGAGCCCATTGGAACGGCTTACTCCTGGTATGTCATTTCACAGAAAGAAATTACAGCCCAAGAGACCACAACCAGAATCTCATGGAATTCCATTTCCGATGCTGCATCCTATATTATTACACTATATGATTCGAATAACAACATCACTTGTTCGGAACCGGTCTCCTCGACCAGTATCACCTTTACAAGCGAAGCCCTTACTCCTGGACATGTTTACACTTACGAAGTTCAACCGGTTTATAAAAACACAGCAAACGCTGTTATTTCTGACGTCACCATATCGTTAAACGGTTACACTTCCTGCGATGTTTACATCAATGAAGAAAAAGTTGCTTCCAACATGACCGGAAATTACACCACATCGTTCCTTGCCGGAACAACCTATAATTATCGAATTACAGAAGCCAATTCGACTCCGGCGACAACATCAGGAACAGCGGGAACGGCCGAAATCGGATTTTCGACGATTAACTGGACAAACACATCCAACGCGGCCTATTACGAGATTTATATTGACGGAAATCATGTTGAAACGGTTCTTGCACAATCAAGCAATGGAACCTATTCCGGTCAAAACGGCACAGCTTACTTTTATAACACCGATTCCGGTTACTCATATAAAATCAATCGAAGCACCGGCACTGTCACGGAATATGAAATTGTTCCGGTTCTCTTCTTTCAAACAGGAACTGGCACCGCTGATTCTAATGGATACGCCACGATTAACTGGAATGCGATCGCCGATGCGGTTTCCTATGAACTTTATATCAATAACACACTTGCAACCACCGTCGATAACGCAACGCTTCAATACGAATTGAACAACGAAATGAAACTTGAGGCGAACGAAACCTTTACTTGGTGGGTCAATCCTGTTTTTGAAGCGACCGTTGCAGCTAATGGCTATGTAACCTTCAACTGGCCTGCCGTTCCCGGTATTTCCTCCTACTCTCTTGCTGTTGAAGGATTAGAAACACTCACAATTGATGGCACAACTCACAGCACCTCAACAGGATCACAGCAAGGCGGCAAGTATACCTATCGAGTTCAGCCGTTGGCCAATTCTGTTACCGGTTCTGTAACCGCCAGCGAGGGAACGCAATGGTATCGAACCCAAACGGATATTGAAATAACCAAAACCATTGACAAATATGTTTACAATGTCAATACCGATGAATATGAAAAAACGACAACCACAGAAACGATATCGAAAACAACGAGTTTGGAATTGACCGTCGATAATTTATATGCTTTATACGGAAATAACGGCAAAACAACAACTACCGTTGAAAAAATTCAGACGGGACAAGGTGACGATTACGAGATTGTCACCATTAAAACCAATAACAAGCGAACCAATGTTGTTCCCATTTCAGGCGTTACGTCCATCACCCCGGAAAGCACTTCGCGTATCATGGTCATTTCAGCGGGTTCCAATGAAAGCAGCGTTGACAATCCGGTTTTCATTAACGGACTTGACTTTACGAACGGCGGAATTTTCAACAGTGAAGCCAATACCGGTCGGGACGGCGGAGCAATCGCCATTCTCAATATGGATTCCTATGTGTTCGTTGAAAATGCTGTCTTTACAAATAACAAGGGTAAATACGGCGGTTCCATAAACAACTGGGGACATCTTACCGTTCATGACTGTGTCTTTACCGACACATTTGAAACACAATATGATGGAAATGGACATCTTGTTCTGTCGACAGAAGGTTTCTATTATAACGCCCATTACGGCGGCGCTCTGTATAATGTCGGAACCATGTCGGTTATTAACACGACCATTGAGAATATGAGAGTTACAGGCACAGGCGGAGGCATCGCCAATTGCTACACCACTTACACACCTTTCCTTTCAAAGGAAACCGCATTGGGGGTTCTCACCGTTTCCGGATCGGTGATCGAATACTGTTCCGCCGTTTTAAATCCCGAGTACGAATGGTATTCCGAACAACATTACGGTTATGGCGGCGGAATCTCCAACTGGGGAACCGCCACGATTAAAGATAACAGTCGTATTACAAACTGTTACGCTGCGGAAAATGGCGGCGGAATCACCAACGGTTATTATTTGTCGGCGTATAATACGCAAAGTTCCATGCTCATTACGAATTCGTTTATTTCAAACAACACAGCCGGTTACTTTGGCGGCGGTCTGATCAATGGAAGCGTTTTAACACTCGAAGGAGCTAGTGTCACTAAGAATAAAGCCATCTTGAGAAACGGCGGCGGGATCGCCAATACGAAATATGATGATCCTTCGGAATATTTACGAGACGGCTCCGTCGATGTATCCGAGTGGACTGACAGGAAAGGAGCAGGCGTTCTAAACATTTTGAGTTATAATGATAAGGAATCCCAAATCAATGAAAATATAGCCGTTAACGGAAGCGGCGGAGGAATCTCCGATTGGGGAGAAAGTATCAACATTGCCCTTAATACGTTTATTTCTCTCAATGTAGCGAAAAAATACGGGGGCGGGATTATAACAACGCATGAAATCGATACATCCGGATTCGTTGGTTTCGCCCATGTTGGAAAGGCCTCGACGAATTCAGCTGAAGAGTTCCCTGCGACCAATGACATTTATCGTCTCAATGTTGATATTAGAAGCCAAAGTATTAACTCGTTACAACTTGTTTCTCAAGCCGCGCCAGGAAGCGAAATTCTGGTCAACTCGCAGGCACTCAATGAAGTTAAAACGATTTCAGCAACGGAACTCGTTTTGCCCCAGGATCTTGGTCTTACCGTTGGAGAAAACAAGTTGCTTGTCATGTTGCGTGACGCCGATGGAACCCTGACCGAACCTTATATGTTAACCATTGTTGTTGACGATGTTGCGCCCATTGTTTTAGTCGATAAAACAACCTATGCCGATTCCCGTTTGTTGAAATTCGATTTATCGCTCGACTCAACCGCGTCGCCACTCAATTGGGTTATCGATTGGGGCGATGGTCAAACGTCAACAAGTCAATCGAACGCACAAAATTTGAGTTCGTTGCATTTTTATGAAGAAGCAGGAACTTACAATGTAATTCTTGAACTGACCAATAATAATGGAACAACGTTGCGGGTTCTGCTTGCGACTCATGAAGTCGTCATGCCGTTGATTAATTCGTCAACCGAAGTCACAGCAAGCGTTGTTTCAACTTCCGAAAAAGTTGACGTTCTGACCGTCATTGATGACACAACTGACGTTTCGGATTCAGCAATCCCATTGTTGGTTGATGTCAATGGTTCGAATATCGATTTGGATAATGCAACAGAAATGATTCCGGTTTTCGATCCGATGATGTCCGTAAGACAAACGTTTTCCTATGCCATTCCGGAATCGATGATTTGCGTCAACGATTTCCTGTCGAACACCGATCTGAAGTCCGAAGCGATTACGGAACTTCTGGCAAACGATCTTGTTATCGATGACGTTTTGAATGACTTCGACTGGATTGAAAATGAATCGAATCTGGACTCGGACACCTGGTTCCCGTCCGAAGAATCCAAAGATCTCTTCGATCTGGAAACCCTTTTACTTGAAACGATTCAAGACACAATTTGAACTTCTTTACCTATTTGAGTGAATGGAGCGTTATTTGGGCCATAAAGACATTTTTTATCAAGGTTACAGTTCATGTCTACAATCACGTTTACAATCATGTTTACAAAATTGAATGGACATTGAAACCAAAAACATCGAAATAATTTTCTTTATGGCCTGAAAAACCTTTCACTTCCAAGAGGTTACTCTCCTTTTTTTGCGAAGGAAGTTCCATTGCAACCATGAGGGCGTTGTTTCCCCGTAAGGCGAAGTCTGCATTCACAGAAAATAATGGCAAGACTTCGGTTTTTATTTTGTGTGTATAAGTCCGTTTTCCATTCCAGAAAGGAATCCGTTCACGGAAACTTCGTCGAAATCAAGAAATAGCGGCCGCAGTTAAATATACAGCGTTTTCCCCGATCTTTGTAACGAATGGAAATTTTCGCGCAGCGACGCGGCAACGCGGCGGAAACGCAAAAACGCTGTTTTTGGAACTTCCGATTTTATCGTTATTTAACTCGTTTTAAAAACGGCGGTTCCATTGGAAAAAGATTCGCTTGGGGAGTTTTTATTCTCTTCGCTGCGCAAAAATCCTTTTTTAAAAGGAACTTCGAACTCAATCGCGCAAAAGGAAAAAATCGTTGTGAACGGATACGATGATTCTTTATAAGTCGGCGAATTTTCGCTTTTCTGCTGTTTAAAACGACTCTTCGCGAAAAAGAATATGCCGTCGCTGTAATATTCTATCGGATCTGGAAACGCTTTTTTAGTTGAGGGTTGAATGTTGAAAGCACAGGTTTAATGTGTTACGAAAAAAGAACTTTTGAGAACGAAACAGCTTAAAGAGGGCTCTTCTGTTTTACATATTTTTGTGCCAAATAAAGCGGTTGATATAATCGGTATAACTTAAAATGATACGAACAACTTTTTCCGAAACATTGGGCATACTGTAATCGGCAATTTGTCGCAAGGTTCGTTCTTTTCCGCGATTCTGCCATTGTAAAATATCAATTGCTTCTTTAATTCGTCCCCATTCATAACCGGTCATCATTGTAGCCGCTTCTTCCATAGCTTCGGGTCGTTCGTGTGCATTTCGAATATTAAGAGCGGGAAAATTGAGAATTGATGACTCTTCGTTAATTGTTCCGCTGTCCGAAAGGACCACAAAAGCGTTCATCTGAAGAGCGTTATAATTATGAAATCCAAGCGGTTTCATCAGTTCAACCAAAGGATGAAGAGAAACGCCATTGCTCTCAATCTGTTTTCGTGTTCGCGGATGAGTCGAAAAAATGATTCGCTTTTGATAGGTTTCGCCCAACGCGTTTAACAAGAGGATCAATTTTTCAAATTGAACCAAATCGTCGATATTTTCTTCGCGATGTGAACTGAAGACAAAATAATCAAACTTTTTTAGCGCTAATCGATTCAAAATGTCAGACTTTTCAATTTTGGGACGATAATAGTTCAAAACTTCAAACATTGGACTTCCAGTTTTGATCACACGATCAGGCGAAAGTCCTTCTCGCAAAAGATATTCGCGCGAAATATCGCTGTAAGGCATATTAATATCGCTAATATGATCGACGATTTTACGATTGATCTCTTCCGGAACCCGTTGATCAAAACATCGATTGCCCGCTTCCATATGAAAAACCGGAATCTTGCGTCGCTTGGCAGGATAAGCGGCCAAACAACTGTTTGTATCGCCCAGAATAAGAATGGCATCGGGATTTTCTTCAAGAAGGACCTGATCAACTTTGGCAATAATCGCGCCAACCGTTTCTGCTGCCGATCCAACTGCCGCATTGAGAAAATAATCCGGCTTTCGAATATCAAGATCATCGAAAAAAATCTGATTAAGCTCATAATCATAATTTTGACCTGTATGAACGATTTTATGATCGACATAACGGTCAAGCGCGGCCATAACTCTCGACAATCGAATGATTTCCGGTCGAGTTCCGACAATGGTCAAAACTTTCATAATATACTGTCTCCATTTTTAAACTGATAACTCAAACAGTAAACGTTTCATTTTTTATTTTTTCGCAGAGACCCAGAGGAAAGAGCAGGAAGTTCTAAAAACCTTTTTTTACAATAAACATCATTCGAAAAACATCACGAAAATCGGTTCCTGTGGCCGAGACGCCCGCGTTTCCAAAGGGTTTTAGAACATTCTTAAAGAATCAATCAGAGAATTATTCGTCACCAAACTTTCTTCAGGACATTTCAAGCTGTTTTAATAAAAAGGCTTGGGAAAAATCTCTTTTCTTCTGAATTGCCAAATCGGTTTGCGCAAAATCAATCGATTGAAAAAGCGACTCATTTAAGCAACTGTCGTCTAAAATCAAACGATTTTCAAGTCCAGTCCATGAAAGAAAATCGGTAATTCGTTCGTTCATTTTGATATGAGGCAATAAAATCGCAAAAGATTTATGAAACAGCGTCGAAAATAATGTCGCATGATATGAAGCAGCTAAAACGAAATCAGCATGAACCAGCCAGGAGAGAATTTCTTCAGGGCCAAGATTTGTTAAATGTAAATCGCAATCGCAATGTTTTCCAAATCCGCCGATATAAACAACCTTCAAATTCAAAGATTGCGCAATAAATCGAATCGATTGATTTAATAATTCCGAAACAGGAGTTAAATAGACCAGCATATATTTTTGACAGGGGACCTTGCCAATAAACGGCTCGTAATCCTTTCGCTCGAGCAATAAAACAGGATCAACAACATGATGAACGTTGTTTAATCCCGACTCTTTTAACTGCTCAACGGAAACTCTTTCGCGAACCCCAAGAGCAATAAAATCTTGAATCTGCTCCTTTAACGAGTTTATTTCCTCTTGATCAAAGCGACGTCCCAAACTCGTTCCAAACGAAAACTTTTTTCCATTAATAAAAGGCAACTTAAAAGCCGGATCATTTCCACAGGAATGCAAATCATTCCATAATTGATCCCCTCCGACAATATAAAAGTCGGAATTTTGTGGATATTTTTTCAACGACTCGAAATTCAAATAACTTCGTTCCGAAAGAACAACGTTTTTCGCGAGAAATTGACGAACTTTCCTTCTTTTTTGCAAATAGTCGCGATAATAAAGGAACTTGGCAATCGTCTGCCTGATCGTTCCCCTTCGAGAATAAACAGGGAAATAATCAATAATCTCAACCTCAAAGTTCGTTCGATCTTTTAAAAATTTAAACAGGGCATAAGCTTGGAAATTTGAGCCGAAATTTGAAATATTATGGATTGTCAACAAAGAAATTTTTCGTTGGTCGATATTATTGCTGCGATATTCCGTCAATTGATTTTTCTCCATTTTCGTTTTTTATCAATATGCTCAAACATCGTCCAGCCCGGGCAAAACTCAAGTTCCAATTTAACGATTTTTACTGAAGAATTTCAAATAGCCATGATTATCCAAATAAATCATAACATAAATAATAACAATGGGCGCAATTTTAGCGCGATGCCTCATTGCCGTTCCATAATTGAATGTTCCAAGGGCAAAGACAAAATAAGTCAAAGAAACAATGAGCAAAAACGTTATGATATATTTTCTCTGAATAAGATTAATCTCGTTCCATAACCTAAAAAGATAACATAGCGTAATCCACATAAAAATCATTTGCGGAAGTCCGTCAACGGCCCAGGCAAAAGCGGTTCCAGAGCTGTATATCTGCCAGGGCAACGGAGCTAAAGCAAACATTGCATATAAATAAGGCAGAACGCGAACCAAACCAACAGTTGAATTTGGAATGGATCCTATATAGGCCGTATTTCCAATTGTTTTCGTAACTCCCCTTGTTTCACTGAAATCTTCGATTGAATCAACATCCTTCAAACTTGTAAACTTGTTCATACAATAAGGATGCAAAGGAATAAAAAGACACAAAACAAAGAAAGCGATAATAATCTTAGCCGGATTGATTCGAATGCTTAGTTTATTAAAGATAATAAAACAGATAAAATATGAAACCGTAATCGAAACCATGCCAGAATGAAACATTGCGGCAACCAGAGAAAGAAAACAGGCAAAAATAAAATTAAAGAGAAAATGAGTTTTAATATAACGGATAAAATAATAGAAAGAAATCAGGGCAAAAAAAGTAATAAAGCATTCCCTCAGAGGTTGCAGGGAATAAGTAAACAAAACGGGAAAAAGGGCACAAAACAAGCCCGTATTTTGAGCAAGAGCATCATTGGCAGTCATTTCCCTGATAACCAAAATAACATATCGGAGCGTCCAAAGCGAAACCATAAATGTTATCAAATACATATAATCCATACGGTTTCCCAATAGATAGAAAACCAGGGCCATAATTTTCGGATAAATGCCGCCGCCTGAGGTCAATAAAGCCCAGAGATCGCCTCCATAGAACATTTGCAGTTCTTCAGCAGCTCGCAAAAAATTATAAATATCAAGCGAACCTAAATCGATAACTGATCTGATACTATTATTAAAACAATAAATATTATAGACAAGACATAATGATTTAAAAATAAAAAGAAGATAATATAACGGAAGACGATTTCTATCGAATAATGTAATATTCCAACAGAACGACAGAACGAGAAAGAACACACAAAAAAACAGCGAAAAATAATTCAAGCTTTCCATAATATAATCTTTTATTCCGTTGCTTTTTTCCATTCATTTTGATAAAATTGAACAAGTTGGTTGGCAATATCTTTAATATTATAACCAGCTTCCAAAACGAAAAGTTCTCCTTCTTTTCGAGAAGGGAAAAGGGGGGTTTTGGATAAGATAAACGTTGCCCATTCTGACGCGTTTTTTTTCAGACTGACAGGCAAAGCAAAAGGAGAAATAATGACTTCTTTTGTAATGGCATCAGAAATGAACGAGGGCAAGCCCGCAGCTTGAGCCTCGACGAGAGAAACAGGAAGACCTTCCGATAAAGAAGGAAAGACAAAAATATCCATTGCCTGAAGAAGATCGGGAACATCTTTCCGAATGCCTGTCATTAAAACCGAATCATTCAATTTGTATTCGTTGACTTTCTTTTCAACTTCGGAATACAAAGTCCCATTTCCAACTAAAAGCAAAAAAGAGTCAGGACGTTTTAACTTTAACTCTCGAAAACAATCGATCAGAAAAAAATAGTTTTTGCAAGAAGTAAAATTTCCGACATGTCCGACAACGAACTTATCGGAACAATTTAACTGCAAACGGATTTTTTCTCGAACATCTGAACGAAATCGGAGTTTTTCGAGTTGAACGCCGTTATTCAGAATTGTAACGTTATCCGCGAAACTCCGAAAAGTCCATTTTGCCGCTTCTTGCGAACAAGCAAAACGATGCGTTAAAAAGGTATTGATAAACATAAAGGCGCAACGTTTAAAAAAGCGAGCGCAAGTCAATTTGACATTAGCCGAATGAGCATGAACAATTCTGACAGGACAATGAGCTTTCCAAGCGGAATAAATAATCGGAAAACTTGTTAAGTTGAGATGCGAATGAACAATGTTATATTCTGGATGTTCGCGAAAAAATTGATCATAAGCCTTCATTTGTTGACAAACTTTCCAATAAGGATTTTTGGGAACGCGATGAATGATCCCGCCCAAAGATTCAATTTCATCGTCGAAAAAACAATGTTTGTTCATATGAACCAGAAAATCAAATTGAATAATGTCCCGATCAATTTGTCGATACAGATTCATCAACAGATTTTCAATTCCGCCAGAATCAAGGGTTGTTACAACTTGAAGTATTCTCAATGGATCCGACATAAAATCATTTTTCCATTTCATTTTGAAAAGTTGAAATCAGTTTCATCGAATGATATTATTCTTAAGCAATCGAAACTTTCCGCTCTTCTCGCGGGGAATAAAATCAACATGATGAATAACAAAATTCATATCTTGTCCTAATGAATATTGAAGTTTTTTGATAATAATCTGATCCATATCGGCAGTATAACCGACATCCTGAGCAACATAAATGTCAATTGTATCGATGGAATTTTGGACGAACTGCATTCCTTTAACGGAATTTCGAAAATCTTCGCTGACCAACGACATATAAACGGAGGAAAAACGTCCATTCGATTTGGATTGCAAATATTCAAGCGAACGTCCAATAATTTTTTCAACGACAGGAAAACAACATCCGCAGGGGCATTTTTCAGACGGATCGGCAAAAATCATTTGATCTCCAATGCGATAACGAATCAGGGGCGTTCCGCGAGAATGGAAACATGTAACTATTATATCATTATCTTCATCAGTTTCAATGACTCCTGTATCCATACGATAATGCAATTTTCCGCAACGGCATTCATAAACAAACGGCGCTCGTTCGCTAGAAGAATATTGATCCCGAACAGGGCAATTGAATGCTTTTGCGATCAATGTTTTATAATGGGGGGGCAAAATTTCAGCGGTCGGAAAAATAGCAATCGGTTGAAAATCGAGCGAAATATTATGATCGACAATATATTTTGCAATTTCGTAAAGAGCAGAAGGATATCCATCGATGGCTTGCGGTTGATAACGATTTAAATTTTCAACATAATATTGAACATTATTCCCTTGGCAATGATAACCGGAATAAAATCGTTGTTTTGTCGAGAGATTATCGCGCCAAAAAACAGTTTTCTTCTGATTGGGGGGAACAATCTTGGCCGAATTAAACGAGGCTTTTTTCATTTTCAAAGCAATGAAACCATGCTCGCTTTTAAAAAAGTCGAGATAAGCCAAATGCCGATGATCGTCGCTTTTTTCATGCAAAAAGAGAAGGGATTTTCCGGTTGTTCCGCTTGTATTCGTTTTAACGGCCTTTTTATAGGGCAACGTATACATTTTTGCGATATTTTGACGAACCGTTTCTTTTTCGAGAATGGGCAAGTTTTTTATATCGTCAACAGACTGAATGGCATCCCAATTGACATCTTTATAAAAATCGCGATAAAAAGGACTCTTTTGAACAGCGTGTTCCAAAAGATCGAGAAAAAGTCGATTATGAAGTTCATTCATTCGCTTCTTATCCGAGTAATCCCTTTGCTTGTATTCATTCAGAAAAGTTCGATATTCCTGATCGAAACGTTGTCGTTTTAATTGATAACCTCCAATCGTTGTAAAGATATTCTGTAAAAAAATCGGCGAATGATTATAGATGTTCATTATATCCATAGGATAACCATATTTCTTAATAGGCAAAACTCATTTTATCATTTTTGATCATTGGGTTGATTCAATAATGGCAACGTTTCATTGATTTGAATATTATATATCGAACCCCATAACGGTCAACGAGTCGGGTTTTGCCTTCAATAATTGCTCTTCGCTGCGAACTCGCAAGTCAATGGGAGATTATCAATAATATTATTGAAGGAAATTCCCCCAAACCAGATTTTTCGACAAACGCATTTCAAATAAAATCGTTAAAAACTATTTCCTGCGGACGAGGCATCGGTTCCCAGCGTTTTTTTAGAACTTCATTTGAATAAACCAGAGATTTAAGATAATAAATGCAGTTCTTCAATGGTCATGCCCAGTTTATCAAGAGTTCGTCCTTCTTTCTTATAATCTTTCCCGAGAAGAGCGCCTCCAATGGTTATAAGGGCGTCGCAAACAGGAGTTGAAATGTTCAGTTGTTTTCCAATGGAACTCATAAGGCATAATCCCATTGGAACGTCCTCATAAATATAACGAGTATTGACGGAAGCCGGCCCTTTTGGACCGCCCGAAGCGGCATAAGATCGAAAAACCAAAAGCGAATCGACGGAAAGATCTTTTTCGTTGCGAAATTTGCAAGCATCCAGATAAGAAATCTGTTCGCAACCCATTTGTTGAAGCAACGCCATTTTTTCCTGATCCAACTGACTGATCAGATTCCAAATGGCTGGCGTAAAGCCTTCTCGATACATCCAGAATTCCCCCTGGCTATATTCGATTCGGGCTGCGGACATTATTGCGCCAACCGTATGAACGATCAAGTTTGGATTATGCAACGCGGACTCAACGATTGTTTTTCGTCTCCAATTTTCATGATATGTATTGGTCAACTGTTTTGCAATGGCAAAGCCTTCCTCAACAAATTCAGACGAAAGAAACGCCAAGGCATTTCTAACATTTTTAAAGAGAATTTGGACTTTTCCGTTTTCGATAATTCTTGCGTCAAAGGGAGTCGATTCCCCTTCGGCAAAAATGTTGACTCGATCTTTAAGAAGATGATAAAAATAGAGCGACCCCATATAGCCTGGAATAACGAGAAGCATTTTTGAGCGTTTTAAATGTTTAAACAAAAGCTCCGCGATCTGTTGATGATAAAGACTCTGAACGAGAACCAGAACAAGATCGCAATCATCCGCAAAGGCAACTTCGGGATCGCGCGTTATGCAGTCAATTCGAACAAACTGGGAAGAACCGTCAATTCGATTTAGAATGATTCCATTGTTTTGAGTCATGACTTGAAAATTTTGATCATGAAGTTGATGCGACGTCTTAAGAATAGTAACCGAATGACCCTCAGTTGAAAAATGAGCAGCATGAGCGCAACCGGCATTTCCGCTTCCAACGATGACTATTTTCATATTCTTTCTCTTTTTCGATTTTTATCAAGTTTAACTCAAGTCAATTAAAAAGCTTTACTCGTTATTCAAAGGAGCGTCAACGTCGGACAAATGACTCAATGGCAAAACTTGTCGTTCGCAATAGCTTTTGTATTTTCCTCTTTTAGAACATTCTTTTATTATATGAGACAGGATCAGAATTGCCAATCGTTTTTCGCTTTTATGATGAATGGACTGAATAAAACGATTATCCCTTTTCTTTATCGTTGTATTCTAAAGAACATCTTTAATGAAAAAAGTTCATGAACTTTTGCCAACAGCCGAAAAAGCAGTCCCAATTATCATGACGAGTTAAAATTCATCATTTCCTGAATTTTATGTTAAAATAGGCAACTTGTTTATTATATTCAAATATTGATCATATAACAAGGGGGATCCAAAGAATCAAAAAATAAATTATTTTCAAGAAAATAAGCAAAATTCTTAAAGTTGATCTTTACTTTTTTTGCAATATTTGGAAAAATTAGCAACCTTTTTATAAGATCATTCAACCGAAATCAAGTTTATTCAATAAATGTTGCAAAACATCAAATATTGAACATTTAACTAAATCATGCAATGAACTGATATCCGGAGAGGAGAACGACTTGTCCGTCCAACGGCGTTATTAACGGAGCTTTGTTTTCGCCCGAACCGTTTTATCAAAGAAAGAAAGGTCCATTTGAATTGTTAAGGATGATTATTTCAGCGAAAGGGACAAAAACAATAATCTCGAAAATGATAAATGAGCTCAAAAACGCGGTTCAAGACAAAGTTGTCCCTTTAAAAAATGGGAAAAGAGAGCCAATATATTATAAGGGAATATTATAAGAGAGTTCTAATAACCCAAATTTTCAATAAACGCATTTCGGAGAAAGTCGTTAAAACTCGTTTTTGCGGACGAGACGTTCGCGTTCCGAAGGAGTTTTTAGAACTTCCTTATATTATTGATCAATAGATCGCCAAAGTTATTAAAATTCTGGATTGTTGAATTCATAATCGCAAAGACAGGCGGATAATTGAGATCAAAAATACAGTTCATTCAGATTAAGTATCCTCATGTTTTTTCCATATTTTAATGTTCATTATATTCGGATATTTTCGAATTCGTTTCGTTATGGAACTATTTGTTTAATATAAAAAAGTTTCCCTATTATTTAATATTCCTCCTATTAAAGATTCCTCAGGCAATTTTATGTCAGACGAAAAAATAAACATCCAAAAAGAGTTAGCTTGTTCCATGACAAAAATACAGAAACATCAATTAATGATAAAATGGAGCGTCATTGGAGTTTTTCTGTTTTTGTTGTTCATTTTATCGGCGTTGTCCTATGCGCAAATGGGATCGCAATTAACAATTTCGAGCGATAACGAACTTTCAACTTTAAGTCCCGAAATTAATTCGATTAAATTTGAAGGAGATTTTGCGTTGACCTTGATCAATGGTTCAACCTTGAATCCGATCTTGCTCAATACGTCAAGCGGCGCCGTTTTGAATTTAGGCAAAAGCGGTTCATCACCGCAAACCTGGACCATTTCCAATGGCAACAGCTCATCCTGGTATGGAACGATCAATCTTTATTCATCGAATCTGCTTGTTGTTGGCAGTTCGAACAGTAATCCGCTCGGAAAATACAGTTCGACCGGAACGTCCGGGACATTTGCTTTTCTGAATTTAAATGACGGTTCAACCTTAAAAATAACGAGCGATACAACAATGGGAGCATTGGCAACAATATCCCCAACTTCAACAACGACCCATTCGCCTGCCAATGTTGAAGTTGCCGAATCGAAAACCTTGACTGTCAGCAATGGCGTTCATGTCGACAGCAACGTCGGTTTGAATAAAACGGGTCAGGGAACAATGTCGCTTTTGGCAAATAAAGACGCAACGTTTAATTTGGGAAATCTTGCTGTTTCGCAGGGAACTTTTCAAATGAAAGACGGTTCTGCCAAGTTGAATGACGCAACAATAAGCATTGGAACGATCACAGTTGGTTCCGGAGCGGTTCTTGATATTCAAAAAACGGGGACCGTAACCTTGGACGGAGTCAGCGGGACCGTTTTTTCAGCCGCCGACAACTCGACGGTCAACTTTTATATCGGCAAGGACGGATATACTTCTTATCAAACAGCTTCCGGGTCATCGGGAATTATTGATCTTCAAGCAACAACGCTCAATATTATTTCCGACCAAACCGTCAACTCGGAAACTTTGACGCTTTTCAAAGCGGCTGGAATTATGACCAGCGAAACTGACGGCAAGATTAATTTGAAAATTCAGGACAATATTCTGGGGAAACAATATGTTTTGAATTCCAGCGACAATGATTCCATTATTGTCAAACTTGAAAAAAGCAACCAATTCATTTCATCGGCAACAACAACCAATACAAAATCGATGGCCCATTATTTGGACAATGCGATTGACAACGGCAACTATTCGATGTCGAATTACAATATGCTCAATACGCTTGAGCAAAATCCTCAGTTATTGAGTCAATTGACCGGCGAAATTTATGCTTCAACGATCGGATTTCAATTTAACAATACCTATTTAATGTCGCATTCGTTATATGAGCAACTCCGAAACGTTCCTTTGATTACTT
The DNA here is from genome assembly GCA_030527205.1 of Planctomycetia bacterium. Classification (GTDB taxonomy): domain Bacteria; phylum Planctomycetota; class Planctomycetia; order Pirellulales; family Thermoguttaceae; genus JAUNBG01. The sequence continues at coordinate 17,966 of JAUNBG010000021.1, forward strand.
ATAATGGGACGATTCCCAATACTTCAACGGTTAATCCCGTCTCAAATTATGCAACTCCTGATTACAGTTCCTATCCGACTGGCGGGCTTGATACGGCGCCTTATGGCACAGGTTACGCTCCGATGTATGAAAACGGCTCGATTATCGATGGGGCAAATAATACTTTGAATGGCGGAGACCCTCTTTATCAATCTGGAATTCCGACCAGTTCTCGATTCGATCCGCGTCAATCTGTTTTGCGAGGTCAAAAGTATGGCGATCCAGGAACCATGATTTATTCTGCCTGGGTTACCGCTTTAACTGGATCGGGAACAATGAAACATCATAACGATTTTCTCGGATATGAAGCAGAACAATTGGGCGGAATGCTCGGACTTGATCTTTTTGGATCGACCGACTGTCGTTTTGGACTTTTTGGAAGTTATCAACAAAACAAATTGAAAGATACGCCCAATTGGTATGGCAAACTGGAAACAGAAAATTATATGCTGGGTCTTTATCATCAATTCGGGGATGAATTCGTTTATAATATCGCTATGCTTGCCGGCGGATATAATCGATTCGATACGCAACGAACCATTTCCGGAGCCATCAACGACCAATTGAACGGAAAAACCAATAGTTATCAAGGACTCATCGGTTTTGAACGCGGCGCCAATTTTCAACTTGCTCCTTTTATCGTTTCCCCATATGGCGGAGTTGAATACTCTTATTTATATCGGGATTCAATGACCGAAACCTCAACCTCAAATTCCGGATTGGCCTTAAAAATCGACTCAAAATCTTATCACAGTTTGCATACCAATTTGGGCGCTCGCGCTATTTTGGACCTTGAACCTTGTACGCATCGAGTTCGTTTGGTTTTACGCGGTCAATGGACTCATGAATTCCTTGATTATTATGACGGAAAAACAAACGTTTCCATTAATTCGCTGCCTGTTGCTGCGGGAACTTTTGACGTTTACGGAAACAGTACAGGTCGCGATTGGGCCATAATCGGCGGCGGTTTGGAATGGGCTCCTATTCCCGCTTTTTTGCTCTATGCCAATTATGATTATTTAAAGAACAAATATACTTCAACCAATTACGGTTCCGCTGGACTCAAGCTCTGTTGGTAATCCCCCCAAAAAGTTCCGACAACGACAAACGAATTACGAAAAAGCGAAGCCTGTTTTCCATATCGAATTCGTTTTTTTGCTGCCAGAAGAACTGAATTAAGACGCAAAATAATGTTCCCAAACAACAGAATGACCAAAAGTCGTCAATACAATAATTTCAAACTTATATTGATAAAACAACCAAAATGATTCCAACTCCAGAAATTGATTATCCTTTGTTGCAGCGTTGTCTGAATCGGGAAAAATACGCTTGGGAAGATTTTATTGATCGTTTCATCGGATTGGTTTTGCATGTCATTGATCAAACAATCGAATTGCGAAATATTCGCCTTACAACGGATGAAAAATGCGATTTATGCGAAGCGGTCTTCCGATCATTTCATTATAATGACTTTCAATTATTGCGTGATTTTCAGTTTCATGCTTCGCTTTCAACTTTTTTAACCGTTTTAACGCGACGTCTTGTTGTCGCATTTCTGCTCTGTGAATAATTTTGTTTTAAGGATTTTTTTTCTTGCTAATAACAGGAATCTTTGCCGTTGAGCAAGAATCGTTTTCTTCTTCAATTTTTTCCTTTGGTTCTCTGGGTTTCGACGTCAAAGAGATCAACGATTTTTCTCGTTGGTTATAACAATCATTTTTTATTCAACTCTATGAAAAATCCCTGATTTTATTTTATTATTCGCGTCAATAATCAGATTGCACAAAAGCGGAAAAGATCGTTCATATCGGCTCTGGTATCAAGCAAATTGAAAAAAGCAGCTTGAAAACAAAACCAACCAAAACAATCGTTTTATTCGTTAGCTTTTGACTAAAGAAAACAATCATTTTTGTCGATAATCTCCATAGAGTATTATTCTGTATTTTTTGCAGAATAATTATTTGTTTAATTATACATCAAACGATTTTGAGTTCGTTTTTTGGGTTTGCCCGAGCCTTTTTGAATTTTTTGTTTCTTTTTTCAGAAAATCAAGAGCAACAGACGAGTTCAAAAGGCGAATCCCCAAACAGCCAAATCTCATTAAAATTGTTTGATCTCATTTGCCAAAGCGAGCCAGAAATGAAACGCAGTTCGATAACTTTAGGTTGTTCTTTTCTATTGACGATGATCTTTGGTTTATCCAATCAGGGAAAAGCGGATTTTTCGTTTTTTCAAAGTTCGAAAAAAGTCGAAGCGGAATCTCATAAAGAATATATATTAAAAGACTCCGACGGCTATTGGTTTATCTTGACAAGAAAATTTTCCGGAAGCGATGCGCAAAGTCAAGCGAATAAATTGGTTCTTGAACTGCGCAAAAAATACAAACTTCAGGCTTTTATTTATAAATATGATCCTGACCAAAATGATTTGGATGAAATGGCCGAAAAAAGCGGATATATGCGAAGATATCGTTATCAAACGCCGAAAATTCCGGAAGTCGCCGTTTTAGTTGGAAGTTTTCCGACCGTTGACGATCTTGCTTTGAAAAAGGCTCTGTTGACAGTTAAACGTTGTAAACCGGAATGCCTAAAAAATGATTCTGACTCGAAAAATATCATTGCTGAATTTGAAAAATTATCGAAAAAAGATAAAGAATTTCGCAATTTTGGTCCGTTAGGCGGAGCGATTGTCGTTCGTAATCCTTTAATATCGAAAGATTTTTATTGTCAGAAAGGGGTTGTCGATCCTTTTGTCGAAAAAATTAATTCCGACAGCAAATTTAGTTTATTGAACAATCCCAAAATGTATACATTGCGCGTTGCGACTTTTTCTGGCGATACGACTTATGAAAGCAATGGAAAGGCCAAACGTTCTCTTGAATCGCAATTAAAGGAAGCAGGCATTAAAGCCGCCGCTCTTTGTGAAGCCTTAAGAAAGCGAGGCGTCGAAGCCTGGGAATTTCATGATCGAGACTCAAGTTTTGTTACAATTGGAAGTTTCGATAATTATGGTTCCATTCGTCCTGATGGCCGAACTGAAATGAATCCTGATATCAACAAGCTCATTGACGCTTTTCGCGGCGAGGTTATAACAGACGCTGCGGGCACAGGTTCTTATCGCGCCTTTACTGTTTCCGTTGAGATCAAAGATCCCAATTCAACTGCTTTTGGCGGAATGGGTAAAAAAGTTAAAATGGATATCCCCTTTGACCTTCAACCTGTCATTATTATGGTTCCTCAGCGGCCGGAAAATGCCAAACGAACCCTCCAAGCTCAGCAGAAGCTCAAAATGGAACTTGAACAATATGAGATGAAAAGAATTGAAGAGAACGAAGAATATGATCGAAATTATTCGAAATATGCTTTAAGAGGAACCAAACCTATTCCGATTGATTCGCCTGAACTTTTGAAAAATGAAGGTTTCATGAAAGAATTTTCGCAAATTGCCGGGACAAACCATGCGTTTCAATCCAACAATGGATTGTCAAACAATTTTGGAATGATTCAAAATCCAGGAATTTCAGAAAAACAATTGAATAATTCGCAAGCCTTTCAAACAATGCCGGGAAATATTCAACAAAACAACATAAATGGCCTCAATAATGTTGGAAATCAATCGCTTATGAATCAGCAGCCATTTAATTCTCAACAAAATGGTTATTCTGCACAAAATGCCTATCCTTCACAAAACAACAATCAGGCACAAAACAATTCGTTTATGCGAAATGGACAACTTCCCTCAAATAGCCAACGGATGAATCAGAATCAAGTTGCAAACCAATATAACTATAACTATAATAATCAACCCAATAATAACCAATTCCCTAATTCGATGCAACCGGTTCAAACGGCAAACCAAAAGACCGCGCCGGTTTATTGACGCAACTTGCTGAACATTCCTGTTATTCATAAATCTTAAGTGTTCGGATTATTGCCGGATAGAACTTATATTCGGCAAACTCGCTGCGGAAAAAGACGCTCTTTTTTTCAAACAATAAAATGATTGGAAACGCAAGCCTGCAATGAAAAAAGATAACAGAAAATGAGGCTTGTTCATTTTGGAATAATTCGGTTGACCCCAAATCAACTTTTTTGGATATTTTATTAATTGTGTTTACGATTACTTTTCTTTATCATATTTCGCTTTTAGGAGCGGTTTATTTTCTTTGCCGTTCTTTTTCACGAAATCCGACTGGGAGGCAGTTTGCGATTCTGGCAATTGGGGGATTATTGGCGGCCAGCTTATTCGCTCTGATCTTCGGCGATACGAACGCTCTATTTTATATTCCCGATGAAAATCAAGAGCGTCATTTATATTCCAATCTTCGACTTTGGGCTCAAGGTCTGTTTTTAGAAGGAACGTTATTTCTTTTCGTTTGCAGTTTGATTCTTTTTGCTCGACAACGAAAAAAGCGTTCTTCTCATTGGGCAGAAAAAGAGTGTTCGTCAAAAGAAACTGTTGATATTTTCAAGAAAGAAGAAGCGGCAGAATTTAATTTGAAATCTTCGTTGCGGTCTGATTTGAATAACTCAACGACAGCGATTCCGGCAACTCAACGACTCTGTTCTTCTCGCTTTGCTTGGACATTAATGATTATTTCGATTATATTGACGGCGATTGCCATTGACGCTTTTTTTATTGAACCATTTGCGTTACAAATCAAAAAAATAACGATCAAAACGTCCAAAATAGAAGAGCCGATTCGCATTGTTTTAATGACGGACATTCAATTCGATCTTATTACGGATTACGAACGTCGCGTTCTTCAAATGATCAAAGATCAAAAAGCGGATCTGATTCTTTTGGGCGGCGATTATATTCAATATTCTCGAAGCAGCGTTGAAATCGAAAACAATCTTTTGACGATTTTCAATGGAAAAAAGGGACGAACAAGAAATTTATCGCAAGAATGGAATCAACTTCTCAAGGAAATGAAATTAACCGCTCCGCTGGGCGTTTATGCTGTTCCGGGAACGAATAAAGAAGCGAAATTGGCTGTTCAATATTTTAAGGGAACTGGAATCAATTATTGTCAACGTTCGGAATCGATTTCTCTTTCCGACAAATTGCGTCTGACCTGTCTCGGAACGCATTACGCCTGGTTTCCTGACGACACGGAGATCGAACAACGTTTAAAAAATCGGTTTCAATTTAAAATTCCAAATGACGGACAAAAAGAGAGCGGCAAATTTCATATTATCCTAGGGCACACGCCTTCGTTTTTTATGGGCGAAACAGCGAAAAACGGCGATCTTTTGCTGGCCGGGCATACGCATGGCGGACAAGTTCAGCTTCCGTTTCTTGGCCCCATTTTAACAATGACGCCTCATTTGCCCCGACGTTGGGCTTCGGGCGTTACAACAGAAACCCTGAAATATTCCGATTCGCAGCGTCCTCGAACGCTTTATCGAATCGTTTCTCATGGCGTCGGAATGGAAAATGGTCTTGCCCCGCGCGTCCGCTTTTTATGCCGCCCCGATTTTTGGGTTATTGATCTTGTCCCTCCAAAATAAGAATAATGAAGAATCAAACCCCCAAAAGTTAAAAAAAATGCCCCGTCATTCCATTTTAAATAACAAAAGGAAACAACGAGGCAGATTCATTAAAAGAAAACGAAAGCGTTCAAAAAGATCAACTTCCTAACAGCGTTCCGCTAATATCCTCTTCATAAGCGTCGCCGACGTCGAATTCAGGAACGGTATTTCCTTCTGAACCCGTTACTTCAATAGAAAGAGGCGTTTTGAGATGATCGCCAAATTCTTTCGAAACCATTTCGCGAACAACAACGGGAGGAAATTCCTTTCCTTCTCTCATTTGTTTGGCTTCTTCCGCGTTTTGAGGACCGCCTTCTTGTACTGTTTTTTTGACAACGACCTTAAATTTTCCAGCCGGACATCCGGGGAAATTCTGCGTTCGGATTTCGGCAATTCCTTCAGCATTCGTTGTTCCGCCGACTGCCCATTTGGAAATCGTTGCGTCTTCCGCAAAAAAGTTAATGGAGGCATCAGCAAGCGGGGCTCCAGCTTGGATAACCTTAACCTTTAAAGGATAAACTTTCGGGAAACCATCCGGATATTTTTTTCCTCCGCAGGAAGGACAAACGCATAATCCGATTAGAAGGGCAACAAGACCCATTAAAGTTCGATTCATATTTTTCCTTTCCGAATAAAAAATTCTATTGAACAGCAAATCGACAACATTAATTAATTTATGCAATTGATTTCTGCAATTCTTTTCATTGTTTACAATTCGAATAAATCGATTCCCATCAATTGAGCGAAATAAGTCAAACGACGTCGAACGTCTCCAAAACAGAGAGCGTTATGATGAGGACCGCCCAAACGAACATAATTTGAGAGAAAATCGCGAACATCGATTTTCAATTTCAGTTTGGTATGCGGAGCGTTCATTTTAGCCAACGGACCAAAATCGTCGATTTCGCCTGTCGTCATAATCATTTTCCAACCGTCTTCAGCAACCGTTAATGTACAAAACGTTGCCAATTGCGGTTCCAGGGATCCGACCAGAACCAACTGACGAAAACGGTTCTTCGCAATTTGAGATCGACCGACCAACGAGATTTTGCGATCTTTTCGCGCCATTGCTGTATTGAATTCGCCCATATGGCTGAACAAAAGACTGTTTCCGGCAAAGTCTGTTGTAAAAATCTCCGCGAACGTTGCCGCGCCGCTCAATCGCTGAAAAATGGTCGTTCCAGTCGTTGAGACAAGATCGCCTTCGCCGCCGAAACCGATTCCTTCGCCCATTAAACGGCTTATCGCAACAAACGGAATCGTTGGCGTTCTTTCGTCTTCTCCAAAAGCCGTAAACTGATAAGTCAAACCGGCCAAATTCCGAGTCTGAATCATTTGACGAAACGCAATTTCGACGCGAGCGGCCCATTCCAAATCAATATCGACCAAATCGGGAGCTATTTCGTATGATTCTCGATAATTTTGAACGATTGCCGCAACATTTTCTTCGGAAGCATTTTCGGCGCGTTGAATATATTCTTCCAGAGGCAGAATTCCATAGGACGTTCCAAATTCCGCGACGAGTTGCGTTACGTCGACGCCAAAGTCGCCCATTCCTGGAAACGGATAGCCCAGCAGAGCAAAATTCGATCCCTGTAACGATTTTCGTGTTTCTGCCGCGATCATAAAATCGCGCATTTCTTCCAAGGAATCTGAATCATCAAGATGACTCGTTACAATTTCGAACGGAATATTATTGCGACAAAGAACATTTCCCAAATCATGCGTTCCATGAACGCCATGATTATTGCTCATATTTTGACCCGTAAAAGAGGAATCAACGGCATAAAGCTCCTGCGTATTCCAAATAAGAATCGGAAGACGCGTTTTCTTCAAAGCGGGCAAACTAACCTGACTGGGCGAATAACAAAGAAACAAAATGATAACGGCACACGCGCCCTCTGTTTCAAACTGTTGTAATTCCTTTCCGATTCCTTCCGTTGTAAAAACGGCCTGATGAAAAAGAACGTCGAATTCTCGATCAAGAGCAGGGAGCACAGAACGTCGAACCCAACCTTCTCGATTTTCACGCAACGCTGGCGCAAGAGTTTCATAAAGTTCCAACGTCAGAGCAAGAAGGCCAACTTTCGGTTTATTGGATGTTTTCATTTAACCCTTTTTATGAGTTGAAAGTTGATCGTTGAAAATGTAAACACACATCCAACGATCAACGATCAATTTTTCATTCAACAATCAACTCATTAAAGTTTGTATTGCGGAATCTTGAGGAGTTCGCCGTCTTTCAGGACGGATTGATGAGCGACGACGCCGCAGACCGTTGTATTCAAAGCGACGGCGATATTGACGACGGGCAATTCTTCCTTGAGAATCGCTTCGACGAAGTTGTTCATCAAATGACCATGGGAACCGCCATGTCCGCCGGAATCAACCGAAGCCGGAAGAGCCGGTTTGAGAAGATTCAATTTATCATAAATCGCTTGAGCTTCGGCAGTTGCACTATGATATTTCGATTGCTCTCCATAAGAAGCCAATTGACCGCGGTTACGTCCGACTTCGCCGCCCCAGCCAGGAGTATCGAAACTGACGATCATACGAGCCATCCCGCCTTCGCTGGTTCGGAAAAGTCCAACTTCCGTTCCATAGCAGTTGCCGTAAGCGTTGTTTTCCGGCTGACGGAATTTGTTGATGCTCGGTTTACCCATTGCGGAAACTTCGGTAAAGCTGTTACCGGTAACGCATGTATAATAAGCAGTTGCGTGAGTCGGATACCACATGACCGGCATACCAACGCGCCAATTTTTATAAGAAGGCGTCGAAACAGGAGCATAATGCAGATATTCGCCTTCGGTATAGACCATTTCGCCGAAACCGCCCGCTTTATAAATTTTACGGCAAGCGTAAACGTCGTCGTGAAACGCGCTGGTTTCGAACATTCCATAGACCATTCCGCTTTTTTTAACGGCTTCATAAAGCATATCGGCCTGTTCAGGAGTTCCGCCCCAAAACGCCGGAACGGCACAAGCGACATGTTTTCCGGAATGAACGACGGCTGTACAATGATCGGCATGATGCGGAGCGTCGGTTGCGACGAAGACGGCCTCAATGTCGTCGTTTTTGATCATTTCTTCCAACGATTCATAAGTATTTTCGCAGCGGCACGCTTTGGCCAGACCGGCACAACGTTCTGGAATAAGATCGGTAACGGCAACGACTTCAACGTTCGGATGATTCTGAAATCCGAATTGCGCACCGAATTGGCAAGCCCCGAAACCGGCGATTCCGACCTTGATTTTGCGATCGCAGACCGGTTTCCATTCTTTTGTATTGTCGATTTCTGTTTCGGTTTGATCGAAACCTTGAACATTCGGTTTTTCTTGCGCCATCAGATTGGCGGCGAGAGTTGTCCCTAAAGTTCCCAAAACACCAGTGTTCAAAAACGATCTTCTTGTCCAATTACTCATTATTTATTGACTCTTTCTTACAAATTTTAACAAAAGGGGGGCGGGACGTGCGGCGAAGGCAGTACGCCACACGCCCCATATTTCAAGATATAAAGATTATAGAGAAGAACCTGTTTAAAAATAAATCAGGTTCAATTACTGACAAAATCAAGCAACAGAATTACAAGCTGACGGATTCACGTCCATTGACACTTCCCAAGGCACCCCAAACCCCGTAAGGAGACTGGCCGGCCAGAGGTTGCGGAGCGTTCATGTTTCCACAGTCAACGGTATCGCTGATGAAACGAACGGAACCATCCATCATAGCGGCATTAACGCCACCGGAGTGATAACTTTGAGCCCCACCCATGAACCACATACAGGAGTTATGTTGATCCGGAGACGAACAAATAACACTGTTGGGCGGGAGGTCGGTAACGAAGCAGGAATTGACCGGCCGACCGTCATACCAGAGCGTACCGCGCCATGAATTCGTCGGGCGACGAATCATTGTGCGATCTGTATCATTGTAACCATTGGCCAGGCAGTAAGAAGGAGTCTGGCTTGTATTTTGGATTTCCGGTGTGCTGGAAATACCGCCCTTGACATACTGACAATAGTTATCGCCGACGCAACCTTCGGAAATGGCTAATGTATTGCTTGTTCCATCAACACATGCGGCAAAGGATTTGAAATCTTCGACGCGGAACATACCGCGGGAATTGGTTTTCCCCGTTGTATCGCTCCCGATCCCTTCATCACTGTAAACGGTGCACCAGGGGGCATCGCCCGTATTGAACATAATGTTGGCGCGACCGGTTCTATAATTAGCGGCGTTTTGCGTTTTGCTTGCTTCGGAGTCGGACGGGCAAATGTAAGCCGGGATTTTAACTTCATAACCCCACCAGGCTGAATCGCCGTTGACGCCGCTTGGAGAAGCGCTGGTCGAAGAACGAGGAGGAAGAGTTTCGGCTTGTGAAACAAAATTGTCATAAACGGCGTTTTGTTCCAGGAATGGGCAGAGGAAAATTCTCGCTCCGCAAAGAGGCGTTCCGGAGATGTTTCCGTTGAAACGCATATTAATATTTTTAAACGTAACGGAACTTGCCGGGCAGGCATTGTTGACGTCATGATAATTATGAATGGACAGCGCAACCTGTTTCATGTTGTTTGTGCATTGCATACGACGAGCGGCTTCACGAGCTGCTTGAACTGCCGGTAAAAGAAGCCCAATTAAAATACCGATAATAGCGATGACAACAAGGAGTTCGACGAGAGTAAAACCCTGTTTACCCCCCTCCCCTAATTTAACACAATTCTTTTTCATTTTCATTTCTCCTTTTGCTCTTTTTGGCAAAATTAAACAAGTTTTGAACCGATCTTTCATTGAGTTCGGGTTTCCTGTTCGAAAAAGGCAAAATTCCGTTTGGGTAGATCAGTTCATCACAATGGGTTAAAAAAGGATCTTTTGTTGGCGATCAAAAAGGAAAAATAATCAACCAGCAAAAGCCCATATCAATTGACTCTAATTTAAAAATAACAGAAACATGATTTGTTTATGTTCTATTTGACTCTCAATTAAAAACAAATATAACCAAAGTTTTCAAGAATTGCAACCTCTATTTCAAGAAACTTCATATTTTTTCCAAAAAACTATGAACATGTATACTTTCGGTCAAACAAATACAATATCCTTTTTTAATGGTTTTAGAAGATTAAAATATGTTATATTGCATAAAATTCCTAAATATGTATTGCAATAAGAACAAATAATGATTATAATGCAAACAAACAGAAACAAATGATCGTTGATGACAGACATGTTTACGCAAGAAAAAGTTATTCAGCAAAGCATTTGTTCATTTTATTTCATTTTGTCAAGCAGAAAATCAGGAACAGCTCATGAGCGAATGGGTTAAAGTTATTAGCGAAACAAAAATCAAAGAAGTGTTGACTCCGGAAGACGCCATTGATCAGGTTGAAAAAACCTGGAAATGGTATGGAATGGGCGACGTTATTATGCCGACCAAAATAACACTCGATATGGAATCGATTGGAGTTCCCGGTTGGATGAATTCCATGCCATCTTATATTAAGGCAACCGATAAAGCCGGAATGAAATGGGTCGGCGGTTTTAAAGAGAACCCGAAACAAGGCAAACCGTTTATTCGGGCGAAAGTTTTTCTCGCGGATCCACGAACCGGCGATCTTTTGGCGGTCGTTGCCGGCGATTGGATTTCTGATATGCGAACCGGCGCTCAACCGGCGATTATGGCCAAATATCTGGCCTCGAAAACCGATGTCGTTACGATTATCGGAGCCGGAATTCAAGGCTATACAACGCTGCTCTGTATGAGTAAACTTCTTAAAATGAAAGAAGTCCGAATCTGCGATATTTGTCCGGAAGCGCGTCAAAAAATGATCGAACGTTTTGCGGACGCCCCATTCAAAATGGTTGACTGCGATAACAATGAAGCCGCTTGCCAGGAGAGCGATATCATTATAACCGTCACAACCGCAAATGCCGTTCTTGTTGAAGAACCCTGGGTTAAAAAAGGAGCCATTGTCATAACAATGGGTTCGTTCAGCGAAATCTCCGAAGATTTAATTCGGAAAGCAGATATGCGAATCGTTGATCATATAGGTCAGGCGTTGCATCGGGGAAGTTTTGCGGAAATGGCCGCGCGGGGCGAAATCACCGAAGAGTCATTCGCAACGGATATGCCGACTCTTGTTTCCGGAAAGCATCCAGGCCGGACCAATCCGGAAGATCGCATTATTGTTTCACCGATCGGAATGGGAGCTCCCGACGCCGCATTGGCCGCCCTGGCTCTTGAACGGATTGAAGCAGCGGGAATCGAAGTTCCAATGGTCGACTTGACCTGATTCCGTTGAAAGAAGTTCATTCCCATTGAGATTTCCCTTTCAATTATCAACTCATTGATTGAACATCCCGAATCGTTTTTATCAGAAGCCTGTCAACAAAAGCTCAAAGTTTGCAGGCGTTCCCAGTTGACTGTTCCGGCTTCTGAATGAAATCATTCTCTTATATAATAATGAGTACTTTTTCACAACAGGAAATTCCGTGAAACCATTCATATTAAATGAGCCGCTTCCCAAATATGGCGCAACGCTTATCCTACGGAAACGTTTAATCGAATATATCCTTCGTGAAAATTTGTCCGTTGGATCCCCATTCCTTACCGATCGCGATGTTGTTCATGCAACAGGCCGGAGTCGGACTTCGGTTCGCAAAGTACTGGATCGTCTTCAAAAAGAAGGTTGGATCGAAAGACGTTGCGGCGTTGGAACATTTGTCGGCGAAAAGGTTTTAACCTATGTCAAGACGGTGAACCCGTTCCTGACAGATAAAACCAACGCCCCTTTCGGCTTGACCAATCAAAACTGGATTACCGAAACGCATAAAAGCGAGTCCGAAATTTTACGACTTGGAGTTGTCATCGGTAAACTTGATCATGTTTCCGGAAGCAATCAGACTTCGATGAGTTATCATCCAAACGAACAGGGAATCGATTGGTTGTCAAGCGGCGTTCTGCAAGGTTTGGATCATGCGGCTTATCAAGATAATCTTCTTATTGAATTAATGGGACTTTATTCCTCGCAGCCAACGATTTTTACCGAGCGAATGATTCGCAGTTCACCCGATTTGCTGGTTTGTATTGGTCCTCCGCTTTTAAATGCGGTTGTCATTGGGGAAGCCCGACGTCAGGGAATTCCCGCTGTTCTGGCTATGGTTCGTTCACCGGAACTTGCGATATCCAGTTTTTTTGAAAATAACGCTCAAGCGAGTCAGGACGCAGTCGATTATCTTTATGAAGCGGGTCATCGACGAATCGGTTTCGTTCAAATACTCAGTCCCAGCGGTTGGTGGAGCATCGACCGTTATGAAGGTTATCGCCGGGCGTTAAAATCGCATGAAATAGTTCCCAGTGAATCGCTGATTCTTTGGGTTCCGCAAACGCTTCCAAGCGACGGGGCCGAAATAATGAGGCGTTATCTCAAAAATCAAAAGCCGACCGCTCTTATTTGCGGCTGCGCTCGAGCCGCAGCTTATTTACAAGATTTAACGAATTCTGGCGAACTCTCCATTCCGAACGATCTTTCGGTTGTCGTTTACGATCAGCTTCCCGCAATACGAAATTATCTCGGCGGCGTTAAACCGACGTCGCTTGAGTTGCCTGTTTTTGAAGTCGGAGAACGAATCGGTTCCATGTCGCATCAAATCGTTCAGGAAAAGGGGGGAGTTCGTCACGAAATCATTCTTCCATGCCGCCTGGTTCAAGGAGATTCCGTTGCTCCTCCAGGGGCGAATTGACAATTTAGTGTTTTTTTGACAGAAAGCGTATTTAATGTCAGCATATTTACAACCAATAGATTTTTGGATTTTCGGGCTTTATATCCTCGGAGTCATCATATTAGGTCTTTGGGCCTCATGCAAAAAAAGCGTAACCAAGCGTGATTATTTTTTGGCAGGCGATAAACTCCCTTGGTGGATGATCGGCGGGAGTATTGTCGCGGCAAACCTTTCGAGTCATCATCTTGTCGGAGGAATTGGCGTTGCTTATGACCGCGGATTTATAACAGTGAGCGGGGAATGGGCCGGCGTTCTGCTCGGAATCAATGCATTATTATGGATTTTCCTGCCCTTTTATCTCCGTAATGGCTTTTATACAATGCCGGAATTTCTTCAACGTCGTTTTGGAGCGGCGCCACGAATCGTATTTGCTTTGTTGATGCTTTTGACCTATCTTTTCGTTGAAATCAGCGGCGTTTTGATTTTGGGAGCAATCGCGTTGGAACAACTTTTGCATTTGAATCTTGCCTGGAGCATTGTTGTCATAGCGATAGCAACGGGGATTTATACGATAACCGGGGGTTTACGAGCGGTCATTTGGACAGAAATGTTACAGTTATGCGTTTTATTGCTCGGCGGTTTCTCTTTGGCTTATATGACCATTCGAGCGGTTGGCGGAATACAGCCCTTTTTGGATACGCAGAGCGACTGGCATCTGCTTCTTCCGGCCAATGACCCTGATTTTCCCTGGACGAAATATCTGGGAGGGTCTCTCTGCGTCAGTATCTTTTATTTCGCAACGAATCAATTTATTGTTCAACGGGTTTTGGCCGCGAAAAATGAATGGCATGCCCGAATGGGAATCGTCTTTACATGCTATCTCAAATTCCTTGTTCCTTTGATGATTACGGTTCCTGGTCTTCTGGCGATTCTTCTTGTTCAAAATGGAACGATCCCCAAACCTGAAAAACCGGATATGATCTTCTCGCTTTTAGTCGTTCATCTTTTGCCGCATGGTTTGATCGGTCTTGTTTTAGCCGGACTTGTTGCCGCAATAATGGGACATCTTTCCGGGGCAATCAATTCGTGTTCGACCATAGCAACAATCGATCTGTTTCTTCCATTTCGAGAAGCGATGAAAGAGCGCCGGCTTTCCAGGGATTCCAATTCTTCAATCAAAGCAGGCAGTTTAGAAAACAATGGCAGCGCTGACAATGCTGACAAATTAGGCAAGAAACAATCAGAGCTTTCAGCAGCCCCTAAACTTGAGCTTTCGGCAGAGAATCAGAGCGAGAAGAGTTCGAAAATGACCGAAGAAGATCGAATCGCCATTTTGTTCGGCAAAATATTTGCGGGAATCATTATTCTTCTCGGAATCGGTTGGGCCATTCTCCTTTCGGGTTATATTGATCGGCCGATTTATATTTATTTGATGAAGGCTTACAGTTATTTTGCTCCAGGAATCGCGACGATGTTCATTATGGGCATTTTCTGGAAACGGACAACCTATTGGGGAGCAACGTTCGCAGGCCTTTTGACTGTGCCGTTGACAATCTGCCTTGATTTTCTCTTTCCGACCTGGCCATTTTATAATCGGGCGGGGATTGTCTTCTGGGTCTGTATGTTTTCCTGCTGTCTCGTCAGTCTTTTCACAAAACCAAAGTCGGACGAGGAATTGAAAGGGCTCATTTGGAATCCCAGCAGCATTCGATTGCCGGAAGATCAACGAAACGCGTCAAATGTTTTCTGCCGACCCGGATTTTGGTGGCTCATCATAACCGCCGTCATTCTTTCGTTCTTTATTATGTATCCTTAGTATTTTTTGAATGTTAAAATTGACGTCGGCTGGTTTCACAAAGAGTCGGGACAACTCTTTTGAACGAAAGCGGATGTTTTGACTGGATGCGGATGTTTTGATAGAAAACGGACGAGACATCCGCGTTTCCAGTTCTGTTTGTTCTGTATTTTGAGCTAATAATGAATATGACTTTTAAGGAACGTCAGTCGGTTCAAATTATTTCTGTTGTTATTTCTCACAACAATAATCAAATTTCTTGACGGTCAATTGAAAGTTGAAAAATACTTCTGAATATCCAAAGCCTCGAAAAGAACGGAATAAACAGGGCTAATTTAAAAAACGCGTCCAAAATAATCTCTTTATTGTTTGAGTTCATCAAAACAATTCTCAAATTGCTCTTGACAGAAACGTTAAAAATCGCTAAATTTCTTTGATTTTCTGCTTTTTCTCGAAATGATAGGGAAGAAACAGACGTTTCCTTTTTTAAAATCGACAAGAAATTCCCGATTTGTTTTGAGAAGTCGATTTTCCTATTCAAACAATAATAATCCTTAAGAACTAGCAAATTTCAGGATTTTTTATGAAAAAACCGATATTATTTTTGTTGCTGATTCTTTGTTTTTGTCTTTCGACCGGCTGTAACAAAGTTCCTAAAAATCCTCTTGAAGAAGAAAAAAAGAAGGTTCTGGAAAATAAAGGACGTTTGATCGGAGATCTGGCCAAAGCAAGCAATGTTCATTTGGCAAAGGTCGAAGGAGTCGCGCTGATTGAAGGGCTCTCCGATACCGGCGCCGATGAATCGCCCTCCAATTATTATAATATGGTTCTCGCCGATCTTCAGCGCGATATCGATAAAAAAAAGACGGCTCGTCAACGAATCGAATCATTGTCGACCGCGATTGTTCTGTTAAGAGCAATTGTTCCGCCAGGGGCTCAAAAAGGAGATCGACTTGACGTTGAAGTTGAACTTCAGCCGAACAGTACAGCAACGAGTCTTGAGGGCGGTTATATCGAAAACGCCAGTTTGCATCAATATTTGGCCATTGATACAATTCGAAGCGGCGATCGACTTGGAATCGTCAACGGTTTTGTCGTTTTGGACAATGATTTTATCGAGAAAAAGAGTCCCCAGGCGTTTAAAAAGGGAAAAATAATCGGGGGAGCTGTCGTTATTAAAGATCGTCATGTCTGGCTGACAATTAAAGAAAAAGAGCAATGTGTCGGAATTGCCAAACGAATCGAAGACGTCATCAATACAAGATTCAGCTATAAAAAACCCGGTGTTCCAGGCAAACGTCCTGTTGCGGAAGCCAAAGCTGGCGCTGTTCGAGTTAATATTATTGTTCCCGATGAATATAAGGATAACGTCAATCGCTATATGAACGTTGTTCGCAATCTTTCGTTCTTTGAAACCAAAGATGAACTTCAAGATCGTCTGGCAACTCTGAAAAGCAAACTTCTTGATCCCCAAAATGCGGAACTCGCTGCGATTCAACTTGAAGCTGTTGGCCCCAACAACGAAACAGCCGTTAATATTTTAAAAATGGGAATGAAAAGCTCGGAACCGATTGTTCGTTTTCAATCCGCCGTTTCAATGGCCTATTTAAATATCAGTAAAACCCGGAACGAAACAGCCGTTATTCTTGCGGAGTTTGCGCGAGATTATCCCGAATATCGATTGGGCGCTCTTTCCGTCTTGGGAACTTGCTTGAAAACCTCATTTGTCGCAGACGAAAAACTTCGAGAACTGCTCAGCAGCGACGATCAAGAGACCCGATACGGAGCATTTCGCGCTCTTTGGACAAGAAATCCGAAGGATTATATGATTCAGGGAGAAAATCTTGCGAATCAGTTCAGTTATCATTGTTTGAATTGCGGCGGTCCGCCTGCCGTTCATGTTACGCAAAGCAAAAGGCCGGAAATCGTTCTTTTTTCGAAAGATAATATTTTTCTCCAAGGCGACTTTATGCTCAACGCCGGTTCAAATATTTCCGTTCGCAGCGAAGGGTCAGAAATTATTGTCAAGCGATACAAGAGCACAATTGACGAACAACGAATGGTCAGCTATCGTTTGGATGAAGTTATTCGCGCGATCGTTGAAGTCGGCGGAACTTACCCGAACGTTATTGAAATGCTAACGGAAGCGAAAAAGAAAAACGTTCTTATTTCTTCTTATCAACAAAAGGTCGCTCCCTGCGAATTGTCATTTGATGCGTTGCCAGGCAAAACAAAGTCATTCCGCGAAATTCGCGATTCCGAATCAGTCGCAATGAATGAAGAAGTTTTGACCGAAAAACCCAAAGGTTCCATTTGGTCGAAAATGAATCCGCAAAACTGGTTTTCGTCCGACAAATCAGACGAGAATGACGATTTTTCAACCGAAGAAGCCGAAAAAGAGGACGAAGAATCGGAGACCAAAATCTATTAAGAATTATCGCAATTGCCAGAAACGACTTTCCCGGTTTTAAGGAGTTGTTTCGCGATTTTATATCGAGAAACGCAAAGGGCGAGAGATATCGCCCTCAATAATCTGTCCGCATTGCCGGGTTTTTGAACTTTAAAAATTAGAAATGATCAACAGGCTTAAGTCAAGAAAAATCGAATTGTCAACTAAATTAATGTCAACCATTTCAAAAAATTGAATTTCGTTCGCCCATGTTAAAAACAATAGAGATATCCGGCTTCAAAAGTTTTGCCGATCGAACTAAAATGGAGTTTTCCGAAGGAATCTCCGCGATCATCGGACCCAACGGTTCCGGAAAATCTAATATTGTCGATGCCATCAAATGGGTTTTGGGCGAGCAAAGCATCAAAAAGCTTCGCGGCAATGAAATGACAGACGTTATTTTTAACGGCTCAAATTCTCGATCGGCAGTCAATACAGCCGAAGTAACGCTTTCATTTGATAATTCGAATCATATTTTTAATGTCGAAGCGCCGGAAATTCATTTAACGCGGCGCATTTATCGAAGCGGCGAATCAGAATATTTAGTCAATCGCCAGGCAAGCCGTCTAAAAGATTTTCGAGAAATACTGAGCGGGACAGGACTCGGAGCTCAAGCTTACAGCATAATCGAACAGGGACGGGTCGAAACTCTTTTGCAAAGTTCGTCCATTCAACGTCGAACCGTTTTTGAAGAAGCAGCGGGAATCGCAAAATTCAATTCGAAAAAACAAGAAGTTCAACGCCGTCTGGAACGAGTCGAACAAAATTTATTGCGTCTTTCCGATATTGTCAACGAAGTCGAAAGTCAATTGCGAAATATAAAATCGCAAGCGGGCAAAGCGCAAATTTATCGCCAATTAACAACGCGTCTTCAAGAATTGCGAATTGAATCCAGTTTGATCGACTGGGAAAAACAATCGTTTGATATGAAACGTTATCAAACGGAAATAGATCAATGTTCCGTTATTGAAACAGAACTCGACCAAACGATTAAAAAATGGGAAAATGAACTTCTTGGATTGACTCTTTCTCTCGATAATTATGACAAAAAAATACGCCAAATTGATGGGGAAGTCTCCGGAATTCGAGAACGAATCGCTGCGGAAGAATCAACGGTTGCCTTTCAAATGTCGCAAATCGACGTTTTACAAAATGAAATAGTCGATCATGGGCGTCAACTTCTCGAACTTAATACTCGAAGCGGCGATACAGACGAAATGTTGCGTCAAACCGACGACGAAATATTTTATGCCAGAAAACGACTTCGAGAAATATCGGAAAATTTTGCCGCAAGCAACCAACAACTGGAAAACGATATCGCCCAAAGCAATCAACTTTTGGAAGAAAAAGACAAGATTCGTAAAACTCTTCAAGAAAAAAATATCGAAGGAACCCGTTTATCCAGCGAAATCAATAGTTTCGAATCTCGCTTAAGAAATATCGACAATACCAAAAACAACCGCGAACAAAAACTTGAAACGCTCCGCCAACAAAAAATGGAGTTGACCGCGAAATTCGGCGAAATCCAAGGCATTTCCGAAGAAATTCTCAAGAAAATGCAGCGCTGTAAAGAAGTCTTTGAAAAACTTCAACAACAAAAAAAAGAGCAAGAAGAGGAACTCGAACAACAACAACAAGAACTGAACGATTGGAAACAACGACAAAGCGGCTTGATTGAACGGGTTTCTCTGCTTCAGGATCTGTTTCGAAAACATGAGGGACTCAGCCCAGGGGTTAAAGAAGTCTTAAAATCATCGAAGAATTCGGAAAGTCCTTTTCGTCACGCTTTTGGCTTAGTTGCCGATTTGATCCGCGTTAATGTCGAAGCCGCTTCGCTCATTGAATTGGCGCTTGGGCCAATGGCTCAATATATCGTTGTTTCTCCCGAACCGGAACTCTTTCGATATATCGAAAAAAACGCCAATAATTTCGCCGGACGAGTCGGGTTTATTTGGCTTGATCCGAATCCGAACGAACCAATCTGGACGAAAAATTATATTTATGAAGGACGTCCCGGCGTTTTGGGAAGAGCGGATCAATTTGTCGAAACCGATCCGCAATTTACTCATTTGTTCAAAAGACTCCTAAGCCGGACCTGGATCGTTGAATCAATTGCCCATGCCAAAGCGTTATATCGAGAAAGCGATGGGCGAACAAATTTTCTAACCGTATCCGGAGAATGCCTCGCTTCTGACGGAACCCTCATCGTCGGACCTTCGCATGGTTCGCTCGGATTAATAACAAGACGAAGCGAATTGCGATCCCTTTCCGAACAATTGACTCAACTCGAACAACAATTAACTCGAAAAGACATTTCCATCGAACTTCTTAAAAAAGAATTGCAAAAGGTCGATGAACAATTTGAAAAAGCTAATCTTGAACAACGAAAAGCGGCTCAAGAGCTCGAAAATCTGCGATTACAAAAAACAGCAACCGAAGAACGCGACCAGCAAACTCAAGTCTATTATCAGCAACTTGAAAATGAAATTCGCGAATTAACAACAGAATACAAAAAAATTGTTGAAGAACAAACAAACGTCAAGCAGAAAAAAAGAGTTCTGGACGGCGAAATCAATATTTTGGAAAAACGTTTAACGGAATCGCAATCGCAATATGAAAAACTCAATTCTTCGCGCCAGGAACATTCAAGAAAAACAACCAATTTAAAAATTGAATTGGCCAAAAGCGAAGAACGGCTCGATTTTTTAACGGCTCGCAAAAAACAATTCGAAGACAGTCAGCATGAACGAAAACATTTGTTAAAGGAACATCATCAGCGTTATCTTTCATTAATGACCAGAAAAAATCAAACCGAGTTAACCATTTTGAAAGTTGAATCGCAACTCGCTTCTTTTTATGCGCAAAAAGAAAATCGACTTGGCGAACTTAATCTTGATATTCGTGAACGACGAAAATTAAACATACGAAAAAACAAAATACAAGCAGAACTCAAAAAAACGCAACTGATTTTTTCCCAAAATCGCGAAAAAACCCATAAACGAACAATTGAAGTCGAGCGGATACAACAGGAACAAAAGACTGTCTTTGATCGAATGAAGGAAGATTATGGGATCAATTTAAACGAAAAGATTAAAGAATGGAATTTCAATCATTCGGATAATTCGTTGAGCTTGAACGATCTCGAAGAAAAAGCGGCCTCCAAACAGACTTCCTCTCAATCGACAACCTCAGAAACCTTGAACGCTTCGACCCCAAAACTCAATGATTCCGAATTGTTAAAAGAAAAAACGGAAAAACTCAAACTTAATCAAAAAGAAATCGACGAAATCAAATCGAAACTTCAGAAAATCGGAACTGTTAATCTGGAAGCGATTGAAATGCTCGAAAATCTTGAAACTCGCTATACAACATTATTCAATCAGTTTAACGATTTACAGTCGGCCCGAAAATCAATCCAAAAAATCATCGAACGAATCAATGTTGACAGCCAACGATTATTTGAAGAAACATTCAAAAGCGTCAAAGTTCATTTTGTCGAATTGTTTCAACAGCTTTTCGGAGGCGGTCATGCCGATTTGGTTTTGGAGTCCCCTGAACATCCGCTTGAAAGCGGCATTGATATCGTTGTTCGACCGCCAGGAAAAGAACTCAAAAGCATTATGTTGATGAGCGGCGGAGAAAAAACGTTAACTTGCGTCGCGCTTTTACTGGCTATTTTCCAATATCGTCCGAATCCCGTCTGCATTCTCGACGAAGTTGACGCCGCTCTTGACGAAGGAAATGTCGACCGGTTTGTTCGCGTCATAAAAAATATGAATACAAAAACGCAATTCTTGATTATTACGCATTCCAAAAAAACAATGACCGCTGCCAAAACAATGTATGGGGTTACAATGCAAGAGTCCGGCATTTCAAAATTGATTGCCGTTCAGTTCGATGAAGTTGGAGAGGACGGCGAAATTATGCTTAAAACGTCCAACGAAGAAACAGCTCCCGATGCGATTCCCAATCAAGGATCGCCCAATAAAGAAGACGCCGCATAACAAGCCGTCATTTTAACCTTTTAGAAAACAAATAAAATCACAATATTCAAAATGGTATTAAAGGAACAAAAATGCTCAAACTTTTTCTTTTCAGTCTTGGACTGCTTGGATTTTCGTTCATGACAGAAGCGATTTATTCGCAACAAAATCAACCGAACCATTCCGATCCAGTCCGTCAAACGGTTCGAAATATCGGAAATAATAATCCGATCAAGCAGCCGACCAAAATGCTTTATCCCGAAATCGTTGCGGAAGTCAATGGCGAAAAAATAACGCGGGATCAACTTGCGCAGGAATCGTTGCGGAATCATGGCGAAGAAGTTTTGACAAGAATTCTGCATCGGGCTCTTGTTATTGCAGAAAGTAAACGTCAAAACATCAATATAACGCGCGAAGACGCAGACAGAGAAATTGATCGTCTCGTCAAAGTAACCCCGCCGGGAAATCTGACGCGAGAACAATATTTGGAAATTGTTCTCAAAGATAATAAAATGACTTATCAAGACTATTGCGACGAAGTTATTTGGCCGCGATTGGCTCTTCAAGCTCTCGTTGTCGACAAAATTCAAGCTTCTCCCGAAGAAATCGAGAAAATGTATTTGTCGAAATATGGACCTTCGGTCGGAATGCAAATGATCGCATGCGAAACAAAAGAAAAAGCGGACGAAATTCATGCAAAAGTTGTTGCTGATCCCGATTCCTTTGGAAATGTTGCCCGCGACGAATCGATCGATACAATAACGGCCTCAAATAAGGGGCGAATGCAGCCCGTTTTTCATTATTCCTTTCCAGATAAGGAAATCGAAGATCGCTTTTTCGCAATGAAACCCGGCGATATTTCAGAAGTCATCGGCCCTTATCCGCCCAATAACTATTATTTGATTTTCAAATGCGAAAATCAATACGATCCGACTATTCCGGAAAATCAAGTTGATAAAATCAAAGAACTTCTTAAAGCTCAGGTCAGCGCCCTCAAACTGCAAACGGCAGCTGACGAATTGTTTAAGAAATTGCTTGCCGAAGCCAAGGTTGTCAATATTATCAGCGACCCGGAATTACGCAAACAATATCCCAACGTTGCCGCAACGGTCAACGAACAACCGATCTGGCTTGAATCCGTTATGGATATGTGTCTGAAACTCTATGCAGAGCTGGATTTGGATACAATGATCTCCATGAAACTCATTGAACAGGAATGCAAAAAAGTTCAATTGAGCATAACCGATAAAGATATCGATACGGATATTTGGATTCGAGCAGCCGAAACTTCGGTTCCGCTTCCCGACGGTTCTCCCAACATTCAGGAATATATGAAATCGCAGCTCGCAGAATATGGGCTGAATGAGAAAGTTTATCGAACAAATATTGTTTGGCCGAAGGTTGCTCTTCAAAAACTCTCGGCAGGATTGGTTAAAATAACCGACGAAGACATTCAAAAGAGTTTTGAAGCGAATTTCGGCGAACAGGTTCAATGTTTGGGAATTGTCGTTAAAAATGAACGAACCGCTCGCGAAGTCTGGACAAAAGCGAGAACGCTTCCTCAAACGGAAAATCGATCTGCAGAAGAAGTTTTCGGCGATCTGGCTGCTCAATATTCCCTCGAACCGGGAAGCAAACAAATGCGAGGCCGAATTGGTCCGATCTGCAAAAACGGCGGAAGTCCCATTATTGAAGAAGAAGCGTTTTCGCTCAAACCGGGCGATCTTTCCAGCGTCGTTCAAGTTGATCCGGAAACGTTCGTTATTCTTTATTGCCAGGAAATCGTTCCGCCGAAAGAAGTTACATTAGACGAAGTCAAAGAATCGATTAAGAGCGATCTTCAACGCAAAAAAGAAGTTCTGGCAATTAACGATTATTATACTGAAGTCATCAAAAAAGCAACAATCATTAATTATTTGACCAATCAGACCAAAACGCCGGAAACGCGAACCGTCCCGACAAATGTTCCGGCAGCGAATTCAACAATGAATCCCAATGCTGTTCCCCGCACAAATCTTTAAAGTCAACATTCCTTGTTCTTGAAAGATTTCCTTGTTCTTGAAAGGAATAAAAAATAAAAGGGAAACGACAAATGAGGGCTTTCTTTGCCCTCTTCAATAACTTCGTTTTCCTTTATGATTTCATTCTCTATAATCCGTTCGACATTGAATGGTTTCGATAAGGAATAAAAACTCTGAAACTCAAACGGTTGTTTGAATAAAAAGCCATAAACCAAAACATCCAATAAAAATCAATGGCTCATTATAACAATAAACTTTCAAAAATAAGCCAATTCTCCAAAGTCATTCGGAAAAATAAATATATTCGCTATTATCAAGTTGACGTTCGAGATCCGCTCGATTTAAACGAATTCGTTCAAAAACCGGCGGGGGATTGAACGCGTCATCCTGTTTGCCAACTTGTCGATCTTTTGTCGCCTCTTGCGATGAAACAACTTCTTCCTGAAGCACATTCAACCATTCCGGAACCTCGAATCCAACTCCCATCGACGTTTGAGCAAAATATTCAACCTGTTTTTCCAGTTGTTCAAAAGCTGGATGCGGCCCTTTTTCGCGAGCTTCCTGAATCGCAGTCGAAACCAGGCCGCACATTTGAGATATCTGAAGCGGACGAACAAACCGCTCTCCAAGGCGTTCATAAATACTTGGCAGCCAAATCCCATATTGCGAACTCATTTTAAAATATTTGCGAAGATTTTCGAGCGATATCTTCTGACTTTTTTGGGCAATACTTTTTTCCAACAACAACGACGCATTTTGTCGTTCCGAACGAATCATCGACTCATGAACCCAATAAACAGGCCTCAAATTCCAGGCAACTCGTTCATATTCGATCAAAATGCGAAGCATGTCCAACAACATATAAAGTTTTTCGCCATGATCCGAATGCGTTGTTGTGCTGTTATAATCAATATATTCGGAATAATTTTCCGCTATACATTCAAAGATGACTTCGAGATAATTAACCGCTTTATTCATTTCGATCCGATTGTTGAGTAAATCGTCAAGCAAAAGTTCGCCAACTTCGACCTCTTTTGACTCTTTTTCCATATGAATCAACGATTTGAGATACGTTGCAACCCCTTGATGCAAAATGGCGCGAAGATTGCGAAAATTCAGAAAATGTTGCGTAAAAAGATCGGATCCATATTTTTGAATAAACTTCTTTATATTTTCCCAATGTACCGAATTCATTATTGATTCAACGGATGAAATTCGAATATGCTGGCTATGCGACAGCCAACAGGAAAGAAGAGTTTCCAACGTTTTTTCGATATACGAAACCAAAGCTTCGTCAATAGATTTGAATTTGTAATCGTTTTCGCGAATTCGCCAGTTTTTTGACGATTCCGTTATAGCTTCCGTAATCGAACGCGTTGCAACTTCAAAAATTCGATCGAATTCCGTTATGGCTCCCGGAAGGGAAGGACGAATCTGTTCCATTTTTTGAACTGTTTGGAGCAGTTGAAATGTTTCGGTAAGCAATCCCAAACGAGGCGCATATTCTAACAATCGAAGAACGACTTGCTGAAGACAACGGCATTGAACAATCGAATGAGCATTTCCTCCGCGCGAGGTCGGAATATAAAGAAGCGTTTCTCCTTCCAATGTATCGAGCATACTTCTCCAAAGAGCCTTGACTTTTTTTACATCGGAACGAAAGATCGCCGAAAAGACCTGAAGCACTTTTGTGCCCCAACGCTGTTCTTCGCCAACGAGTTCCTTATCAGACAAAATCGCTTGAAGAAATAAAATCGTATCGGAAACTTCGACAATGGTCCAATTAATCCGATCCAATAAAATTTCTTTCGTTCCCCGATGTTGATCATATTCAACCAACGATTCCGCTGTTCCCTTCGGCTTGGGAACATGATAACGCGCTGTTGTTAATAAAAGCTCATTCAAGTCTCTTTGAAAAATAACGGACTGCTTCAACCATTGACGTATTCGCTCTTCGGTTTCGGCCAGCTCTTCTTCGCTTATTTCTTTGGACTCTTGATTTTGCAGAAGCGGCGATTTTCCGGCGCTGTATTTCCATAATTTCGTTATCGTAAAGATAAAAGCCAGACGATCATTAATCCGGTCATTTTCCTGAGTCAATTCATAATCGTCACTTAAATTAAATATCCCTTCAGAAAAGCCTTCAAGCATTTCCTCGTCGTTACCGTCTTCCGAACTGTCCCGATAAGTCATATTCTCATAAGCTGCTTTGTAAGTCGGATCAATGCCGCGATCATCGTCCTCTTCGTCGTCCTCTTCATCGTCCCATAAATTGTCCTCATCGTCTTCGAAGTCTTCTGTCTCTTCCCAATATTCGTCCCCGTCTTGATCTTCTTCATTAAATTCGGAAAAATGAACATAATCATCATCGTCATCGTCATCTTCATCGTCGTCATCGTCTTTTTTAGAATCTTCAAGGACCGAATTGAGAAACGAGAGCACAAAATCAGCAAAATTGAATTCATTATCATCTTCCGACTGCAAGGCATTAAACAGGCCGAATTTTTCGAGACCTTCAATAACCGTTTGTGAATCGGTATTGACATTTTCCTGATTTTTTTGATATTGTGCTTCCCGAAACAACTCTTTAAATAATTGAACAATCAACAGAGAATTTGGATCAATATATTGATTTTTACTAAAATATTCATTAAGTTCCGCTTTATGTTGGGGCAATAAGTCAATAAGATCCCTTTTCAGTTTTTCTGGAAACGGAACCTTGTTTGTTTTTTCAGTATTCGGTTTTTGCCTCTGAGTTTCAGAAGAATCTTGAGTTATCGAAACCTGAAAGATTTTTTTGGCGGAATCAAAAAAGTTGTTATATTTAAAGTCTGACGAAGAAGTTGAAGAATCATCCAAAGGAGTCAAATCTTGAGACTCTTCCAGCATACTTTCATCAATATCCAAAGTTGGCGCATTCCAATACTCATCGGCATTCGCTTCCAAACGATCAAGAAACTTCTTTGTCAAAGCCCAACGATTTAAATAGTCATTGGGCAAAAATTCTTTGTCATTCGAATTATCCTGTTTGTCAGAAGCTTTTTTGCTCTTTTTTCCTCTCCAAAGCTGTTCCATCCAATGAAACGCAATAGCATGAAAGGAATAATTATTTTCCGCAAGAGGAATTTCGTTGGCCAAACTGAGCCAATGCATAAGGAGAGCCATTGACGAAACCAGGTCATTCTGTTCCAATAAAGCTTCTCCGAGCAGAACGAAAGCTTTTGGCGTATTAAAGCGTTCAACATGGCGTCGCCAAAAAGCGACGTCGCCGACCGCCGTCCCCAATTGATTCCAGGCGGCCAAAGCGGACGCAACCTTAACGGCAGATTCCCAAGCGTCCTGGCCGGAAAAACCTTCGACGTTTGAGACTTCTGTGCTTCCGAACTGATCCCACCAAGCGGCCAAATTACTCATTTTTTCGGATAAATCCGACTGAAGGTCAAAATTTCCTGACACTGCGGCCTCTTTAAGAAGGCAACTGTAAACGTCAAAAATATCCCGAAGCAGTCCGATCAGATCGTCGAGCCGATGATCATGAATTGTATTGTCAACCGAAGGGAAAAGACTATATTGAGCGCCAAATCCCAATAAAGCCCAGGGGTCAGGAAAAGCGCCGCATTGAATTCCTCGATGAAGAAGATCTTCGATTGTCGGCAGCATTGCCGCGGCTTCGACTATTTTTTTCTGATCGATAAGAAACTGAATTTTCGAAAAATCGCAATCAATTTGACAAAGAAATCTTGCGGATGCGACTGAAATTATGTCGGCTTGACGTTTGGCCGATTCAAAATAACCCATTTTCGCATAAGTTCGCGCCAAATGAAAACGTTGAAGTTGATCTGCGCGAGTTTTTGCCAATCGCTGATTTAAATTTTGTCGAGCGCTCCCAAAAGGTTGAAAAAGCTGTTTGGCTTCTTTTTCCAAACGTTCTTGCATTGAAGAAGGAACTTTTAAAAGCAATGCTTCATAAAAACGATCCCGATAAGACGCAATAAGCGGCATAAGAGTTGCCAAAGAGACCGATGAATCATGCGTCTGAATATGATCGCCTGTTATTCCCGACCCCATTAATATTGTTCCCGCCAAAACTGCTGCCGCTTCATACAAAAGTTCGTCTTGAGGAATGCCCGCAACAGATTCCGTAAAACGATTATATTGTGACCGGAAAAAAGTATCCGCTTCTGAATCTTGTTCGCTATTCTTTATTTCCAGCGAATCGTTGTTTGCCAGAAGAACTCGTCCCAAAATGTTTTCCAGTGTAACCTGATGAACAACGAAGCGATGAAAATACCCGTCTGTATCAATTGTATGCGGATCCCAGGTTCCGAAATTATAATTGGGGCGGCGATTGACCGGATGATCAAAATCATAAGCGCGAGGATCCAAAACCAATTCTTCCAACTTTTCAGGATCAAACCAGGCATCTCTTAATAAAACGGGATCGGTTTCTTCTAAAAGTTTTATTGCTTTTTCGATCAAATCATGATAAGGGCCAGCCGCAGCGCCAACTCCTTTTCGATAAAGCGGAACCGGAGCGATCCATTCATGAGGATTCGGCTCATGTTTCTCCCGACCTTCCAAGACAGGAATTGGCCGATATCCCAAAAAATCGTTAAAATGAAGAAGAATGTCGTCAATTATTGCCCCCTCATTATTCCAGGGGGGTTCATAGGACAAGGCTATTTCGCTGACTCGAGCAATAAAAAAAGAATTAAACAGAAATTCATCCGGTTGATGATACAAAGTATCATAATGAAACTTTCGATAAGCGGGCAAAATGATTTGAAAAATCTTTTCCAAATAAAACGAAGCTCGCTCCGCATTGGAAAAGGCCTCCAAAGTCCTTGATAATTTATATAATTCGTCATTTAACAGTTGAGCGGCATCTTTCCAGGTTGTTGTCGAACCATTCTCAATCAAAAAAGAAAACAGCATATTCCAAGCCGTCCAAAAACGAGGATCATAATTTCCGGAAGAAAAATTCAAATAACCTAAAATATCGCGTATCGAATTGAGTTCCACAGGATTCAATTTATATTGTTTCATCTTTTCGACCCTTATCATTAACGACGAAATATTGCTTCATTTTTCTTGATAAAAACCAAAACAGCTCAAACAAGACGCAGAACTCTCTTAAAAGTATACTCAAACCAGTTGAAAATTCCAGTTCATTGCGTTTGCAAGCCAGGCAACACTCAAATAATTGACATCAAAAAACGGTCGCGTTTCTCGTTTTCAGATTGAAGGCTTTTGATCACAAAAAAACTTTGTTTCAAAGGTTTTCAAGGTTTTATCAAGAAATAAGTTTCTAAATTCATTATATCATCAAACAAATCCATTAAAGAACGACTTTTGAATAAAAATAAATCATTCGATAATTTCAACAAAACGAACGAGATTTTCTTATAATATCAATTTAGATGGGAATCATGAATTGGTCTAGGGGGGTTCTTCGAAAGCAAAGGTTTTTATTTAAGGAAGTTCTAAAAACCTGCATGGAACGCAGAGATCTCGTCCGCAAGAACTGGTTTTCGTAACGTTTTCCGAATTGAGTTTGTTGTAAAAAACAGCTTTTTAGAATTTCCTTTTAATATTATGAAGTAAATTCTAAAAAGCCGCAGGGAATGCAGACATCTCGTCGGCAGAAACTGGTTTTCGCGACGCATCTCGAATGGGGTTGGTTGTAAAAATCTGGTTTTTAGAACTTCCTAATGACAATGAAGCAATTTTTGCGAAAGTTCAGCGCAGGGTTCTCCAAGAAATTGGTCATAAAGCGAAATAACTTCAGGATTTTTAAAACTGTAACGGATCGTTTCTTTTTCATCGCGGCGATAAAGAGCGTCCATTCTTTTTTTCAAGAGAGCATCGATTGATTTGGCAATCGTTCGCGGTTGACCTCCGCCGCCCATACAACCGCCATAACAGGCCATGACTTCAATGAAATCATATTTCAAATGATCGCGTTTAATGAGTTCAAGAAAGAGTCGAGCATAATTCATTCCATGAACAACGGCGACTTTGATTTGACGCTCTTTCAAATCAACGGTTGCCTGACGAACAGGATTCAAACCGCGAACTTCTTCCCATTTCAAAAAGGATTCCGGCGGTTCTTCTTTATTGAGAAGCCAATAAGCAGTCCGAACCGTTGCTTCCAAAACGCCGCCTGTATTGCCAAAAATCATTCCAGCGCCCGACGCTGTTCCCAACAAAGGATCAAATGTCCCATTTTTCAGTTGCATGAGTTTAATGTTCGACGATTTAAACAATTGACCTATTTCTCGCGTCGTAATCGCAAGATCAATGTCACGAATCGACGGTTGTTCATGATAAAGCCCCGCTGCATTCATTCCGGGTCGAAGAATTTCTTCTTTTTTCGCTGTACAGGGAGCAATGGCGATATTAATTATTTTTGCCGGATCAATTTGATTCTGTTGGGCAAACCAAGTTTTGATAATAGCGCCTTGCATCATAAACGGACTTTTGGCTGTCGAAAGATTTGGAAGAAATTCCGGATAAAACAGTTCCGCAAATTTCGTCCAGGCAGGACAGCAACTTGTCATCAACGGCAAAACAGACTCCTGATTCAAACGAGAAATCAATTCGGTCGCTTCTTCCATAACGGTTAAATCGGCCGAGAACGAAGTATCCAAAACATAATCGAAACCGATTTGACGCAGTCCTTGAATCAATTTTCCCTGCATATCGGTTCCTGGCAACGCTCCAAACATTTCTCCGATTGAAATTCGAACCGCTGGCGCGATTGAAGCAATAACAATTTGATCTGAGTCGCTCAATTTTTCCGCGACTCGGGAATAATCATATCGTTCCGTTAAAGCATTACCGGGACAAAAAAGTGTGCATTGTCCGCAATGAATGCAAAGCGAATCGTCAACTTCCGAATAATAACCTTCAACGGTTGCCAAATTTCGACAATAATAACGACAATCGCCGCAACGTTCGCAACGATTTTTATTGAGCTGAATCGACGGATTGTTGGCGGAAACATTCAAGGGAGCCGAACGTCCAAAACCAGAGTTGCCCCTTTCTCCCTTTTTTTTGAACTGATGTCGAAAACCGTCTCCTTTTTCTTCTCTCGTTTGAGAATTGGCAAAAAGAGAAGCTCCAATGGGAAAGGTCAAAGACAAAAGTCCCGATTTTAACAATTGACGTCGGGATAATCTTCTTGCTTCATAAGATTTTGACATAATTTTTCAAGTTTCCTTTCATATTGGAACAGTGCTTCAGAAAACCTAAATCAACTTAATCTATTTGTTTTGCGGTTAAATCGAAACAGGCGACAGATTTTGTCTGCAATCCCCTCTGACAAGGGACAGTTCATTCAGACCGACCTCCAGAAGCGGCCAGAGGTTTGAAGTCGGAAATTCTCGCCCATTCCGGACTCAAGCCGGTTGATAAATCGTTGTCATTTTTTCGTTAGAACAGCAAAGAAAGTCAACAAAAGGCAATTTTTAAGGAACCCGTTAACGGAAAATTATCGGGAACATAGCCAAACAACATCGGATTTTCTGCGCACAACTGCCCCCTTGAATTACGGTATACTCGAAAAGGTTGTGAATGTCAATCATTTTATTGAAAAAATCAGAAAATTTTTTCAACAGTTGAAAAAGAAGCGTTTTACTCCAATCAAGGAAGTCAAGAGACATATTTTTGATCTGTCTGAACATTTCATGTATTGCTTATCAGATATTCCATAACGTTTCGTTTTCGGCATTTACATGTCGCAATAACCGTCCAAATCCGTTCTGCATAATAGTTCCGTATAATTGTTCGTTAGGGGACTTGCTGATTTTCCACAAATTGACAATAGCAGTCCCCGTATTCGCGGAATCGTTTACACATATTCCAGCATTTCCAGTGATTTGATACTTTTGTGGTTGCCATTGTTTTTATTTGCTTTACGATCGGAAGTAATTTCTTTTTCGTCTTTTGCCATTTCCTGGAATCAGATGAATGAAGTATTTCAAACATCTTTTTCCAGCATCTTGCGAAGAACTTCGCTTCCTCTTTTGAAAACAACAAACAGAGACAGCCCAACCCCCCTATCCAGCGACGGGCTCCATTGGTTTTTCCCCCGGTTTCATCTGCATTGACCAAAGACTGTGACGGAAGTTCATGCACAAGTTCATCGCAGGGCAAATCCAAACTCTTGGAAAGATTTTTGAGAACTTTACATAAATAACCGGTTGAGACGGATATGTCAAAGACATCCTGATAAAACGTTTTTATCGTTTTTACAGACAAGTGGCATTGAATCTTCAAACAGGCAGTCAATGCCTGCATTCCAGCCCCAAATAAACCTGCCTGATAAATATCTTTTGGAACAGCGGGATAAATATCTTTGGGAACAGCCTGATAAATATCTTTGGGAACAACGGGATAAAGAATTTTTCCGCATGCTTCGCAACGCCCCCCCAAACAACGGCACTCAGTAACGATCTCCGAATGATTGCAAAAATCGATTTGCTGCCAATCCTTGTATGAGCCTTTCAGAGCAAGAAGAGAATGAGCCTTCCAGAGCAAGAAGATTCCCTCCGCAAGACCAGACTATTGTTGCCAAAGGTTTCGCCGATTTTTTTTAGCATTATTTTCTGCTTCAATGAAACGAGATTTCATTTTCTCCGAATAATTAAATTGAGTTTGAGCTTTAGCCAATCCTTGTTGAATCAACTCCTCATTCAAAAGAATTGTTCCATTTTCTCCCAAATAAACCATAGCAAGTCGTCGGCCATATCGATCTGTTGTATCGCCATCCCTTTTAAGCGTTACAATATTATTAAATTCCGCAATTCGTCTTTTCGTATACTCAGAAGCTTCCGGTCCAAAAGGTTCAACCGGACTATTAGGTTTAACCGTTTCGGGAGTATTGGAACCAATAAAACGAATTCGTTCTTTTTGACCATTAGAAATAACAATAATCGTATCGCCATCGACGCAACGATCAACGCGACAAACTTCTGTTTCCGGAATAACTCGTCCAGCGTTATCGGAAGTTTCAGTTGCTTTTTGTTCAATTTGTTGAAGATTGAGAAAGTCTTGGACGCAACCATTTTTTGTTAAAATAGCATAAGTTGCCAAAAACAAAACCAAAGCGATCACAAAACCGTTATTGAGATTCTTTGATGATTTTTTTGGGGTCGAACTTAATATTGTTTTGACCATTTTATCGATCGAATTGTTTTTAGCCATTGCATTCCTTTTCAGCAAAAAGTTCATTCATTCCAATATATATTATAGGAATTTATAACAGGAAGTTCTAAAAATCTGTTTTTTACAATAAACTCAAAATCGGAAAACGTCGCGAAAACCTGTTCCTGCGGGTTTGTAGAACTTCCTGTTATAGCGATTTTTTGATAAGAGACAAAAACCGTCATTGAAACTCCATTCAACATTCATCAATTCAGGAAACGATTTCAAGGCTTTGGCAAAACCGTTGTTTTTGGAGCAAGTCCGAGAAAACAAGCATATAAGAAAAACGAAATTTGCCGCCCATTGACGTCAAAACAGGAAATTAACATCCTTGCCTGTTCTGTCTTTTTTCTCTGTTTTTTATTTCAATTACAGACGTTTTCCTCGAAATTTTCGAAATGCGGCGATTTATGGAACCGCATTAGCAAAGGTTATGCGACGGCGAAGCGGAAAAAGCTAAGCGTCGATGATAAACTATTCAATCTCAATAAAGGGAAGTCCTTTTCCGTCTTGCCGAACAGTAAAAACGTCGATAATCGCCCAAATAATCGTAAAAACCAATCCGATAACAGTCAACCCCAAACATAACTGTCTGATAGCAACTTCTTTTCGACCGGCATAAAAGTTATGAGCGCCAAACCAGCCAACAACCAATAACCCCAACAAAATATAAGTAAGTCGCGACTTTCGTTGACTCGGATCCAAGATTGAATGACAAAAAGGGCATAATGGCAACTTTGGCGAAATCTCTTTGCCGCAAAATCGACAGGGGACTCGTTTCAACCCTTTTGTTCTCTTAACAGAATAAGTTGATGATTCCGTATTCGTTGAAGTCTGTTTCTTGCGTTTTTTTCCGCATCGAGGGCAAAAAACCGAATCAGCCGACAATGGATATTGGCAAGCCGAACAGAAATCTTTTTCCGCAATCAAGGACAAAGAAGAATCAGCAACCGTTGCCTGAACAACTTCATCGGAATTGTTGTTTTGAAATTCAGGATACTCTTTTAAAGACTTGGCCTCGCCTCCTTCCTTCCAGGCGAGCCAGGAAAGCGACATTTTTCCCGAGCGAATTGATTCCATAACTTCGCTTTGAGTATAAGGCCCCGTTCCTGTTATCCCATCGTTACTGACAAACCATTCTTTCGACAAACTTAATCGCGAACCATTTGAGGATGATTCTGTCGAAAGAGTTAAATTATCATCGACCGTTTGATTGGTTTGGCGGTCGTTTCCTTTCATAAATGACCATAACGGCGCATAATCCGAGGCAGGAATCCAACTCTCGCCATCAAGAGAGATTTCATTATGACGTCCAACTTTTCCCTGTCGAACCATTGTTTGAAGTTGCGAATCGTCATACGGTCCATGTTTTCGTCCCCGCAGCTTAACCCAAACGCCCATGAATTGTCCTTTTCAATTAATATATTGAAATCATTTTGATTATACTCAAGCCTTTTGGAAATTCCTGTTCTTCATGACGCTTCCTGACGAAGGAAAACTTCAACCAAGAGCGATTTTAATTGGCCTGACATTTCAAAAAAACAGGAAGACCATTCAAAAAATGATCGTTTTGACTGGAAAGATCAACCGCTCCAAGTTTTAAAGAGCCGACATTGATCAATTGAATTTTGGTTTCTCGAACAGCAATGAACAGTTCTCCGTCAAGATTTTCCAGAGATTTTGTCGTCAAACAAGACCAACGCTCCTTTTTCAAAAGAAATCCGATCGGCCTATAAATATTCTTTAATGAGAGAGAAAAGATTTCTGATTGTTTTTCTAATTGATCTAAATGTTCATTCCAACCCGATAAATTTGATAAAAGTTCCTGCGCGAACTTACGCTGTTCGTTAATTGTCCTTGATTCAGGATTAAACCAATTAATCTCATCATTGAAGCTCGGAGAATTCAACTGTTGTTTCCAATGAAGAAAAGTCTGAAAATAAGGATCTTGAGAACAAATCGCAATGAGTTTTTTGGTTATTATCAGTTTAATAATGGGGTCGAAAGCGTCGTCTGTTTGCGTCGTCTGCAGGTTTTTAAATATTTGAACCAAAGTTTGATAATAAGGAATTAATTGTTTTTCATCTTTTAATGATTCTTTATTCAATAATTCGTAAGACTCTTTTGCCCATAAATATTGCGGAGCAAGTTCTATCGATTGCAATTCCAAAGGCGTTATTGACCCGGGAAACGGGATTTCAGCCCCATCCCAATCGCCACAAAAAACCGGTTGATCTATTTGGGTCGGCTTTTCGATAAAATAATAATATTGAGATTTTTCTGAGCTTGATCGATGAAGCAACCAAAGTTCTTTTTTATATCGTTCCAAAAAGTCATTGATCTGTTTTTTGACAAACTGACGCTTTTCATTATCGCAATGAGGTCGAACGATCTTAATCTTTTGAATAACAGTCTGTATTTCATCTGTTGTTTCAAAAAAGGAGGAAACGTTTTCAAAATTGCGAATAAATGACGTTGAAACAGGAAAAATATTTCCTGATGTCATCTGAGAATCTGAATGATATTGGACAAGATCATTCCATTCGAGAATTCGCAGGCAAACGTCTGCATTATCTAAAATCGAGTTAAAATCTTTTGATAAATAATGCTGAGTAAAACGTTCAATAAATCCGCTCAAATCATAAAAATATTGGGATAAATCGCCAATACTCTCTTGAAATTTTGCGATTTCCTGGTCAACCTGTTTTGTTTCAACAATTTGTTTTTTAAGATTTTTTAATTGATTAATCAAATCAGTTCGAGTTTGCTGAATTTTCGAAACGGTCGACGAATTGGGCAAAAGATCAATTTCTTTCGACAATTCATCGATTTCCGGCAAGAAATCCTCATTCAAGATTTCCTGTTTTTGGCGAAGATTTTCAACTTTTTCAGAAAGAGGCTCATATTTCTGGAGATATTCAGCAAGTTCGCTCGCTTTCTTGGACTCTATAATTGTTGCAAACTCTTTTTCCAAATTCTCAAATTCGATTCTTTCTTCTTTAGTCAAGACCTTTTTTTTTGCTTCAGATAATGCATTTGAATCAAGTTGCGACGTTTCTAATGAATGACGAATCTTTTCAATATTTGCTCGAAACTCAGAAACGCGTTCTTCTTCTTTTTTTTGTAATTTTGTCAATCGTTGACCGATGTCATCTGTTTCGCCGGTTTCTCCCTTCATCTCGACAAATTCTCGATAAAGTTTTTCCGCATTGATCAGATCATCCGGAGATCCTGTTGAATTAGCATCTGTTTTATCCAACGCTGATTCATAATTCATCAAATAATTGTTAACGGCTTCAATTTTCTTTTGTCGAGCCTCCAGACGCTTTTGTTGTCCCAAGCTGATCTGAACGATAATAACAACAAAAAGCGCAAAAAGAATGAAAACCAACGCAATAATAAACCAATAAATAAGTTTTTTCTTTTTTGCTCTTTGAATCTTTTCATCATAAGCTTTTTGAAGAAACGGAGGAATGATCTGTTTGAATTCGGAAGCTGTTTTTAACAAATCGGCATAAAGAATTTCTAATTCATTCAAATCGTCACTTGAAACCAATTGAGCCTGAAATTGGGTAACTTTTTGTTGAAACAAGAGAGCCCGGCGTCCATTTTGCAGGCAACTTTCAACCCAAGATAAAACTGGATTTTGTAAATCTCGAATCTCGCGCGGAAGGGACTTCTCATTGATCTCACTGGAAATTAACAGGTTTTTCCATTTTAACAGCAAAGACTGAGCTGTTTTCAAATCCTTTATTTTAAAGGCCTGATCAAGCTGAATAGCAATTTCATTGAATTGATGAATATAAGTTTCTTGAGTAAAACGTTTCGTTTTTTTTAAAACGGCATTCCGCAAATCGATTGGCGGTTCGCGCCAGGAAGAACTCTCAAGTTCCAGAAGAATATTCTCGAATTGAGGCAAAGAGGTTACAGAATCAGGCAAAAGATCTATTTCGGCTTGAATTTCCTTAATTCGTTCTTTTTCAAACAAATCAATAGCGTCAGCCCAAACAAGGTTTTCTGGTTCGAGATTCGACAATCGATAAAGAATGTCAAGGCGTTCTTTTAAAGGAGCGCGAGTTAAAGCTAAATAACGATGACGTTTTAAAAGCGGTTCTAAGGAGAACATCAATTCAAAACCGTCATTGAGTTGTTTAATAACAGTTGCTTTGATAACCGGAGGAACCGTCAGTTTATAAGTTCGACAAATATCATTCCATTCGTCCAGTTCGGGAAATTCAATCAAGTTACAAAGATCAAGCAAATGCGGCGTTGTATCGGCCAATCGAATGGCCTCGCTCAAATTGCCCGCTTGCAAAAACTTGTTACAATCGGCCAAGCGACGATTAACCGTTTGACAAAGTTTGTCATATTCTTGCGATAATGCATTCAAGGTTTCAATCGGAGTACTTTCCGAGATATTAATCGCGGTTTGAATGCGGTCAACAACAGACTGATAGTCGCTCATACAGACTCTTTCCTTATAACCTATTCAGAACTTTTTCAATACTTAATTCCCGGCTGGTTTATTCTTCGCTCGAATGCCTCCAAAAGTCATTCATTCCCTTCAGTAAATAACTTTGTTTTCTCAAACTTTAATCTTCAACAGGAAATGGTTAATTTGTCTGCTGAACAATTCAAAATGATTCAAACGTTGTCGCTTTTTCAATATATTCCCAAACTTATTAAAAACTTAAATCGTTAGCGTCAAAATTTAATCAACGACGAAAGAGGCTATGAAACGGACAATTCTGTCGTTTATATCGGTTTTAATTACAAAAAAAAACAAAAAGTCATTTTATTGCGATCTATCTTTTTGTTTGAATAACAATGAAACCTTTGACAAATTGATTATAAAAGAAAATAGTATTTTAAACTCCAATTCAGGAATATCATTCTCTGAAAGTTCTAACCCCCCTTTAGGAGCGGGGACGTCTCGTCGCAAGAACTGGTTTTAACGACTTTATTCGAAATGCGTTTATTGAAAAATCCGGTTTTTTAGAACTTCCTTCTTGCATATTGTTCATCGCAAAAATTTTCTTACCGTTTGCGGTTCTTCGCATTTTCAAACCGACAGGGTTGATTCCAGTCCTGATTAATTCGGAGTAACTTCTTCCGTTGCCGGTTGATCCGAAGCCGCTTCTTCCAGCGCTTGCGGTTCTTTGACATTTTCAACCGCAGGATTTGTTTTTATTGAATCTGTCGTTGAAGAATTGTTATTGGTTTTATTACTCTTGGGCGGCTTATTCGTTTTTGTTTCCTTATGAACCGGTTCTTTTAAAGGTTGCTCTATTAATTCAGTAAGAACTTCAGGAACAGCTTCCAAATCTTCTTTAACATTCCGATTATCTTGGAAAACAGAAATAATGAGCGTTATCAAAATTGCGATTGAGACGATTAAGACCGAAGTAAAAATGATATTCCGTTGCTTGTTGATCTGATTATTTTTGACCAGCGCCTCATAATATTTATTCAACTCTTCAATCGCGACATTTTGCATTTTTAAGGCATCGCCTGGACCTCCCGGAACAGGAACCTGAACCATTTGATTTAAAAGAGACGAATCTTCTTCCGGAAGTCGAAAAAAATCTTCTGAAGAGATCATTTTTTCCGACTTCTTTGCAGCAGAAAAGTCTCTTCTTTCAATTTCAGCTCCTTCCTTTGCGTAATCGACATTAAAAGAACTAAAGGTTTGCTGTTGAGCAATGATTTGTTCTAAATGAAAATTTTCCAATGAACCGGTTCGAGCCAAGGCAACAAGTTCTGCTGTCAGATCATCAGAAATATCAAGCGACGGCAACGGCTTGGTCAAATTTAAAACCAAAGAATCAGGAATCATTTGAACAACCGACTCTTCCTGGCTCCCCTTTAAAATACATTTCCATTGACAAGTTACTCCGGGCGGATATTTTGTATAAAATGAACTGAAGGAAACTTTCCATTGGATTTTCGTCGGAAGAAGAGCGAGCGCTTCAATCAAAAGTTGCTGAATATTTTGGTCTTCTGAATAAATCAAACAAACGTTTTGACCCGTCAACGCTGTATTCGCAAGAACGCCAGCCCAACCGGCATCGCCCGTCAATGTCTGCCAATATTGACAAACAGACGCCGGCAAAGGTTCGATATTAATCGTTTTGGCAGCTGGAAACCATTGCGGCTCTTGATTCCATTGAGACACAAAAAGAGAATCCGCATTCGATAACAGGGCTGCCTGATTATATTGCTGATATTCTTGATTCGTGAAAAGAAAATGATGAGCAATTTTATTTGAGCGATTACTGTAATCCAATCCCGCGTCTGCAATTCGCGAAATAATATGTTGCTCTCTTCCGTTCATTTGAAAAATCAAAGAAGAATAAACGACCGGATTATTCTTCCCGTCAGAATTGGGAGGATTTAAATATCTATAACCGCTTAACGACTCAAGCATTGTCATTATATTTTGAGCAAGCCCCGTTGTACACGCAACTGTACAAAAACCGCGCGAACCAAGTTTGAGTCCTTTATCGACCGAAGTATAAATTAATTCGTATGGCATGATTACCGCTCACTAATAAAAAATAGAGCCAAAAAA
The DNA here is from genome assembly GCA_030527205.1 of Planctomycetia bacterium. Classification (GTDB taxonomy): domain Bacteria; phylum Planctomycetota; class Planctomycetia; order Pirellulales; family Thermoguttaceae; genus JAUNBG01. The sequence continues at coordinate 57,281 of JAUNBG010000021.1, forward strand.
CTTTTAATGAAACCTGTTAAAAACCGATATCTTATTCTGGTTACAAATCCAGAAGTTCCAATAAATTGAATTAAAAACGTTCCGCTTTGTAATAAATGAACTATTTTTCATGTTGAAAGATTCCGTGAGTTGTTTGTGAAATAGCATACAACAATGGAACTTCAACCCATATTGATTTTAAACTATTGACACGAAATCCCCATTCTTGCGTTTTTTCATTGAAAACAGGCGGACCTCCGGTTGCGCTAACCGGAATATAAGTAACATTTGACGCAAAATCTTCAATTTGAGTAACCATTTCAGGCAAAACTTTTTTTAATAAAGAACGAAGCGTTAAAGAGGCCATTTGAACCATATTATCCAAAAAAATGATTTTTTGCGATTTAAAGGCTCGAGCCCAGGGATTTCGTTCTCGAAAAGTCGGCAGAAGTTCTTTCCAGGCGTCATATTTTGTAACAACGACAATAAAGGGATAAGGATATTTGTCGCGGGAATGCAATCCCATTTCAGATCGCGTTCGTTTGATAACTTCGGAAAGAACCATTTCCTGGCGCAACGGCGAACGAGTAAACGCCTCAAAAGTATCCTTCTGAAGTTGCGGATCATTGGATTCATTTCGGCAGAGCGAACGAAATCGGCTGTCCTGAATAAGATCATAGATGAAAAAAATGCAATGACTTTTTCCGAGATGACGCGTCACAGGAAGGGAAGCGCTATCGCTGTCTCGCATTGGCAAATAACTTTCGCCTGCATTATCATAAAGAGAAAGGGACAAAGATATTTGCGAACGATTTTCAATATTGGGATGATCCGAAGTCGGCGTTAAAGAAAAGAGAAACGGCTGCAAATAAGTTATATTTTGATTATTGACCAATACAGAATTATACAGGTCGCCCTGTTCCTGCGTTTTTTCGATTTTAACCGTTGCCGATTCATCGTCGTTCATAAATTGCGAGGTTTCATAATCCAGCAACCTTGCGTTCATTTCCGGGTCGGCATCAGAGAACATCATTGAGAAATTCGAGGGAAAAGTCTTGCGCAAATTCCAAGTCATTGCGGTCAGGAAATAAGATTTTCCTGAACCAGGCGCTCCAGCAATGGAAACGAAAAAGGAGTCCGTTTCTAAAAAGGAGCGGGGAATCTGCAGATGACAATATGGGCAGGCCAGTTTCTTACAATGAAAACCGCGACGATCCATTGCATTTCCAGCAAGGTCAAACTGGACAGGCAAAAAACGTTCTTTATCAGATTCTCCCAAGCGGCTGTCGCCCATTAAATCGGGAGCTTCAGAAATCCATAAAATATTCTCAACAGGAAAAATCGACCAGCAATGAGGACAAGTTATCCGTGAACGAATTGGATAGGAATCGTTTTTCGTTTGACTCATTTTGGCTCCTGTTAGCATATTTATTCCTGAAAACTTTGACGACCATACTTTTTTTATTATAATGTATTTGGAAATTTCTTTCTAGAGAAAGTCTCTCAAAAAGAAATAATTTATTGAATATTTTTATCATTATTAAGAAATATTACAAAAAAGCTCTCTGGTTTCTGCTTTTTTAACATTTTGTGAAGAATATTGTTCAAGCCGATTGATATATTCTGAGAAGATTATGCTCAGTGCTGTCCAAAATCTCCAAAACTGGGGACGCGAGTCGGGCAACGCCAAAAAAGTTACGAAAAGACAAAAGTTGTTGACCAAACCGGTTTGAGATTGAGATAACAAATGGTTTGGACAACAACTTTCGGATTCAGAGATTCGTCTATTTTGTCGCGTTCGACTTCAATATTTTATCCGTTTATGTCAGGCAAATGCAATAGAGAATGATTGCCAATAAAACCGATTGCAATGATTATGCAGACGGCAACGAATTTTGTTGCCGAATCATAATTAAAACTCAAATATTGAAAAATCGAATAAGTTTTCCATTAATCATTTAAGTCTCGCGGAATAACGATCCATTCAAAACCGGCGTCTTTTTTCAAAGATTCAATCCAATCTCGATGAAAATCTAAATTCTTAAGTTGATTCGCTTGAGTTTGAGCTTGATATCCGAGTTGATCCATATTATCGAGTTGAGTCATAATGACATCATCGGGATCTTTTTCTGTAATTTGAAGAACGAAAACGCGATCTTTGGGTTGATTGTAAGCGACATCAATTTCATTGACGTTTAACTTATCAGCTTTTTCATAAAACTCTTTGCCCGGAGCGATAATCGCCTTATTTTTCTTTTCCGATTCGCCATAAGCAACTCCTTCTTCTCGAATTTCTCCGAATTCAAGCGACGGATTGCGGAACGAACGCGAAAAATCAAACCAGGAAAACTTCTGAGTTGAAACAAATTCCGCTTTTGGACTCTGCGAAACAACTTCGGAGAGCGGTTTGTTTTGAGTTCGAACGTTATCAACTAACGTTTGAGCGTCTTGCATAGCCAATTTGATCGCTTCTTGAATTTTCCAGGTTTCTAAAACAAGATCTTTGACCTCATCATATTCCGGAAGATGTTCCGCCTTGACTGCCGTTGTTCGATAAAGATAAATTGCGTCATCAATCAATTCTGTCTTTATTGGCGAATAAGCAACCGGAACGCTTGCATAAACTTCTTGAAGCGATGACTCGGGAAGAATGTCTAACAATCTTGCTTCTTCGAAGGAAATCAACATTGGAACAGTTTCTTCGCCTTTGTTCTGTGTTGTTTCCATAAAATCAAAACCGTGATCGACAGCCATTTGACGAATATCAACTTCTTTAAGATCGCTTTTCTTCGCAACATTTGCCCGAATATGACTTAATGTCTTGGAATACGCGGCCAGTTCGTTATAAATTTCATCAATTTCGGCTTGCAGTTTTTCAGTCGCAAGTTTGCGACGAATATCGCCTTCAACTTGCTCCAATGAAAAATAACCGTCATCCGCAATTGTTTCGGCAGCAGAATCTGCCGGAGCCGCTTCTTCTGTCGCCGGTTGAGCCGGAGCCGCTTCTT
>JAUNBG010000004.1 GCA_030527205.1 Planctomycetia bacterium
CGTTTTCCCCGATCTTTGTAACGTATTGGAAATTTTCGCGCAGCGACGCGGCGGCGCAGCGGAAACGCCAAAACGCTATTTTTTTGGGAACTTCCGATTTTATTGTTATTTAAATCGTTTGTCGTTATTTAAATCGTTTTTAAAACGGCGGCTCTTTGGAAAAAGATTCGTTTTGGGAGTTTTTATCCTGTTCGCCGCGCCGCTGCGTCGCTGCGCGAAAATCCTTTTTTCAAAGGAATTTCGAACTCGATCGCGCAAAAGGAAAAAATCGTTGTGAACGGATACCAGAATTCTTGCGGAGTTCCAGAAATATCGCGAAAAGAGAAGAAACGCCCAAATTAAGATTGGAACGTTTATCGGGAGTTTTCAGGTTGAAGACAAAGTCATTAAATATTATAGATCATTAATATTATAATGAAGTTTGATCAAATTCGTCATTAATTATTGAATCAATTATTAAATCGATTTATTTGGCGTTTTTAAAAGTTCATTGGCCGTTTTGATATCAAGAATAAGATGATTCCATAATCGCAGATTCTTGTTGGCCAACAGAGGCCGAAGAGCTTCTGTTTTTAAGGATCCGCATTCTCCGCAAGGTCCGCCGACCAGAACGACATGCTTGCCCGGCTTGTTGACAAATTGAACCATTTCGTTCAATTCAAAAAGAGCAACCGCATGAATGGGACAACCTTCGTTTAAGACTCCTTTTTGTGAATATGGGCGAAATTGAACGTCGCCAATAAAACCGTTTTGAAACATTTGGTTCAAAGAATTGGCGGGAATCGCCTTTTCTTTGATCATATATTCCAAATTTTGCCGCAATAAGCTATGAATATCGTCGGCGGAAGCAAGCGAAGTTATAATAATGTCAATTTCGTCTTTGAGATCAAAACAGCGCCGATAAGACGGGCTCTTTCGGATTTGTTTATAATCTTCGCGATTGACAAACGTTTCAGAAAACAAGGCAACATATTCGATTTTTGTCAACTCATTATTAAAATAACTGAAATAAGTGATGGGCGATTTATGCGGTTCTTCGACAAAAAAACCGCCGGACGATATTGTATGAAGAACCAATGAAGGAGATTTTTCTCTTGTATTAACCTGAAGAGCAAGTCGTTTGGCGACAAGCATTGTCGCATAACCGGCGCCGATGCCGAGATGAACCTTGATTTCGTCAGGATTTTTTCCTTCTTGAATCGCTTGATGCCGTTTTTCTTCGGCGACCAAACCGATGAGTTCGATAACCTTATCGGCCGCATAAGACGAAACGTTCGCGGAAGCCATTGAACCTTCAACTTTAACAATGTCGATTTCCTGGCGCTCATCCAGTTTGAAACGATTTTGTAACATTTCTTTCAATGAAACGTCAACAGGCGACTTTAGAATGAGAAAATTGCGTCGAAACGCCTCGCGAAGTAACGGATATATTTTTTCGCGGGTTAAGTCGGGACGTCCTCGTTCGTTTTTGAGCCAATTGGAAATTTTGGCAGCCGGCCCTTTTTTTCCAATCGTATCGGAAGAATCGTCTTCTTCGCAATAATAATTAAGAAAACGTTGGCAAACCTCAAAAATTAATTCGTCCGACTCTTGAGATGGATGCAGACAGGAACTTCTGTTTTTTGGCATAAAAACCCCTATATTATAACGGAATTAAAATAATGAAGAAACCGGTTTGGCGACGGGCTTCGTCATTATTCAGCCGTCGGTCTTTGTCAGGCTTGCGAACTCAATGTTCTGAAATTTTCGATAGAATTGAGTAAAATGCCCTTAAAGAATTCTTGGTTGAATCTTTCTTTTATTATAGATAACTTTTTATCGGAATGCAAGGTTTTGAGCAAATGATTTCTCCGGATTTTATTGAGTCGCGAAATCACAAACAGCAACAAACATTTTCGATATTCAAGAATCTAAAATAACAATAAGAAAGAATTGAACGATACAGATAATCAACGTCAAATCAAGCCAAAAGGTCGATATGGCGGCCAAGGTTAACGGTTTCGGAGGAAAAACGGTTGTCAGCAACCAGGAATAGATTGATAAAACGGGAATACTAAAGAGAGTAATTAATCTTAAGATATTCGTTAAAATTGTATTGGGATGATAAACGAGCAAACAGCAAAAAGAACCAAGCGCAACAATGGACAAGATATTCCCCAGGCGAGGTCCGAATTTTGACCGAATTATGCCAGGAAGTCCATAAAATGCTATTATTTGTGCCAGAGGAATGAAGAACGGAACGGAAACAAAAATTAAAAATAAAACGTTGATATAAAAATCTTTATTCAATAATCGTCCGCAAAATGCAATACTGGACAAAGAAATCAAAAACAAAATGAAACAAAACCAACAGAACAATGTTGAGCAAATCTTTTTTTTCGAAAACATATTGTTTTTGAGAAAAATACTGAATTGGAAAAGTTTCATAGAAAGTTTCATTGATTTTTCTCCGTCAATATTATAAGGAAGTTCTAAAAAACCTTAAGAGCTCGGATATCTTGTCCGCAAGAATGAGTTTTAACGACTTTATCCGAAATCCGTTCATTGAAAAATCTGGATTTTTAGAACTTCCTTAATTTTATTATAATATCGTCCTGCGTCGCTCAAATCTCATCAAGACGAATCTTTCGAACAAAGGCCAACGAAACAGGAAACGAAACGCAAATCGGCTCTTGCGTTGACGCTTTTATTAGCTCTCCCGTCTGATAATGAATCTTAAAGAGAACAATCGAAGCGGAATCCTGATTGCAGACGATAAAATATTGATTTGAAGGGTCAATGGCAAAAAAGCGGGGCGTTTTTCCCAATGTCGGCTGAACCTGTTTTAACTCGCACTGAAATTGATCGTCGGCCTTTTCAATTTTTATTCCTGACGGAACTTCTTTTATTCCCCCCATTTGAAAATCGAGTTGATATTGAAAAACGGCAATCGAATCATCGCCGCGATTGGATACATAAATAACGCCGCGAATCGGCTGAAAATAAGATTGTTTTTTATTTTCCGAAAGTTTTGGGCAAAAAGAATAATAAAATTGATTAATTGGGAAAAACAGACAAGGACGCGATTCTATTTCTGACGTCGTATTGGCCAAAAGAAATTTGTTCCCGTCAACAAGAGCCGGATCATCCGTCGTTTTCCCCTGATATTTTTCAGGAAGAGTTGACCAATTCCCCAGCATTTGAACGGAATTATCCGCAAAGAGAAACGGGGTTATTGTCGAATCAAGTTCATTATTGACAATAACAAGAGGCGATAAAAAAGAATGCGTTAAATGACGCGGCCCGGCTCCCGGATTTAATATCAGAACAGGCGTTTGCGGATCGTCAACAAATTGAAACGTTTCCGGATCAAGCGAACCGACATAAACCTTATCGCAACCCAAATCATTCAGAAAAAGTTTTGATTCGATTGCCATTTTAGAAAAAGAATCCGCTTGCGTTGCAATAATTCCCTCGGAAACGCAATGAGCTTTGGGGCCGTCCTGACGTTTGGAATTTGCCCCTTTTCCGTCTTTCCGAACCCGATCGATTTCTTCGCCAATGCTTCCGTTTTCGTTCAAACGAAAGAAGACGAAATCCCCCCCGCCATAATTGGCAACAGCCAATAATAAAGACTCGTTAGAGTCCGATCCAATGGTTGAAAGGGTCTGCCGAGCGGAAAGAACGCTTAAATGACAGGGCCAATCGCCGCCCGTCGGCTTTTGATTTAAAAGAGTTAATTTTCCGTTTTTCTGATCGACTTCAAAAGCGTAAACGTTCGCTGTATTCGTCGCAACGTTTCCCTCTTCAACGGCATAAAGAAACGTTTTGCCCGATTTCATTTGAAATGACGTCAAGCAAGAAGGGGAATTCATTTCCGCAACCAATCGAGGCGTTCCCTCAAACGTTCCCTGTTCCGGATCAAAAAGAACGGCATAAATTCCCTTTCCTTTTTCAATTTGATTTGCGGTCATAAAATCATTGGGGTTCCAGGAATAAGTCCCGATAAACATCCAATATTGGGAAAGCGTTTTATCTCCATAAAACAACGACAAATCTGATTTGTTATTCTTGTCTGAAACAATTCCCAGACGTTTAAAAAGGAAAAGTTGATTTCCAAATTGATCGAATGGAATCGGTTTCAGACCGTTTTTTTCAAGCAGATCGCTGTTGAGAATCGAAAGAACCGTCGGATTTTCGAGCGTCAATTCAACATTATTCGAAGCGTCCTGAACGCCGCCGTCTCGAAGAAACAGATTTTGACAACCAACGATTAAATTATTCTTAATAACATTAACGTCAGGATTTTCAAAAACTCCTTTCAGTTCGGGATATTTTTCCTGCCAAAGCGGCGAACGAATATCGACGTCTTCATAAATTTTCTTGGAAACGGTCGATTTGTCCAAAGATTCCGGCGAACCTTGCATCGCTTTCAAATAACGGTCGCCCCAACGGGAAAAGCTGACGGCGGCAAAACAATCAAGAAAAACATTATTTTCGACTCGATTATCTTTGCCCCCATGAATTTGAACCGCGCCAAATTGAACCGCGCCGCAACGTTCAAAAACATTCCCATAAATTTCAAACCCGGAAATCATATCGTCAAGCCGAATGCCTGCCGCGCCGCAATGAGTTCCGCCGACAATGTCGCCCCAATAATTATATCGAATCACAATTCCCCGAAACGACGGGTCATACCAGGAATCAATGCCCCCCTGATCGTCGGATTCTTCAACAACATTTTGGATTTTATTGAATTCGACGAGCATATCGTTCCCCTCCAAACGCATTGCCGAAGAAGACGAATGAGCGATTTCATTATGAGCGATTCGAATGCCGCAACCGCGAGCCAAAATGGCCGGCGCATAAGTTCGTTGAATTCGGGAAAACGACTCAATCCGATTATTTTCAACAAAATGATTGCAAGGCGTTAAGGTTTTCCGATCGCCCCCTTGGATAGAAAGTCCGCCGCCGCCAAGACATTCCAACCGGGAATTAATAACGCCGTTTTCCGTTCCGCCATTAATATGAATCGCGTCTTTTCCAAAACCGTAAACGAAACTGCGATCCCAAAAACAATGATCGCAATTTTCAATCAGAACCGCATTTTGACGGCCATATTGTAATTGAATTCCCGACAAAATCAAATGGGAACAATTTCGCATTTCAAGCATATAAGGTTCATCAAAATTCGAAAGAATCGTTTGTATTCCTTCTTCATTTGGATCGTCCAATCCTGGAAACCAGAAAAGAAGTCGATTTTCGCGATCAATATAATATTCGCCGGGAGAATCAAGCTCGGCAAGAAGATTAATCGCATAATATCGAAACCCGTTTTTATAACCGTAATTATGATAAGGTTTCGCGATTTTGATCGTTTTCGTTTGCGGATCAATGGAATCGATTTTCGCATAACTTTCGGCCCAATCCCAAAACCAGTAACCGAAAAGGCGAGCGTCCGGTTCGTCAAGCCAATGAGACGGATTCTCTTCCAAATATTCGAATATTCCTTCTTTGTAACCGGGGCCGTTCCAGGATTCGATTTTATTTTCCCCCAAAACATTTCCCGCTTTCAGAAAACCTTCGTTCGGAAATCGGGCAAGCGTTTGCGGAACGCCAAGCCCATTCTGAATCAAAAAGAATTCAGGACGCTTTCCAAGATCAGTTGCGTCTCCCAAATGATCCCATTTTTTTTCGTCAAGAGAACCAACCCAAATTTTATCGCGAACCTCCGACTTAATTCGTCGATTCAACTTTTCTGCCTGAACTCGATGATCTTCATTTTGAAAAAATGGGGATTCGTCAATTTTCTTCCAAAATTCTGATCCATTGCCCATTATGACAGAACCGCCCGAAAGAAAAGCATTGCCGATTCGATCAGAAACGATAAGAATCGGTTTTTCTGTCGTTCCTTTTAAGTTTTCCAAAAGAACCGGTTCCTCAATTCGAAACGTCCCGTTTAAAATGATCGTTATGGAATCGTTCGGATTCGTTTTTTGATGCTCTTGAACCGCTTGAACGGCTTCCGGAAAAGATTGAAACGTTAATTTTCCGTCTTTGTCTTTCAAATCATTCGCGTATTGATTGACGTAAACGACAAAATCGGCTTTTTGCGCTTCCGACCATTCTATTTGGGGACATTCCGGCAATTGAAGATATTTCGCATCATCCGCTTCAATTAAATGCGCAAAAACAGACAGAAATGAAAAACTCATTATCAAAACGGATAAAAAACGAACTATCTGATCTTTTTTCATAAAAAGCCCTTTCGTTGATTAATCATAAAAATTATTTTTAAGGAAGTTCTAAAAACCCCTTCGGAACGCGGACGTCTTGTCCGCTGGAACTGCTTTTCGCGACGCTTTTTTGAATTGGGGTTGTTGTAAAAAACTGGTTTTCAGAACTTCCTTTTACAAATTTCGTTTCAAATCAATAGCAAAATCAATTATAACTGTCTCAAAATCGTTTGACAAGAATGATTCCAATAAGCGTTGAAAGAGAGATCCGAAAAAAGAAATGGTTTCGATAATAAGAAAAAGAATCTCTGTATGGAAATGATTCGGGAAATTCAATCCTTTCCATACAAAACGGGTTGTTTTATCAAAGACAACAACCCTTATATTTGATTAAAAAACAATTTTCAGTTTCGATCATTCAAATCGACATAATTCGTTGTCGAATTCCCGACATAAATCTGACGCGGACGAATAATTTTCGTCGCGGGATTATCATGCTGCTCTTTCCATTGCGCAATCCAACCAGGAAGCCGACCGATTGCGAAGATAACCGTAAACATATCGGTTGGTATTCCCATAGCTCGAAGCAAGATTCCGCTATAAAAATCAACATTCGGATACAATTTTCGTTCAATAAAATAATTATCCTGAAGAGCGCGTTCTTCCAATTCGCGAGCAATTGCCAAAAGCGGATCAGACGTCTTGAGATTAGCAAAAACGCGATCGCAAGACGCTTTAAGAATTTTCGCCCGCGGATCATAATTCTTATAAACTCGATGTCCAAAGCCGAAGAGTCGAAACGGATTCGTTCGATCTTTTGCCGCTTCGATGCAATCTTGAGGTTTCATTCCGCCATGATAAATTCCTTCAAGCATTTCCATAACCTTGACATTGGCGCCGCCATGAAGCGGTCCCCAAAGCGCGCTGACTCCGGCGCTGCAAGACGCAAAAAGATTTGCGTGCGTCGAACCGACAACTCGAACGGCGTTTGTGCTGCAATTCTGTTCATGATCCGCATGCAGAATAAGAATAAGATTCAGCGCGTCTTCCATTTCTGTTGTTACTTCAAACTGTCGATAAGGCAAGGAGAACATCATATGGAGAAAATTAGCGCAATATCGCAGACCAGGATCGGGATAAATAAACGGCAATCCTTCTGAGCGCCGATAAGTAAACGCGGCGATTGTTCGAACCTTGCTAATGAGGCGAGCGGCTGCTTCAAAAAGCAATTGTTCGTCATTATAGGCAAGAAATTCTTCATAATAGCAAGCCATCATGCTAATCATCGCGGAAAGGATTGCCATTGGCGGCGCTTTCGCTGGCAGAACCTGAAACTGATTTCGCAGACCTTCATGCAGCAGTTCATGTTCGCAAAGAAGATTTCGAAAATCGTTCAATTCCGTTTTATTGGGAAGTCGTCCGAAGATTAACAGCCAAGCAACTTCTATAAAATTGGGTTTTGCGCGGTCAAATTGTTCTAAAGGAATTCCGCGATAACGAAGGATCCCTTTTTCGCCATCGATATAAGTAATTTCGCTTCGACAGATCGCTGTATTAGCCAATGACGGATCAAACGTAATGAGGCCATATTCGTCATGCAGTCGAGTAACGTCGATGGCTCGTTCCCCTTCTGTTCCTGAATAGACAGGGAGTTCGATTATTTGATCATCTAATTGCAGTTTGGCTTTTTCTTCTGACATGCCCTTCTCCTTATAATTAGTAATCTGTTTAAGTGAAAGATATTTTGTCGGGCAAAAATAAAAAACCCATCAGATCAATTATACTCGAAAAATTAACCAATAAAAGGGGCAATTTTTATCCAATCCAGAAAATAACGAAGCGGGCCCTTTGTTTGGAAGCGGGTCCATTGTTTGATTGCCCCTGCGACCAACGGAAGCGGCAGCTCCAATCGGGACGCAATGCCCTGCGTTGCCGCGAAGCAACCGCGCTGGTTGCCCCGTCGGAGACAAATCGTTGAATTTTCTCGAACGTTTTTGTTCAGAAACAGGACAGCATTTTGATTTTCGTCCCACATAAAACCAGCGTTGAACCCCCTTGCGAGTTGAAACGACGAGCAAGGATTGAACTCCCATTCGCCCCCCGGGACGAAAATCAACTCAAAAAAGAGACCCAAGTCAATTTTCTTCGAGAAAATCGTTCGATTAACCCCTGCGATCAACGGAGCGGCAGCTCCGCCAGGGATGCGGCGTCCTTGCGTTGCGTTATTCTAAAAGAGCAATCGCGTTCACAATTTCTTTTTTAATCGACTCAAAAGCGGCCTGATTTTCGAGTTGTTCGATTGTATTAACGGCATTTGTAAACTTTGTCCGTTCAACAACTTGTTCGCCGACTGTCACACAAATAGTCCCATCTTCTTCCGGTCGGGAAGAAAAAGCGGCATCCAAATTAATGCGATCAGAATAACCATTCTTTTTAACAAATTGACTAATCATACCCAACAACATTTGACCGGGACAATTTTCCTGTTTTGCGCAAATTGTAACCGTCACAGGAACGCAATGTTGCGATGTCCCTCTCATTATTGGTATTTTCGCGTCAAAGAGTTGACTTCGATTCTGATAATTCGTATGTAACCGCAAATGAGCCTCATGTGATCCAGGGCAACCGCCGAGATTTTCCTCATAACATTGGGCGACCAAATAATTGTCTTGCGATTTTTGAACCTGATGCGTTTTATCAGCAGCATAAAGTCCCTGTTGACGACGTTTTCGAATCGCGTCGTTGACGCCAATCGGTTGCCCTCCGCCGGAAATACAGCCGCCAGGACAGGCCATAACTTCAACAAAATGATAATCTGCCTTGCCGTCCCGAATGTCAGTCAATAATTTTCGGGCATTTGCAAGTCCATAAACAACCGCAACTTTAACGTCATTCCCGCCAACGTTGATTGTCGCTTCTTTTATCGAATTCATTCCGCGAACGATTTTGAAGTCGATATTTTTCAACGGTTTATTCTCGATTTTTTCGACGGCATAACGAAGAGCCGCTTCCATAACGCCGCCCGAGGTTCCAAAAATGATCCCCGCCCCTGTTGCAAATCCCATTGGCATATCGAAAGCCTCGGGTTCCAAGTCGCTTAACTGAATTCCCAGCGAACCTATCATTCTTTCAACTTCGCTTGTTGTTATCACAATATCAACATCCGGTTGACCTGCAACGGCAAATTTGGGAAGCTGGGCTTCAAATTTCTTGGCAGTGCAAGGCATAATCGAAACAACGACAAGGTCTTCCCTTTTGCAACCGAGTTGATCGGGCAAAACCTTTTTCATCACAGAACCAAACATCGCCTGCGGAGATCGACAAGTCGAAAGATTGGGGAGAAATTCGGGAAAATAGATTTCGGCATATTTGACCCAGGCCGGACAACAACTTGTAAACAACGGCAATTTCTCCTTTTGCGTAAACCGATCTATAAATTCCGTCGCTTCTTCAAAAATGGTCATATCGGCTGCAAAACCTGTGTCATATACATATTTGAATCCCATTAATTTCAACGCAGCAACCAACTTACCGGCATAATTTTCCCCTGCTTTGGCGCCAAAATATTCGCCAATAGCAACGCGAACAGCCGGGGCTATTTGAACAACAACCGTTTTCGTCGGATCGTAAAGAGCCTCCCAAACTCGATTTCGGTCTTGTTTCGGAACAATGGCGCCCGTCGGACAAACCGCAGCGCATTGGCCGCAGTTGACGCATTCAACCAAACCAAGTTGCGTATCAAAAGCCGGGGCAACCTTTGCATGCGAACCCCGATTGGCAAAATCAATGGCGCCAATCCCTTGAATTTCTGCGCAAACGCGAACGCAATCGCCGCAAAGAACACATTTATTCGGATCCCGCTCCAATGAAGGAGACGAACAATCGATTGGAACTTTCTTCTCAAGTCTCTTGTAACGAATCGTTTCAACGCCAAGTCGTCGCGCTATGTTTTGCAACGAACAATCAGAACTCCTGACGCAAGTCGGACATTCTCGATCATGATTGGCTAAAAGCAACTCAACGCTGATCTTACGCATCTCACGAATTTCCTTCGTTTCTGTATGAATAATCATTCCATTTTCTGGAGCGGTTGAACAGGCGGCCATAATTCCCCGCCCTTCAACAAGAACCAAACAGAGTCGACAAGCTCCGTAAATGCTCAACTCCGAATGATAACAGAAAGTCGGAATGTCAATCCCTGCTTTCCGAATGACTTCGAGAAGATTACGCTCCGTTGAAAATTCGACTTCCCGTCCATTAACCGTTAACTTTTTCATTTCGTTCATTGATCTTTCCTTATTGTTCAACTGTCTCGTTTACTCTTTTCATTTTTCGAAACCAATCGCTTCAAAACCCGACCAATAAAGCGATTGTAATTTTGAAAATGGACGATTTAAAACCCGGTAACCGCGCCAAATTTACAGGTTTCCTTACAAACGGCGCATTTTATACATTTTTCCGGATCAATTTTATGCGGCTGCTTCGGCGAACCGCTAATGGCTCCAACAGGACACTTGCGGGCACACGCTGTACATCCCTTGCATTTTTCCGCTAAAATGACAGGCCGGGCCAGCGCTTTGCATTCGCCGGTCGGACAAATCTTCTTAAATACATGAGATTCATATTCTTCCCGGAAATATCGAAGCGTTGAAAGAACCGGATTAGGCGCCGTTTTGCCAAGACCGCATAACGATCCCAATTGAACTGCCTTCGCTGTTTGTTCCAATAAATCCAAGGTTTCCGCCGTTGCTCGTCCTTCAATTATATCGTCAAGCAAAGCAAGCATTTGTTTGGTTCCTTCGCGACACGGAACACATTTCCCGCAAGATTCGTTTTGCGTAAACTTCATGAAAAATCGAGCGATTCGAACCATACAGGTCTGTTTGTTCATAACAACCAAACCGCCCGATCCAACCATTGCGCCAGCAGTTTTTAACGAATCATAATCTAACGGCATATCAAGCATTTCCGGAGTCAAACAACCCCCGGACGGTCCCCCGATTTGAACCGATTTGAAATCCTCGCCCGTTACGTGACCGTTGTTATCCGTAACGCCGCCCCCAATATTATAAACAATTTCCCGAAGCGTAGTCCCGAAAGGAACTTCGATCAATCCGGTATTCGTAACATGCCCCGTCAATGCAAATGTTTTTGTTCCCGGCGACTTTTCCGTTCCAAATGAACGAAAGGAAGCGGCCCCTTCTCGCAAAATATATGGAACCATAGCCAGCGTTTCAACATTATTAATGACCGTTGGTTTGCCATAAAGTCCGCATTGAGCAGGAAATGGCGGCTTCGGCATCGGCATTCCGCGTTTCCCTTCGATTGAAGCAATCAGGGCCGTTTCCTCGCCGCAGACAAATGCCCCTGCCCCTTCCATAATTCGAATACGAAAGTTGAAATCGGAACCAAACAAATGATCCCCGAGAAGTCCGTGATGCTCCGCATCTAAAACCGCCTGATTCATCCGTTTAACGGCAAGCGGATATTCCGCTCGAACATAAACGACTCCTTCGTCTGCGCCAATTGCTTTTCCGGCAATTATCATTCCTTCGAGAACCGCATGAGGATTCCCTTCCATGACAGAACGATCCATAAAGGCGCCAGGATCGCCCTCGTCCCCATTGCAAATGACATATTTCTTTTTCCCTTGAGAGGCCAGCGTAAACTTCCATTTTAAACCGGTTGGAAATCCCCCGCCCCCCCGACCTCGAAGCCCCGCATCCAGAACAAGTTGACAAATTTCTTCCGGTTTCATTTCCAGAATCGCTTTACGAGCTCCAAAATAACCTTGTCGAGCAATATATTCTTCAACGTTTTCCGGTTCGATCACACAATTTTTCAAGACGATACGCGATTGTCTTTCGTAAAACTGAATTTCGTTTTCATGACGACAAAACTTTTGCGTAACCGGATCGACATAAACGAGACGATCAATAATTTCGCCATTTAAAAGAGTTACATTAACGATTTCCGCCGCGTCTTCCGGTTTGACATGACAATAAAAAATCCCTTCCGGCTCGATTCGCATGAGCGGACCTTTTTGACAAAATCCTTGACAACCGCTTTTAGAAAGATAAGTTCCGTCAAACGGTTCTATTTCTGAACCGCTTTTCAAAACAATTTCGACCTTTTCGTTAACTTTTTCCAACTCCTTGACCAAAGCGTCGCGAACTTGCAGCGAACCATTGGCAATACAACCGGTTCCGCCACAAATGATAATCCGACGCTTTAACACAGAAGACGCTTTCTCATATTTCGACGCAAGTTCTTCCAAACTCAATCGTTTTGTTTCCTCAGACATTTTATTCCTGCTCCTTGATTTTATTCCATTGAATTATATGCTTGAATCTGTTATTCAACCCAGATTAATATTTCCGTCAAACATTCGGCGCTTCGGAAGCCGCTACATTTTGCTCTTTTGCGAGAATCTCATCGACAAGTTGAACGGCAAGTTCAGGCGTCGATTGACCATAAACAACGTCATCGACGACCATAACCGGAGCAAGTCCGCAAGCCCCCAGACAACTGACAAGCTCGATTGTAAACATTAAATCGGATGTCGTTCGATTCTCTTCGCTTAGATTCAGTTTTTTATAAAGCGATTCAAGAATTCCATGCGATTTTTTAACATGACAAGCCGTTCCGTCACAAAGTCGAAAAATATGTTTTCCCTTTGGATTCAATGAAAAATGAGCATAAAATGTCGCAACGCCATAAACATGAGCAACCGGAACATTCAGCGATGTTGCGACATAACTAATGACATCTTTGGAAAGATATTTGTAAACGTCCTGAACTTCCTGAAGTATCGGAATTAAACGGGAAGGATCATTATGATTTTTTTCAAGGATTTCATTGACCGAAGCAAGATGTTGAACCATCGCTTTGGTCTTTTCGATCGTTTCTTGCATTGTTGTTCCTTAATCTTTTTATTTTTCTTTGGTTACAATACTATTAACAAGTTTTTCCTGGCAATGCCCGGGTTTGTCCAACAAACATCGACATTCGTTTCGAGCCGATATGCTCTCCTTGCAAACAAAAACAATTCCGACTTTTCAATCGCGTTGCAAAACCGAATTCATTCAAAAGAAACGATTTGCGCATATTCGGGAATATTTCTCACACAAAACTTAAACATATCGAATATTGACCTTTTTCAGGAAGTTCTTTTCAAGAATTTGAGCAATTCTTTTGACAATATTGCGGCGCAACTCCAAATCAAGGGGCAAATTGGGATCTTGATGCGCCTCGTTGATTCGTGTGCCAAGCAGAACGTCAATAACATCGTTTCGGAGCATCATTTCAGCGAGCATTCCCGCAGGATTTTCATATTTGGCGCCGTCATAATTGTCGAGATATTGAGCGGTTTTGGTCAGCGTAAAAATGCCCTCCGTAACAAGATCAATTCCTTCCATTTTCGACGCTGGCGGCATTTCAGAGTCAATGTTCGATAAATCAACTTTTAAATCGCGATGAAGCTCTCGACTAATGATTTCGGCGCTCGTTCCGCCGCTAATAACTTTTTCCCCTTGAAAATGCGCAACAAGTTCAGCGCATTCCAAATCGCGTTTGCGATCATAAGGGGGGCCCGTAAACAATAACATTTTGCGCGGCGGACGAAACAGAAGCGCGGCGCAGGTCATATCGTCTTTGTTAAGCAGATTCGGTTCCTTGCGTCTTGCTTCCCGAAGAATTTGTTCGGTCAATTCATGCGACGAAATGTCGGAATGCTTCGCGATCGAACGTTGAATAAATTCAGCGCAACCTTTTTCCCGCCAACCCAATGGCCAAGCCGAAGACCCCATTCCGGCTTGACTTATGCCGTCCGAAAAAAAGACAATTCGATCGCCTGGCTGAACTGTAAAATTGTAAACGTTCATTTTCCGATCATTCCATTTCGACGATTCCAAGGTCTCAAACGGAATTTTGAAAAGGGCGCCGTCCCGAAACAGTTGAAATTTCGGATTACCCATTTCGATGATTCGAATCGACCCGTTTAAACTGGCGTTGACGATTGTAAAGGTCGCATAACTGATCTTTCGAACCTGACAGATCGGCAAAGCGCTCATCATAATTTCCGCAGAATGAACAATATTATCTTCGCTTTCTGCTGCAAATTTAAGTGCCATCGTTGCTGTCATTGACGCTAAAATATTCGCTTTGACGCCGCTCCCCAACCCGTCTGACAAAACGGCAACAACGCGACCGTCCTGATGATCTTTTTGATATTTAAACGCGTCCCCGCAAATATCTTCGCCATTCTTAAAACGCTGGCTGAATCCTAAATCTATAAATAACGGTTCCATTTCGATTCATTTCGATTTCTTTTCGCTTGAAAAAACTTTATTTAACCTTCGTTTACTCTTTATTGTCGGCATAATTTTCTGCAATTGAGCGAAGAAGAATTTCGGTTTCGGCCATATGTTCCCCGAGTTTACAGGCGATGTCCTGAACTGTCGCAAGATTCTTTTGAATAACTTCCCGGGCTCGCGCGGCAATCTGTTCGCGACGAAATTCAACATTCGTTACATCAAACAAAATGGCGCCAACAACCTGTCCCGGATCAATATTGAATATGTTGATACTCAACAACCGATTGTTCACGCGAAGCATATCTCTTTTCAATTCTTCTCCATTTTGAAGAACCCTGTCAAACAAATCAGCAAAAGGAACCAATTTCTCTAAAACTGTCCCGGCCATTCCTGGAATCATTTCATAAATCTGAAGAGCTTCTTCGCCAGAAAGCTCGGCAAAACGTTTATTGCATTCAATGAGTCGCAAACTTCGATCAACAATGACAACCGCCGCAGGAATACAACGGAGAATCGCATTCGACTTCTTTTGCGATAATTGCCGCAAATAGGAGACACACATACAGGGTTCCGCTTTGCCGGAAAGAAGCGCTTTGGCAAAATTGATACAAGTATCATAACCGCAACCGCCGCAATTTAATTCGTCTTCCAGTTTGGTCTTGCCAACAATCCGCAACGCTTGTCGGAGTTCTTGAAGACTTACATTTTGATCCGAAAGAACAGGCGATTGCGCATAATCCATTTGAATATCAATGAGTTCGCGAGCAGGAATCTCATTTTTCCATTCCGAATTCCTTGTTATTCGAAGCCTTTCCAGTAACCCCGGGGAACCATGCCCGGTTCCTGGGCCATGAACGCAACCGCCGATACAAGCGAGCGCTTCGATAAAAACAGGTTCCTTAATATCGAGAGGACTTAACCCTTCCAACATCTGACGCAAGGCGGAAATTCCGCAAACTGTCGCAAAATGAATATGATCGCAGCCGCCATGAAGACGAATCGTTTCGTTCATTCCCCCCTCAATGGGATATAAAGCCCCTTCTTCGGCCGATTGCGGAATAAAATAATCTTCTTTCGTCGGTTCAAGAGTCCAGGGATCAATTCCCGCTTCCTTGAACCATTGACGCAATCGGGGAAACAAAATGGCCGTCGCAATCAAATCGGGATGACTGTCCGCTTCATTTTTTTTCGCGATACAAGGTCCGGCAAAAACGACTTTGATCTTCCCTTTGATTGTTTCATGCAACATTTTGGCATGACTTAAAACGGGAGATAAAAGAGGAGAAATACAATCCGTAAATTCCGGAAGATATTTTCGCACAAAATCAACAACAACCGGACAAGCGGACGATATAACAACCCCTTTCTTTTGATGTTTCAATAACTTGGAAACTTCCGACGAGACAATCTGAGCGCCAAGCGCTGTTTCGCTGACGCCAGCAAAACCAAGTCGCTTGAGCGCCGCAATCATTTTAGCAAAAGGAAGTCCCTTAAATTCGCTGACCCAGGATGGAGCAAGCGAAACATAAACCGGAACGTCTCTTTGGATCAATTGTTTCGTTCGTTCGAGATCATCGCGAATCTTTTTCGCATGAGCCGGACAAACTTCGACGCAATGTCCGCAAGCAATGCATAATTCTGGCATTACAGACGCGTGTCCCCCTTCAACTTTAATCGCCTTAACGGGACAATGTCGAACGCATTTAAAACAATCCTGACATTCTGCGTCGGCGGTAAAAATCGGATAACTGTGATTCATGCCGGAGTCCTGTTTTGTTCCTGATTGAACTTTTCGTTCAGCAAATCGATCAAAGCCCCTTTGTCCATATGATGATAGCAAACGCCATCGATTATTATATTCGGACCGTCTGAACATTGACCGACGCAACATTTTCCCGAAAGCTCAATTTGAGCTTTAAAGTTGTTCGTTTCGATAAATTCCTCAATGACGCGAAGATTATCCTCATTTCCGCGAGCAAAGCAGGAACTTCCCATACAGATCACGATTTTGGTCATTAGATGATTTCCTTCTGACTCCTGAACTTTAAGACCTTGTTGAAGCAATTTCGCTGAAAGTAATGCGAATCCGCCGGCGATCACTTCTCGTTGAACGATAACGTTTTCGGGAACTTGAAGGCTGACATTGGAAAAATTCCAAAACGCCTTGACTCCCGCTTCCATAAGTTCGTCGCAAACAGCTTGAGCGTTGGCTGCAGAAACGGTCAGAATCGCTATATTGGGCTTCGATATTCGAACAATGCGATTCAGAAACGCAGCATTGAGAACTTCATAACCATGAATCTTTCGACCAATTTTTTCAGGATCGGAATCAAAAACGGAAGTTATTTCCAAGCCGTATTCCGAAAATTCATGATAACCCAACAAAGCGCTGCCCAATGATCCTGCGCCAATAAGGCAGGCTCGACAAACAACGTTCCAACCCAAATAATCGCGGATTGAATGAATCAAATCGCTTGTTTGAAAACCAACGCCCGGTTGCCCAATCGACCCTGTTAAAGCAAAGTCTTTTCGAACAACAATCGGGTCAAGGTTCATATAATCCGCCAATTTTGTCGTTGACACTTTTTCTTCCCCTTGTTGTTGCATTAACATCAATTTATGAAGATAAGACGGCAAACGACGAATCGCTGGCGTATTCTGCAATTTGATTCGACCCAACGGTTGTTCTCCTTTAAAACTTATTTGTAATACCTGCGCGGAAAACAAGGCGATAGCGGTTCCGTTTTCTCGCAATTTTTATCGTCTTTTATGCTTTCCGCAGAATTGTTATTAATCAAACTTAACTCAAGTTTGATTGCCAAACTTGAGTTGATTAAGTCGCTTAGCGTTGTCCGTAAAACGCTTTCAAAAAGATTTCCTTTATTTCGCTGATGATCGGATAACGCGGATTAGCGCCTGTGCATTGGTCATCGAACGCTTTTTCGGAAATCTCATCCAATTGAGCCAAAAAGTCCTTCTCGGAAATGCCATATTCCTGAATCGAGACGGGAATTTCAATGGTTGCCTTGAGTTTTTCGACTTCAGAAATCAGTGCCTCAACTTTTTCTTCCGGAGTCATTTGATCGTTTGTCAAA
The DNA here is from genome assembly GCA_030527205.1 of Planctomycetia bacterium. Lineage (GTDB taxonomy): Bacteria > Planctomycetota > Planctomycetia > Pirellulales > Thermoguttaceae > JAUNBG01. Next base: position 17,626 of record JAUNBG010000004.1, read on the forward strand.
TTGAGGAAGTCGGCCATATCTCCGTAACGTTCTTTCGCTTCGGGGCATTTATATTGAGAAAAAGTTCCCTGACGCGTCGGTTTGCTTGTCCCGTTAAAGCGGATGACATGACTGATCAAAAGGGCGTTGGCCAATCCGTGAGGAATATGAAACGCGGCGCCCAATTTATGCGCCATCGAATGACATAAACCTAAAAATGCGTTAGCGAACGCCATTCCAGCAATCGTCGAGGCATGATGAACCTTTTCGCGAGCATGTTCGTCTGTCGGATTGGCAAAGCAGACGGGAAGATATTTGAAAATCAAGCGGGTCGCTTCTTTCGACAAGGCGTTCGTATATTCGCTGGCCATAATGGAAACGCGGGCTTCCAACGCATGAACCAGAACGTCGATTCCGCTGTAAGCGGTCAGTTTTTTCGGCATATTCATAACGAATTTTGTATCGACAATAGCCATTTTGGGCGTTAATTGATAATCGGCGAGCGGATATTTGTTCCCGGTTTTTTCGTCGGTTATAACGGCGAACGGCGTTACTTCGGAACCGGTTCCCGAAGTTGTTGGAATGGCAACGAGAGTCGCTTTTTCGCCAAGTTTGGGGAATTTATAAACGCGTTTGCGGATATCCATAAATCTCATGGCGATGTCGTCGAAATGAACTTCCGGATGTTCATAAAGAAGCCACATAATTTTGGCAGCGTCCATAGGCGACCCGCCTCCAAAGGCGATAATTGTGTCGGGTTTGAAGGAATTCATTCGATCAAGTCCTTTATAAGCGGCGCCAAGAGTCGGATCCGGTTCAACGTCGGAGAAGACTTCCAATTTAATATCTTTTTCTTCGAGAAAATCAATAAGATCTTTCAACATACCGGCGTTATACAAAAAGCGGTCTGTAACGATGAACGCGCGTTTTCGACCGTCGTCGGCCAAATCGCGAAGAGCTTCGTTCAAGCAGCCATATTTGAAATAAACTTTTTCCGGGACGCGGAACCAAAGCATATTTTCGCGACGTTCGGCAATTGTCTTGATGTTGAGCAAATGCTTTGGGGCAACGTTTTGGCTGACGGAGTTTCCGCCCCAGGTTCCGCAACCAAGGGTTAAAGACGGATCAAGTTTGAAGTTGAAAACGTCTCCGATTGCCCCTTGACTCGACGGCATATTGATCAGGGTTCGGCAGGTTTTGGTTCGTTGACCGAAATCTTTGATTCGCTCATAATTCAAGGGATTTGTATACAAAACGCTTGTATGCCCCAAACCGCCGAAATCGAGAAGTTGCTGGGCTCGAACGAGAGCGGCTTCAAAATTTTTCTCATGATAAAGGGCGAGAACGGGGGAAAGTTTTTCAACGCTGAACGGATAATCTTTTCCAACGCCGTCGGTTTCGCCGATCAGGACTTTAATGTAATCAGGAACGGTCAAGCCGGCCATTTCAGCGATTCGTTTGGCGCTTTGTCCAACGATTTTCGCGTTTAATTTTCCGTCAACGACAATAATATTGGCGACTTTTTGAGCTTCCTCTTCATTTAAAATATAAGCTCCGCGTTTGATGAATTCAGCTTTAACCGCTTCATAAATAGCGTCAACGACGACAACGGACTGTTCGGAAGCGCAAATCATTCCATTATCAAAGGTTTTCGATTGAATAACGGAACTGACGGCCATAAGAATGTCGCAAGTTTCGTCCATAACGGCGGGCGTATTGCCAGGCCCAACGCCGAGAGCAGGAATTCCGCTCGAATAAGCCGCTTTGACCATTCCGGGTCCGCCGGTTGCCAAAATCATGCTGATCGCTCGATGACTCATTAAATGCTGACTTTGCGCAACCGTCGGTTCTTCAATCCAACCGATAATGTCTTTAGGAGCTCCGGCGGCAATGGCGGCGTCCAAAATGATTTTCGCGGCGGCAATTGTACTCTTTTTTGCTCTTGGATGCGGACTGAAAATAATGCCGTTTCGCGTCTTCAAAGCCAAAAGCGATTTAAAAATCGCCGTCGAAGTCGGGTTCGTTGTCGGAACGATTCCGGCGATAATTCCAACGGGTTCGGCAACTTTAATGATTCCGAACGCTTCGTCATATTCGATTTCGCCGCAAGTTTTCGTCGTCTTGTATCGATTATAAACATATTCGGACGCAAAATGGTTTTTGATAACTTTGTCTTCGACGACTCCCATTCCGGTTTCTTCGACGGCCATTTTCGCTAAAGGAATTCGCGCTTCGTTAGCCGCAAGAGCCGCTGCTCGAAAAATATCGTCAACTTGTTCCTGCGTATAGTTCGCATAAGCCTTTTGAGCTTCTTGAACCTTAGCGATGACGACGTCAAGAAGTTCGCGATCTTTGTCGTCTTGCAAACGGACAACTTCAGTTTCTTTTGTTGCCGTCGCTTCTTTATTGTTTTCTTTTTTCGCCATTTTTAAGTCTCCTTTGGATTTGTTATGTAATTCAAAACGATTTTATTCCTGATCAATCATGAAGCCGTTTTTATTTTTGATTTTCTATTCGTTTGAAGAATTTCGCTCTTTTTCTTCGCAAAACCGCAATCAAAAAGTCAAAACCATTGCAACAGCCAACAAAACGCCCTGCCCTTTTTTCCCCTTAAAGTTTAACTCAAACAAAGTTCGATAAAATAATATAGATATTTTCTTATCGATAAAAGAAGTATACATTAACTTTTGCTCTCGTCAAGAGGAATTCAGTATTTTTTTATCGATTTATCTTTGTTTTTTTAAAAATTCTTTTTTTCAATTTACGAACCCTTGATGTCAGGATTTTCAAATGCCGCTCCCCATTTCAAATGAAGGATCATTCTCGAAAATATTTTGAAGTCAATATCATCATAGCGCCAATATTATATATGATAATTATTAATGCCGCCCATATTTTATAAAGGAAGTTCTTAACCCCCCCTTTGGAACGCGGACATCCCGTTCGTATCTGATTCCAAGAGTCGGGATAACTCCTGGAAAAATCAACCGGCGCCTGTTATGATATTCACAAAACAGTAATCGTTGCAAACAGAATACTGTTTTTATAAAAGAGTCGCGATGACTTTTTTATGGAATGCGGACGAGACATCGGCGTTCCCTGTTTGTCAGTTCTGTATTTCGATTCTAACAATGAATACAACATTTACAGAACTCTGGTTTTAACGACTTTATCCGAAATGCGTTTGTTGAAAAAACAGATTTTTTAAAACTTTCATTTGTCTCCTTTTCCCGTTTTTAATGACATCCTTCTCTTGAATAGCGTCTTTTGAGATCGTTTGCTCTTTTCAAACGGCAAACATTGACTTTTCGTTCAGCGTTCATTAGAATGACTTCAAAGGTTAAACTCAGACGAATTTTATCGCGAAAAATTATTAATATTTCAAGAAATCTGATTTCAGGAGTTCGATATGAAAGCATCAAGACGGAATTTTATGAAATGGACGGCAGGTCTTCCGCTTTTGGGACTGGTTGCGGCCGCTTATGGCAACGAGAATCGTCTTCGTGACGATATTGAAGAAACAAAATGGATCATGAAAGATCATCGTTCGGAATTCAATATGAACGGATATGCAGCTCCAGCAATCCCGAACCTTCGAGTCGGTTATATCGGACTCGGAAGTCGCGGACTTGCTTCACTGAAAAGATTATCGCAAATGGAAGGGGTCGAAATACGAGCGATTGCCGATTGCTATGAATATCCGATCGAATTGGCGCGTCAACATTTTCAAAGCATTAATTATCGAAAACCCGCTGAATATTTTGAGTCGGAAGAAACCTGGAAGAATCTCGTTGAACGCGATGATCTTGATTTGATTTATGTTACAACGCCTCAATATTGGCATGCGGAAATGGCCTGCGCCGCCATGAAAGCAGGAAAACATGTCGCAACAGAAGTTCCTTTGGCCTATACGCTGGAAGACTGCTGGCAAATCGTTAAAACGAGCGAACAAACCAAAAAGCATTGCGCCCTGTTGGAGAATTGTCTTTACGATTTTTTTGAGGCAATGACGATTAATATGGCGCTTCAAAACCTTTTTGGCGAAATCGTTTATGGAGAAGGAGCTTATCTTCATTATTTTCCTGTTACGGAAGTTTTTGCGGAACCGATGCCGCCGTTGAGTAAAAAAGCGGGAATGTTTCGACATGCCGTCGGCTGTACGGTTAAAGGAAATCGTTATCCAACTCATGGCTTTGGCCCTGTTTGTGCCGCGATGAAAATTAATGCCGGCGATTCTCCCGATTTTTTGACCTCTGTCGAAACAGACGATTTTGTTCGAGGCAAAACGTTTGCTGATTTTCTTCAAAAAGGAAGCCCTTATCATCAACAGTTTGCCAATAAAGAGTTTACTGGAAATATGAACGTTTCTCTCGTTCGAACAAAAAAGGGAAAAATCATTCAAGTTCAATATGATACGACGTCCATGCGTCCTTATTCGCGAACTCATATCTTGAGCGGTTTGAAAGGATTTGTCCAAAAATATCCTCTTCCTGCTCGAATCTATTTTGACGAGAACGCTCCGGTTTCTGAAGAAAGAATGAATGAATTGAAATCGCAATATACGCCTGAACTTGTTCGATTTCTCGCCGAAAATGCAATTAAATTCGGCGGTCATGGCGGCATGGACTTTATTTGCGATTATCGATTGGTTGATTTGATTCGAAATGGACTTCCGCTCGACATAACCGTTTACGAAGGGGCAACCTGGAGCGCCGTAACTCCTTTGAGCCTTTGGTCGGTGACTCATGGTTCGCAACCGATTCCATTTCCCGACTTTACTGGCGGAAATTGGGTTACAAATTCGCCTGTCGATCTCTCCTTACGCGGCGGCGGGTCAACGATTATTCGAAGTTAATGAATTTTTAAGATTTTAAAATTTTTCTGCAACAAAAAACAACGTCGCTTATTGAAAGCGGCGATCTGCTCAAAACAACAAAGGAATAACGAACGCTTAACGAAGTCCGATGGTTATCCAAAAGGGGGTTGTTATGAGAGCAGGAAGAGTATTCCCGAGCAATGTAAAGAGCGACGTTTGCATATCGCCATGATAAAGGCGGGCCAGAATGATCGGAAAAATGGCCGATGCCATTGACGCATGAATAATCATAACAATGCGTAATTCGTTCGAACAGGGAATCCAATTAATCAATGAAATGATTAATAATGGAAAAAGAAACAGTCTTAAAAAACAGGAATGGAAACTTATTTTCAGGAAACTTGAGCCCGATTGTTTCCAGCTTTTCCAATCGATATTTTCCGCAATTATTGTTCCGACAATAAATAATGAAAGCGGAATCGCGGCGTCGCTTAAAATTTTGAACGGTTGAAGCATTTGATGCGTCACAAAACGATCCAATCCGAGCATATTGAGCAATAATGCAAAACAAATTGTCAACATCGGAACGTTCAATATTTTGTAAAATGATTCTTTGGAAAAGTGACCTTCCATTGTTAAAACGCAGACCGACCAAAGCGCCAACTCCATTCCGAGATTGATGACAAATAGAATTCCCAAAAGTCGATCATTGCCAGGAAAAAGTTCATAAATCAATGGAATCGGAACATATCCGTAATTAATGAGACTGACGCCGACAACAAAGGAACTGACTTTCCGGCGATTGTCCAGAGACGTCCATTTTTGCGGAAACATTCGAATATAAAGTTCCGTTACAATCAGAAAAAAAGAAATCAAAAGAAAACCAATCAGCGGAGGAACATAAAGATTCGACGTTTCGTTAAAGACTTCGTTGCCGATAATTTTCGAAATATAAAGACAAGGAGTTAAAAGATTGATCACAATCTTCAAAATTGCCGTCGACGCTGATTGATCCAACCAATTTTTAAAACGACATATCATTCCTGTCGCAGCAATCAGATAAACAGAGATAACTGTGCTCAACGAAGTTTCAAATATTTCGTTCATTTCTTGCTTTCAGAGATTTTTGGGCTCTCAAATTCGCCTGAGAGAAAAATAATTTTGATCGTTGAACTTCGATAGGACGCATTGACATTGAACATTATCGTTGAAACAGGGGGGTTAAAACAGGGGCGTTGAATATTGAAAATAAACAGTCGGAATCAAATAATTTGCCGATTAATCAATGATATCTGCGGTTTTTGCTTCGAGGAAGGGAAGGATCAAGTTGGGGGCAATGAGAAGCATTGTATCAAGAGCTCCTGCGTTGATATAAATCTCGTCGAATAAAATGACGGTCTCGTCAAAGAAAGTCGGAAATTTCTTTTTCATTCCAATTGGAGAGCAACCGCCGCGAATGTAACCGGTTATTTCTCGAATTTCTTTAACATGAATCAACTCGACTTTCTTGTCGCCGCTTGCTCTTGCAACTTTTTTGAGATTGAGTTCCTGGTTTGACGGAATGCAACAGACTAAAAAACGATTAAAATCGCCGCGTAAAACCAATGTTTTAAAAATCTGATCTGCTGAAACTCCTAAAAGTTTCGACGTTCTTAAACTCGACCAATCTTCGTCATGAACGTCGTCGACAATCTCGGTTCGATAAAGGATTCCAGCCTGATCCAATAATCTCATAACGTTTGTTTTGATCTTCGACATTGTTGTCCGTCTGTAAAAATGCTTGTTGGTTTGAAAATTATTGATCAATTATTATTGAATGTTTTCGAAAAACAATGGACGTCATTTAGAGATCGCAAAATAACTTCCTTCAAGTTTAAAATGCCCTGAACTTTTAACAAGGGGCTTGAAACAAATAACAGAAGAAATTTTTCTCGCCGAGACGCCAGGGATTGTTCTGAATCATTTGTTTTTCTGACAATCTCAGTTTGATGACGGAGATTGATTTGTTATCACAATTCAAAAATCCTCTCGTTCCCAATAATCATAAACGTCTTAATCGTTTTTTATAGACGTTTTTCTTAAGTTTTTCTGGAATACGGCGATTTATGGGTTGCATTTCTAAAGGTTATGCGGTTGCGTTATGCGGCGGCGAAGCGGAAAATTTAAGCGTCAATATGATAACGCTGTTTTCCTTTCCCGCGTCTCTGCAAGAAATAAAATATTGCGAAAAAAACCAAAAAACTTCTTGACAAAAAAGAAAAAAAGATTAAATTATTGTTTGTTACTTAAAAGTAAGGGCACCCATAGCTCAATTGGATAGAGCATCGGTCTACGGAACCGAAGGTTATCTGTTCGAATCAGATTGGGTGTACATTAGGGCTTTTTGAAGAATTTCAAAAGGCCTTTTTTTATGCGCTGAAACCGTTATTTACGATACTGCATTGAAATAAAATTCGAATTTCTTTGCTTTTTCTCCCCAAAATAACAGAATCATGGTCCTGTTTGCTCAAAGGAAAATTTTCTAAAAAAATAAATTCCTGATTCATTTTGGAATTTTTATAATAATAACGAACAACCCTCTTGACGAGAACGAAATCAAAGTTATAGTTAAAAAAGATTAGGCAAGACTAAACTTTGAGCTGAGAAAATTTTGAGATAACGACTTTGATCGATATAATGCCGACGCTTAGATTTTTCCGCTTCGCCGCCGCATAACCTTTGGAATGCGGCTACACAAAGCGCCGCATTTCGAAAAATTCAAGGGAAACGTCTCTTAATAGAATTAAAATATTCAGCGAACGCAAGAAACAATTTATCGAAAGACTTTCCTGTTCGTTGGAATCGTTTGAAATAAAACGCGATCAATTGTCGTTAAACCGTTTTCAGATAAGATAATAAAACAAATCGAAAAGGAAAAATTTTTTCATTTCAAGTTTAGGTAAGGCTAATCTTTTAATAAAACAGAGGTCGGTTGGTTCGTCGTTCTATTCGATTGGCAAAAGCAATCGATGAATGCTGCGGAAAACCGTCGATCATTTTTGTATCGCGATCATTGAAAATCGCGCGGTTTTAAGAAGAAAACCATTTTAAACGTTAAATCAATCAAAAATAAACAGGAGGCAAAATGACTCGAAAAACGTCATGTTTGAAGAACGGAAACATCGAAATTTCGCCAGAAATCGAAAAACATTGTTCTTGCTGCGGAAATTGTTGTAACGGCGGCAGTTGCGGCTGCTGTTGCGATCCCAAAAATCGAACGAAATCAGATTCTTCGCGACCGTCGACGACTCCGGCTCGAGAAAATCGTTTAGATTCGGGCTTTACGCTCGTCGAACTTTTGACCGTGATCGCGATTATCGGAATTCTGATCGGACTTCTTTTGCCAGCGGTTCAATCGGCGCGAGAAGCGGCGCGACGAATGGAATGTTCGAACAACTTGAAACAAATCGGACTTGCGTTGCATAATTTTCATGATTCGCAACAACGTTTTCCAACGTTGGGCGAATCGTCGAATTATTGTTATTCGCCAATCGCTCAAATTCTCGCTTACGCGGAACAAGCGTCATTACGCGATCTAATCGATCTGGACGAACCGTTGTTCGTTGGTTCCGCGATGAAGGACTTAACGATCAATCCGATTTACGCGGAAATTATTTCTTACAAAATTCCGCTCGTGACCTGTCCGAGCGACGGCGGGCTGAACGAATTCCAATTGACGGAAGATAAAGTCGGCGAAATAAAAAACTGTGCCGGCGGCAATTACGTCGTCTGTATCGGATCGGGAACCGGCGTTAATTACGATTGTCGCTATCCTACGGACGGCATCATTTATTACGGTTCGAAAACGTCGTTTGCGTCGATTCTTGACGGAACTTCGAATACGATGTTTTTTTCCGAAACGCTGCGAGGTTGCGGCGATTCAGCGGTCGCTCCTGCTCCCAAAGGCAATCCGAAACGTCAAACGATGTTGATCAGTCAACTATTTCGACCGGTTAGCGGTTCTCAAGGTTTAGGCGGATTAGCCGACCCGACCGATGCGGAAATGGCCGCCTGGTTGAACGACGATTCGACGTTTCAAGGCGAACGCGGCGGTTCCTGGATTGTCGGAAAGCCTTACGCTTGCTCGTTTTCCGCTTATTTATTGCCGAACTCCTCGTTTCATGACGTCGTCAGTATGTCGATCGGTTATTTTTCCGCGAGAAGCTCACATCCTGGCATTGTTAACGTTCTCAACGTCGATGGAAGCGTTAGAAGCGTCGCCAATCTGGTTTCCAAAGACGCCTGGCGAGCCGCCGCGACGATCGCCGAAAAAGAAGTCGTTTCATCACTTTAATAAAAATCTTAACAAGTTTTGGAATAATTTGACGCTTCGTTTTCAGACAAGGGGCGTCGAATTATAATTTATGACAAATTTTAACGAAAGAAAAACAAATGAAAATTTTAACTTTTTCTCATCTCGCCGCTTCGTTTCTTTGGGTCGTTTGCGCTTCGACGCTTTTATTTGCCGAAGAGCCTTTGTCGAAATTGGATTCGGAACATTCTCGACGCTCGGAATCGTCGACGGGTCTTCTTGTTTTGACGCATGGGTCGCCGTCGCCGAATTGGGCGAAAACCGTTGAAAACTTCGTCGAACGGCTTCGTGAACTCGACAAAGAGAACGCTCGTTTTAAAGCAATTGAAGGGGCGAACCTGGAATTTTGCCAACCGGACGCGGCAACGGGAATCGAAAGACTGGAGCAAGCGGGTTGTGAACGGATAATCGTCGTTCCGGCGTTCGTTTTTCCGACTTCCCATAGTCATTTCGACGTTCCCGCTGTTTTGGGACTTTATTCGTCTCCCTCAATTCGAGAAACGCTTGCCGAAGAAAACGCTCGCGTCGCCCAGCCGAAGGTTCCGATAACGGTCGTTCAAACGCTTCACGAAGGCGAACTTTTGAAAAAATTCGTTTTAGACGAAACAGCAGCTCTTTCGAAAAATCCGAGCGAAGAAGTTTTAATTTTGATCGCTCATGGCGACGAAGGACATGAAGGGTTAATCGATCCGACAATGCGCGAGCTGGTTACGCAAACTTGCGGACGCCTCGGACTAAACGAGGGGAATTGGGCTTATTGCGAAGTCGGACAGTCTTACGATCGAACCGTTTCGCCGTTGATTCGTCGATATGTCGGCGAAGGCAAGCGAGTTTTGATTGTCGGACTTTATTTAATAACGTCGGCGGAAAAAATCGCTCGAATATCGCAACAATTTCATCAATCGGCGAATTCTTCGTCGATTGAGCCGGAACCGTCAATCGTATCGGAACAAACGGCGTTTTCTCCGAATGGAATCATTTCCCATCCAAACGCGACCGAATTTGTTTTGCAAGCAGCGATCGAAGTTCTTGATTCGTCGGAAGCGAAACGCCCTTTCAAATAATTGGTGTCCTCGGCTTTTAATAACGTTCTTAGGGGCTTGATAAAAGCGGCGATATTTTTATAATATAATGGAAGAATTAATTCCCTCCCAGGAGCGTCAGCGTCTTGTCTGCAGGAATTTTTTCAACAAAATTTCCCGAGACGAGTCGAATTCCCAAAACTCGTTTTTAGAAATTCCTTAAAACATTAACGTCGGTTTATTCGACGAAAAACAGCTTGTCTTGTCCCGCATTTTTGCCGGACATTCGTTTTAACGAACCGACAGAAGAACAACTCCCCTTAAGCAGCGATTAACCTAACCGCTGGTTGAGGGGGCGAATTCAATCGGAATAATGTTTTTCAATTCGTTTTTTCGGTTCCGGATTGAAATAAGTTTCAAAATGCTTCGTTTTTTCTTCTAAAAATAACAGAACGATCATTCTGTTTGCGTTATGTCTCGTTAATGTCTTTAAGGAGAACAAAACCAAAGTTGAAATCGAAGCCGCAGCGGTTCTTTTTGCGGCGCGAACGCGGAACGGCTTTTGTCTATTCGAATGGTTAAAAATCCCAATGAAAAAGAATATGGATCAGAAAAAAGTCTGTTTTTTGCAATCATTGCCAGAATTGCCAGTTCGTCAGCCAAACGCTCATAAGGGAACTTTTGGATTATCGATTCTGCTGGGCGGAAGTAAGGGAATGAGCGGTTCCATTTCGCTTGCAGGTCAAGCGGCGTTAAAAGCAGGTTCCGGACTTGTTCGTTTAATAGTCCCGGATTCCATAATTGATCTTGTCGCCGGAAATGCTTTGGAATATATGACTTTTCCCCTTCCGTCCGATCGGATCGGTCGAATCGCTTTGAAAGGTCAAAAAAAAATCAATGACGCTTTACAATCAGCAACCGCCGTTGCCATTGGCCCCGGTTTAAGTCGATCGCTTGGGCTCGAAGTCCTGGTCGAATCGCTTTTTTATTCGTTGCCGCAACCGCTTCTTCTTGATGCTGACGCATTAAATCTTTTAGCTCAAAGAAAAGTTTTTCAACAACTTTCTCCCCAAAAGTTGCAAACGTTTAAGAATCAATATTTCCCTCAAAATAACCCAAACTGTTTTTCTTTCGTCAAATCAAACATTTTAAAAGAAAATCAAAAGTTTCGTAATTCTCAAAAAAGAACTGAAACTCAAAAATCAATTGATCACTCAAAATTAACTGCTTTTTCAAAATTAGCTAATCATACAGAATTAACAGACTTTTCGGAATTGTCCGTTTTCCCAAAGTTGAATAATCCCTCAAAATCAATCAATAATCCGATATTTACTAATTATTCAAAAGAAAACAACCGCAAAAGTCAATCGGCAAACGGACAATATCAACGCATTTTGACGCCTCATCCGGGAGAGTTTGCTCGTCTTTCCGGCATTAAAATATCGAATGACAAAATGGAACGTTTGGCTGCAGCTCATTTGTTTGCTCAACTCAATGCGCCAATCATTCTTGCTTTGAAAGGTCATGAAACGATTGTTTCTGACGGTCAACGTTTTTTTGTCAATCAAACGGGAAATCCAGGAATGGCAACAGGCGGAAGCGGAGACGTTCTGACCGGGATAATAACCGCTTTACTCGCTCAAGGACTCAACGGATTTGAAGCCGCAGAAGTCGGCGTTGCTCTGCATGGATTGGCAGGCGATTTGGCCGCCCATTCTCTTCCCATGGAATCCCTCGTTGCTCAGGATCTGATTCGTTTCCTTCCCGATGCCATTGACTCCTTTAAAAAGGCAAAAGCGGAAAACAACAAATTTGAGGAAAATGACAAATATAACTGATTGTTCTAAGAATCTTGACAGATTTCGTTGTTTTTTCTATAAACGATAAAAAATTCGTTGACAGTTTGGCGATGACAAATTAAAATCGAAATAGGATTGTTTTTGGAAAACGACCTTATCGCGTCCTTCTTTCATTCGTTTCCGATCTTTTTGACGATTATTGCGTTGACAAAGAAGAAAACGTTCATAATAATAGAGGAAACGATCGAATCGCTTTGTTCCTTCAGAGATCGAATCCGGAATGGACAAAAGCTAATCTTTCGAAAGTCGAGACTCCAAAAACTTGAGAGTCAAAGATCAAACAAGCGGGCGACGGGCGATATTCGTTTCCGCAAATCAACCTTATTGATTCGCTTTATTGAAACATTAACCTGATTCAATACAAAATATTTAAAATAGAATAAATCAAAAAACAACATGTCCCTCCGAATATCGGGGTTTTAGGAACATTTAAAAACTGCAACGCGAATAAAACCGCTTCAGAATATTGTTTTTAAAATCAATTTGAATCATTGGAAGTTTCATTGTTTTTTGTTCAAATAGCTTTCAACAGCAAAGGAGCAATTATTATGGCTATGGCAAGAACTCAAGGAGTTACTATTGCGCTTATCATTTTCATTATCTTGACGTTGACATTCGGCGTATTAAGCTATTTTATGGGACAGGGATACAGCGAAACAGCCCAAAAATTAAAGGAATCAGAAGGAAAGGTTCAGTCGGCAGAAAACGACAACCGAACGTTGTCGAAGAATTTGGAAGATTTGATAGGAAAAACCGGTTTTGTTGGTTATGACGTCAAAGACGTTTCCAAACTCATTGAAGATATGGAATCTGATATTCAAAAAGCCTTTATTAATGAAAATGCGGTTCCTTCGACTTATAAAGATGCCGTTGAAACTCTTGGCAACTATTTTGCAAAAATCAAAGAAGAAAATAAGACGTTACAAGAAAACCTTCAAAAAAGTTTGGAAGAACAAAAGCGTCAAATCAGTTTAACGCAAGAACAAAAAGCGCAATTTGAAAAAGATCTTGAAGCGGCAAGAACCGACTTTCAAAAGACCAATGACGATAACCAGGCCAAATTGCAAGCAATCGAAGCTAAATATCAACAGTTGACCAAAGAACTTGATGACAAAAAACTCTCGGCAGACGAAGCTGTTGCGCAAGCGAAACAGCTTGAAGCCGATTCGACCGAAGCGGTTTCGAAAATAGTCAATATAAATGAAGATCTTCGCGATCAACTCGAACAAATGAATAAATTGATGGGAATTTCGTTGAACGACCTGGATCAGGAAACTCGCGAACTTTTAAGCAATAAGGTTAAAATGGATTTCGATGTTCCCAATGGGAAGGTTCTTTATGTCGATCAAAGCGAAAGAACAATTCGTTTAAATATAGGCAAAGCGGACGGCGTTCAACCGTTAACAAAATTTGGCGTTTTCGAATATGATACAATGAACGTTGGCGGAGCGGTTCCAAAGGGAAGCGTCGAAATCATTCGAATATTGAGCGATCATGAATCCATTGCCAAAATTCTGACCGATGAAATGACCAATCCCATTATGCCGGAAGATTTGATCTATACGCCGCTCTGGACGACCGGGGATAAACGAAAATATGTTCTTGACAGCCAACTTGATATCGATAATGACGGCAAAAGCGATCTCAATAAGCTGATTACTCTTATTCGTTCCAGCGGCGCTGAAGTCGTCGGTTGGATTAATGATGAGGGAGTTATTCAATCTTTCGACGCCGATGGCGATATTGTTAGTCAAATGATTATGATTGATGAAAATGATCCTTCTCAAACCATTGATATTTCGAAAAAAATGCAATGGATCGACGAAAACAACAATGTCATTGAATTCAATAATATTATTAAACCGGGACTGACTGCTTTGATTACAAATGGCGTTATCAATTATGATGAGAAAATCAAGGCTAATGTTGTTTCTCCCAAAATCAAAAATCGTTTATTGGCTTCTCATAATCTTTTCATTGCCAGCGCCCGGGAATGCAATGTTCCGCAATTGACTCTTTCAGATTTCATGACGCGAATCAATTATAAAGAAACGGTTAATGTTACAAAATATCAGGAAGAGGGAGGAATTGATAATCAATTTACAGGATCAACGGCTCCTGTTGTCTCAACAGCTCCTGTTGCGCCCATTTATATTCCGGGAAAAATTGATAAACAACCCATTTCAAGCGGAAACGTTTCGCCGCAATATGGCAATAACAACGATAAATATCCGACCTCGACAGGAAAAGTCAGCGATTATTATTTCAGAAAACGAACTCCGTGAGATTTCCAGAAATGAGATTCTAACTTTTTCATCAAAGCAAAAAGGAGAACGTTTGTCGGCGTTCTCCTTTTTTAATGTTCTATTCAGCCTTATTGAAAAACGTCAATCGTTGATTTCATAAGCCGGTTTGACGTTCGGATAACTCAAATTATTTCGTTTCGGATCAAATATCAAAATTGGAACGACAAATGTCAAGGCGTTTGAATATCGTTTATCGAGGTTGAATGAGTTGTCCCAATGAATAAATTGCCGGGAAACGTTTTTGGATTGCTCAATATTTTCGACACAAACAATTTATGAGACAAGATTTATTTGCTGAATGGATTTAATTTGCTGAAAAACGATTTTTCTTTGGTTGAATTGGTTTGCTCAAGGGCATTGTCATTATTTGATGATAACTTGACGGAAGGAACATTAGACGAGTTCTCTGTTAATTCAAGATTTTGTTGAAGGACAGACTTTCCTTTTGTTTTTTGTGCCTGTTTTTCATATTCGTTTTTGCGTTTAATTGCTTCTTTAGCAGCTTTTGATAAAGCCGTTTTGTATTCTTGGGGCGATAACTCAACAACTTCAGCGCCCAGATTAATCGCATTTTGTAAGCCCGCGTCGGTTGACTGAACCAGTTTTCGATTTTTTGAAGGTTTGCCCTCTTCTGACCAGGATTCAATTGATTCGCTTTCAGCGGGAACATATTTGTCTTCTTCTGCCAGAGAAAGTTTGCTCAAATTTTCAAAGGCATCAAAATCCAAAGGAGTCCGATTGTTGTTTAGACTTGGGGTCGGATTACTGGAATAAGCGTCCTTGATCGAATTCAAGTTTTCGATCGAATGCAGATTAGTATCAACGGGACTTTGAACGACATAATTTTGAACATAACTTGGCGTTGACGGTTTTGTATTGGAATTATTCAGTTCGGAAGAAAATGATGTCGTCATTTTTGCATTATTGTCGAAAGGAATTTCCTGAACGAATGAAGGATTTTGATTTTTCCTGGTCGAATTGGATTTTTTGGACGATGAAACCGCATAACCTTGAGATTCATCAAAAAAACATTCTTCCTGATCTGTTGGATTTTCCTCTTGATTGATAACAGGTTGGGAATAAGAAAAATGTTCTGGCTTGTTTATCGTTGTTTGAGGAACCTCTGGAAACTCTTTTGTTGAAGAAGGAATCTGTTGTTGAATCGAGTCAGGCTTGGAAGAAACATTATTGATATTCAAGCGATTTCCAAAAGAAATATCATTATGAATAATATTGTTGGTCAGTTCCGACAATTCCTGATCTTGTTGCGAAATATTGTTATTTGTGTGCAACGATTCCGCCGATTTTATGATTCTCTCAGGTTCTTCGAGCATTGAAGAAATGTCTGTCAGGTTTTGATCTTCTTTTGAATCGACGGAAAGGTTCTTTTCCAATTCCTGTTGAGCTGAAAGGATTGGAATTTGATCCTTTTTCTTTTCCAAAGAAACTTTCTCTTGAATTTCAACGTTCATTGGAGTTTGGGAAAGATATGGCTCATCGATTTCTGTTTCGATAATGATTTTTTCTTCTGAATGGATTTTCTCTCTTTGATCGTCAATGGGCACAGAAAGAGTATCCGCTAAAGCAGGAATCAAAAGATTCGACAAGTTTTGTTTCGTTTCTTCATTTTGATCATTCTGTTCCTCAATAATATTGGTCAAAGATTCCTTCTCAAACTCCAATTCGTCTTCAGACATATTAAATATTGGCATAAGAGAATCAATTCTGGAAAAATCCAGATCATTATCTCGAACCTTATCTTCTTGAACAAGAGTTTTTGTGTCGGCCCCGTTTGTTATATTTGACAATAATTGAGGCGACTCCAATTTCTTTCTTTCCGGTTCATTATCAAGCAACAATGATAATTTTGGCTCTTTTTCTGTCAACAGATTTTCGTTGTCAAAGTTCTCGCAAACGTTTTTTTCGTCGGAATCTTTTGGCAATTGATAACTTGAAAAACCGACAGGAAGATCAGTTTTTGTCTGATCGTCCGATTCATTTCCGACCGCAGGAATTGCCATTAAACCCGTTTGTTCCGATTTTGTTCTTTTGCTTAATAATTGAGCAACGGTCAATTCTTCCCGTTTGAATTTATTCGTAATCCGCGGCGGACAGACTTGCTGATTGTGGGCGATTTCCAACATTTGAGCTTCAAATTTTTCTCCGCGAATAAGATCGCCTTCTTTGTAACATTCTTCTGCTAAAAGATGGTAAGCCTCTAATTCTCCGACGCCCTTTTTCAACGGTTCAAGACAATCGCTGCGTCCCCGTTGCTTAAGGATGGCTAATCCCAAATATTTTTGCGATTCAAGATTATCGGGATTCATTTCCGTCAGTTGAAGAAAACATTTTTCTGCTTCTTCAAAACGTTTTGCATCAAACATTAGTTTAGCGTAATCAAAGAAATATTCGGAATTCTGATTCGAAACCAATTCGTTGGCTCGCAGATAATATTTTTCCGCTTTTGCGTGCTGATTACGCTTATGAGCGACCAACCCCAACTGATGATTGACCTCGGCCAAACTCTCCGTTGAAATATTATCATTTATCGCATTAAGATATTGATTATAATATCTTTCCGCTTCGAAATATCTTTCAGCCGCAAAACAGGAATCGGCCCGATCCAATATATCCTGAGGATCAATTGATTTTTGAGCCGGTTTATTTGACCTTGTTATAAGATTTTTGTCCCCATAGGGGTCATTATTATCTCTTTGAGTACTTGAGGTTATCAGGCCTTCTTTTTTCAATTGTTGAATATCCTTTTCTGTACCAAAATCTTTGACATCAAAAGATTGTTCATTGTCTACAGAAGAGTTGAACATTGCTATTGAAGCAAAAGGATTAATTCCAATGGAACTGTCATCGCTTGCGCAACCAGACAAACAGATCAATAGAAAAGCAAATCCTAAAAGCAGAAAATAATGGCTTTTATTTCTTATCATTGTTTTCATATTTGACGACTCCCTGATATTTGTCCGGCTTATTGAATAAAATCTCAATATCAAAAAAAACATGCAAAAGTCCAAATTTCAAATTGGCCCGAAATGGGATATTTTAATTTGGCTTTCCCTTCTGTAATCCAACCTTCATTCGTTGTCAGGATTACGGAATCAAGACTCAGGATTTTTCAACCGGCTTGAATTTATAAAGATAAAAGAAAAGTAAAAATGTCGCTGTTCAACGCTTTTCAAAAACGACTTTTCGTATTGTTAACCTGTTTCAGGCTCATAAACGCTGGTTTAATCCTGTAATTTTTCCTTTGAAAAAAAGGAACATTTAAACCGTCAGATTATGATATCTAAATCATTTAATGAACGCATAAACTTTTTGTTCCGAATGATCTTGTGAAGAAAAGATTTTCATAACAAAAAATATCTTGAACACTTTTCTTATATTTATCGGCAAGAATGCGATTGTTCATTAGAAGAAAATCGCTAAAAAACATAGAATTGTTATATTTTAACAAAAGTCAGGTTTGCTTATTTTCTTTATATTCGTTAATTTCTATATATTCGCAATGGGAGACGGTTTCGTTCGAGGCGTTTCGAAGACGACCGATCCTGCTATTTTGGCTGATATGCCCGGATTTGTTTCCTGCGAAAAAGATCAGGAACGTCAGAAGAAATATGATTTCCGACGCTCTGAGGAACTTCGTTTCCGAACAACAATTCAGAATAAAACGAAGGCATTTGATTAAAATGGCGGCAGTTTAACGTTTTGTTGTTTTTTTGAAATAGACAACGATAATTGAGATATTCAAGCGAAAACGCAAAACATTTAGGCCAGTCATGAACGGTCAGGGCTGCAGAAAAAGTCGGCAAAATTTGATGAATTGACAACAGAGAAATCATTGGTCATAATATAAATCATAAAGATCATCAATATTATCAGGAATTTTAGGAGATAATCAAATGTCTGCGCAATCATTATTTGAGCTTAAAGGACGTAAAGCTCTGGTTACAGGAGCGGGGGGCGGAATCGGGAAAGCGTACGCAACGGCCTTAGCAATGGCGGGCGCTGATGTCGCTATTGTTGACGTCAATGAGAAAACCGGAGTCAAAACCGCAGCGGAACTTGCCTCGGTTTACGGCGTTCAATCTTTCTTTCAATTTTGTGACGTTTCATCCGAAGAAAGCGTTCAAACAATGATCACGAACGTCGTTCAGCATTGGGGACGTCTTGACATCGGCGTCAATAACGCGGGAATCGGAATTCTTGGCGCCGATGAAAATTATGATTTGGCCGCTTGGAATAAAGTCATTGGAATCAATTTGACCGGCGTCTGGCTTTGCGCTCGCGCCGAAGCTCAAATTTTCATCGAACAGAAATCGGGCGGGAAAATTATCAATACAGCGTCGATGTCGGCGCGAATTTGTAACTGTAATGCGTCCTATAATGCCAGCAAAGGGGGAGTTGTCGAAATGACCCGAATGCTTGCCGCTGAATGGGGAAAATATAATATCAATGTCAATTGCATTAGTCCGAGTTATATTCTTTCTCCGATGCATGCGTCAACTCCAATGGAAGCGAGAGCGCGAATTCGGGAACTGACCCCGTTGGGTTACGTCGAACGCCCGGAAGATCTTTATGGTCCGTTGATTTTTTTGGCGTCTGACGCATCGAATTATGTAACCGGTCTCGATCTCCTTGTTGACGGCGGCCATACATTGAACGCCTGGCTTGCCCCATTGGAACGCGAATTGCCGCCGAGAGTTTCGCCGGAACAGGAAATCGTTCAACTGAAAAATGACTTAACCGCTTTGGAAGTTCCTTTCGATGAAAATGGAATCAATCGCGAACTTCATCCCGAAATTGCCAATGCGTATCGGGCAATGCTGAAAATCAACGATTAATATCGGAACAGGTTTCTTATGAATAGAAAAATATTGGCTTACGATCTTGGAACCAGCGGAAATAAGGCGACTTTGTTCGATTCGGACGGTCATTGCATTGAATCTGTTTTTGTCGAATATCCGACTTTTTATCCGCAAGTCGGTTGGTATGAACAATCGCCGGAAGACTGGTTTCGGGCCGTTGTCGAAAGTACGCGGAAATTGTTGGACTTAACGAAGGTTTCCGCTCAGGATATATCCTGTCTCGCTTTGTCCGGGCATAGCCTCGGTTGCGTTCCTTTGGATCGGAACGGTCGTTTGCTTCGTTCACAAACGCCGATTTGGTCGGATGTTCGAGCCCATGAAGAATCGAGTCGTTTTTTTCAGAACGTTGATCCTGCAATTTGGTATCAAAAGACCGGCGGCGGTTTCTCGCCCGAGCATTATACAATTTTTAAAATGCTTTGGTATCAGAAAAATGAACCGGAAATGCTGGCTCAAACGCAAAAGATTATTGGAACAAAAGATTATATCAATTATCGTTTGACCGACCGCATTGTTACAGACCCCGGTTATGCGTCAGGTTGCGGCGTTTGGAATCTTCGAAATTGGGATTATGATGCGGAACTCCTTCAGGAATCCGGGCTTTCTCGCGATTTATTTCCAGACGTCATTCCGTCAACGGGAATTGTTGGAAATTTAACCTTGCAAGCGGCGAAAGAATTGGGGCTTACAGAAAAAACAGTCGTTGTCTGCGGAAGCGTCGATAATTCCTGTATGGCTCTCGGAGCTGGAAATACGAAACGAGGCCGTTATTATGCTTCGCTGGGGTCTTCGTCCTGGATTGCTTTATCAAGCGATCAGTTGGAACTTGACCCCCAAACCAAACCTTATGTTTTTGCGCATGTTATTCCGGGGTTTTATACAATTGCTCTGGCTCTTTTTTCGTCGGGAACGACTTTTCGTTGGGTTAAGGAAACAATGTGCCGCGATTTGATTGAACAGGGAAGTCGAGAAAATCGCAACGTTTATGAACTTATGATTGATGAAGCAGAAAAAGGAAGTTCGTTCGGCGCAAACGGTTTGATGATGAACCCCAATTTTGCTGGCGGGGCTTCTCAAGACGGTTGTCCGGAAATGCGAGGCGCTTTCTTTAATCTTGATTTATCGCATCAAAGAGCCGACGTCATTCGCTCCGTTATGGAAGGAATCGCGCTGGGAATGCGCAACGTTTTGGAATCCCTTTTCAAGCAGCAATCGCATGAAAATCGAATGACCGTTGTCGGCGGCGGAGCGTTAAGTCCTTTTTGGCGCCAAATTTATGCCGATACAATGAAGATTTCGCTCGTTAAAAACAATATCGATATGAATGCCGCCGCATTGGGAACCGCCGCTTTGGCCGCAATCGGAACAGGAATTTGGCCGTCTTTCGATTTCGTCGATCAAGTCATTCAAAATCAAGAGGAAACGAATCCGCAAAATAAAAATGCCGATTTCTATGACAAGCTTTATGTCAAATATTTACTGATTCGCGATTTAATGATTCAATATGCGAATCAAACCAAAACGTTATGATTTCGACGTTAAACAACTCCAAAGGAAGTTCTAAAAACCTGACGGGAACGCGGACGTCTCATCCGCAGGAACAGGTTTTCGCGACGTTTTCCCAAAATCAGTTTGTTGTAAAAAACAGGTTTTCAGAACTTCCTTCAAGCTTTTTATTCCAAATTCGGCAAGGGATTTGTTTTCTTGCTGAACGTTCAAATTTCCTGTTTCCGTCGTTTGTTTCAACAATAATGGCGACATGTTTGCGTTTTATGATTGCCATATTCAAGAAGCAGTTGAAGAAGTTTCAAAATTTGGATAACGCTCTTCCGTTATTTGCCATTCAACAAATTGCCGTCCTTTAACGGATTTTGCTTCTATTGATTGTTTGATATCTGTTGCAATTACTTTTGTTATTGTTGTTGTCAACTTCCATTCTCAACATTCAACGAAAATTCAAGTCGCGTCTCTTTTTGAGTTCAAGCAGTTTTTAAAGGGAATGAACATAATAACTGCAATTTCAAAAAAAGTTGAAGAAGCTTAGAAAACCGACACAGGAAACAAGCCCCCCTTTTGTCATTGTTTACATAGACCAAAAAAACGATGACCAAAGGAGTCTCAAGGATGAGCAACAACACGCATAACGCGACTTATCGACTCAACAATTTTATGATAACGCTTAGCGACGCCGTTGTCAAGACGACGCGCAAACCATTTCGATTACGATTACAGGAAAAGGAATTATTGCGTATTTCCCCGGCCCGTTTAAACCATGAAAAAATAAAAGAACTTCTAAAATGCCTCAATTCCAAGGATTTGAGGCAGGAAAATTAAGAAAGAGCATTAAAATAAGGGGAATGCTTAAAATAATCAAGAGTCCATTCGTAACTGATTGGTCGCGACAAAAATATTATTATGTTGAAGTCCGACAGTAAAACCAAACTCCAAACCGAGTTCTTCCAGATCATATTGGATATTTTGGATGTCCAGGCGAGGGTCAACTTCAACCTGACTGATCATAACAAAATTTCCGTCCGTTGTAATATAGCCAAATAAGTCGATAATATTAATGTCTTTTCCAGCAAGATAACGACTGAACTGGGCAACAATATCTTCTCGATCTTTTCCCGACGCAGTTACAACAAAAGTATTTTCTTTTTTCGCTGGCGGTCGAACATCTTTTTTTGAAACTTCGCGAGCCAGAACCTGACAATCGTTCATTCCTTCCGAATTCAAAATAATGTCTTCAAGTTCTTTAAGATTCCATTTTTGGGGAAGAGTAACGATCATGATCAGCGTAAAATAACTGCTCAAGACAGTTTGACTGCAAGATTCAATATTGCCTTTGAGCTTTGCAATCGCCGAACTAACGCTGGCAACGATTCCAGGCCGGTCGGTCGAAATAACATTAAAAACATATCCATATCGCATGAAAATAACCTTATCATTAAGGGAAATAAAATGATTCGAATAGAATCAATCGTTTTACAAAACAAAGGAAAAGTTCATTTTTTATTGTTTCAATAATCCGTCCCTTTTGTTTCGAATTTTCGCCCAACTTATCAAAATGATCTCCAACAGGCAATTTCCCGATGACATTGAGTCAGCGCCGGATTTCTCCTGAGAGTCATTTTTTTCGCCATTCTCTGTTCCTGTTGACCGTTCGCGTTGCCTTTTTCAATTTTTGCAAGAACTCAAACTGTAAACGAGCGTTTAAGTTCTTTCTGCGAAATAAAAATGATCAGGAACGTTTAATCTTTGAGTTTGAAGTTTACGAGCGTTTGATTTATGATTCAACAGAAATAAAACATTACATTTTTTCAACCGTTTGAATGCCAAGCAGCAAGAGTCCTTTTTGAATGGTTCGAGCAGTTAAGTCGCAAAGCAAGAGTCGACTGTTTTTCGTCGAATCATCGCCCGCTTTTAAAACAGGACATTTTTCAAAAAAGGAAGAATAACGATTAGCCAACTCGAATAAATAAGTTGTCAATTGATTCGGGCGATAATCTTGAATAACGGCTTCCAAGGCGTCGCCAAACTTGAGTAATTCGAGCCCCAGAGCTCGTTCTGTCGGTTCTATCAATTTGATTAACGAAGTCGTTTTTCGAGCAACATTGGTTTCTTGGGAAGACGTCTTTTCTGATGATTCTTCATTTTGCGATTGAATTTCGGAATCTGTCGTTTTTGAAGAACAGCAACGTTTCCGGAGCTCTTCAATCTCAATATTTCCTCGCGAAAAAATGGATCGAACCCGGGCATAAGCATATTGCATATAGGTCGCTGTATTGCCATTCATCGCCAACATTTTATCATAACTGAAAACATAATCGCTTTCCCGATTTTGAGCCAAATCGGAATAAATCAGCGCTCCGATTCCGATCTTTCGAGCAATTTCCCGACGTTCTGAAGTTGAAATCGTTGCCCCGTCCTTTTTCGCGTCATCATTTGCCGAAACAATATCAAAAGCGCGACGTTCTGCTTCATCCAAAAGCGATTCCAAACCAACCGTATCGCCGGATCGCGTTTTAAACGGGCGATTGTCATTTCCAAGAATCGTTCCAAATTTAACATGAACCAATTTGGCACTGGTTAATGATATTTGTTTGGCAACCGCAAAAAGCAGATCAAAATGCAAAAATTGACGAAAATCGACGACATAAAGAATTTCGTCGGGACAATAATTTTGTTGCCGATATTCAATTGTTGCCAAATCGGTTGTTGCATAAAGAAACGCTCCGTCTTTCTTCTGAATGAGCATTGGAACGTCATAACCGTCAGCAAAAATGCAGACGGCCCCTTCGCTTTCTTTGGCAACGCCTTCTTTTTTAAGTTGGTCAACAAGATTGGACAATCGATCATGATAAAAACTTTCGCCTAACGTCAAATCAAAAGAGATTCCAAGTCGATGATAAACGGCGTTAATTTCTTTCATGCAACGAGGCAGAAATTCTTTCCAAAGCTGACGATTGGCCGCGTCTCCGTGATGCAATTTCGAAGTTTCCAATAAAACCGCTTGACTTATATCGGAATGCTTTTGAGCTTGTTGAAAAAGATCAGCATTATTTTCAACCTGTTCAATTTTTTGCGTCGTTTCTTCAATTTTGGAGTTAAGAGCCGCGACATTTTCTTGAAGACGTTGAAATTCTTTATTCGCTTTTTTAAGAGATTCTTTTGATTTTTCCGCTTCCGCAGTTTGGCGAATAGAATCCAATGACTTTTTGAATTGTTCAAGTTGTTTTTGAGCGATTTCCAGTTGATTCAACAGCGATCCCAATTCTTTTTTCGCGGCATGATAATCCATTATTTGGCGAACAAGTCGATAAAGCCGTCCCAACTCGACAACCGGTTCTTTTTCAAAAGCGTCCGAATCGAGGAAATGTCGATATCCATAAAAAATCATTCCGAACTGAGTTCCCCAATCGCCGAGATGATTATCTGACAGGACATTATGACCGCAAAAACGCAATATTTGATAAAGAGCATTTCCGATGACGGTTGAGCGAATATGTCCAACATGCATTGGTTTTGCGGCATTTGGGGACGAAAAATCAATGATTATGGTTTTCGGGGAGTCCGTTTTAACAACGCCTAACCGATCGTCTGCGCAGGCCAAAACGAGTTGTTTTTCGAGCCAATCGTTACGAAATTTCAAATTAATGAAACCAGGACCTGCAATTTCCGGTTGTTCCAGAATGTCGTCCCAATGCAGATTATGAACGATTTTTTGAGCAATTTCGCGCGGCGGCTGTCCAAGGGCTTTTCCAATTGGCATTGCAAAGTTCGCCTGATAATCGCCGAATTTCGGATCCATACTGGGACGAATCAGATTAAGATAAGAAGACGCTTCGGGAACAATTGTTTTTAAAGCAACTTCAAAACGATCTTTTAAAATATTGATAATATTCATTCTTGGTTTTGATTTTCCAGATTCGGGAATATAACGGGAATCGTAATGGGACAGCAAGTCCGTCGTTATTGAATTCGAGATGAAGAATCCTTTGTTGAGGCGTCATTTTTCCAATTGATTTCAACCGCTTTTCCCCAAAGATCTTCCAGCGCATAAAAGTCTCGTTTTTCCGGTTCGAAAAGATGAACGACAACGTCATCATAATCTAGAACGATCCAACGACTTTCCTGATAGCCCGAGATACTGCGACGCGTATCGCCCAATTTTTTTTCAAAATAATCATCAATTTCTTCGCTGATTCCATGAAGCTGACGTCGACTGGAACCGGAACCAATGACAAAAAAGTCGAAACTCTGCGTCAGTTCGCGCAGATCAAGAACTTTTATTTCTTCGCCTTTATTGTCATTGATAATATTTGCTGCAATAATTGCCCGTTCCAACGATGAAGGAAAGGCTGATTCTTCGTTTTGAGTTTTCACAAAAACCTTCGCTTATTCAATTTGATATTCTTACCAAAAAACATAAAACTGTTCGATTGTATTCAAAAGTTCGCAAATGAATCGCAAGAGATAAAAGCCGAAAGAATCCGCGATTGGCGAACAGAACAGGGACTTTCAAAAGGGATAAATCGCCCTGAACCTTATCGCAACCGCGCAAAATTGCTCATCGGAGAGATTTTATCTGTCGAAGCCAGGCAAAGTCATTGTTTCCTGTTAAACATTGAAAATCAACGATTATTGTCCTTTCAATAAGTTGTCAACTCGCTTTGTTGGAACAAAAATCGTTTCAGACAAAAACGCAAATCAATTTTTTGGAAACAAGAATATCAGAGGAACTCCGATTTGGTTCCAAATTTTATCGACTTACTTGACCAAATTCTCATTTACGAACTGACGATATTATAAGGCAAAAATTCCTCTTATTCAAGGGAACAGAAAGAAAATTAGAGAGTTTTTATTTCGTTGCCGATCTCGGCAAACTCGGGTTCTCATCAACCCTATTGAAAATCTCGGATTTGGTTTTCTTATGCTCAACTTCGGAACGGATTAATGAAAGCGAAATTGGCCGTTATTGCCGAAACTTACAAAAAGGAAGTTCAAATAACTTGTTGGGAACGCCGGACGTCTCGTCCAGGAACTGGTTTTTGTGACGTTTTCCGAACGGTCTTTATTGAAAAAACAGGTTTTTAGAACTTCTTAAAAGCAAAAATCAATTTTTTTTCATTGACTCGAACAGATTCATTGCGTTTGTTGAGCTTTTTTCCAAAAATAAAAAGAACAACTGACATTAAATAATCCTGTCGCCCTGTTGGAAACGGCAAATGATGTTATAATTAAAATCGATAAAATTTTTATCCCGCTTCCCCTTAACGCAAAATCAGACAAAATAATCGCGAATTAGAAACGCAATATTTCAATATTCTCGATTGAAATGGTCTTGATTCGAACGTTTTAAAATGAATTTTATAAAAATAAGTTGATTTTTGTTCCCAATGGAGAAAAAAATGTTTTCAGGTATTGTCGAAGCAAAAGGACGTATTTCTGCTATTATTTCCGAACCGCCTGGTTGCAAGCTGGTTGTTGAAGAATCAAAAATCGCTTCGGAAACCAACGTTGCCGACAGCATTGCCGTCAACGGTTGTTGTTTGACGGTTATTGAAAAAACCGCTTCAACGTTTACATTTCAAGCAGGTCCCGAAACATTACTCCGAACCAATCTCGGCAAATTGGTTGAAGGTTCGCCCGTTAATCTCGAAAGAGCCTTGTTAGCGAATTCCCGACTTGGCGGCCATTTTGTCAGCGGACATATCGACGGTTTGGCAGAACTCGTCAAGATTGATGATCAAGGAGAATGGGCAGATTATTATTTTCGGGTTCCTCAAGAATTGGCCAAAAATATGGCGTCCAAGGGATCAGTTGCTGTTGACGGCGTCAGTTTGACTCTTGTCCGTTGCGATAAAGATCTGTTCAGCGTCGCTCTGATTCCCTTTACGCTCAACGTTACAACTCTCGGAACGAAAAAAATCGGCGATAACGTTAACATCGAAACAGATATTCTGTCGAAATATGTTCAACGCCTCATCGAATCGCAAGAATGGTCATAAAACGCCAGAGCGAAATGAATCAATCGCTTCAAAAGTTATTTGGATTCAATCGTCAATCAATTCAAAAACAATTCAAAAGAATAACGTCATTGACGGATGAAATGATTCAAACCTGCTGAAAATCCCGGACAGTTTGTCAAAATCGGCAACGTCGGGCAAATTGTTGAGGCCAGGATTTGCCCCCAGACCGATTTGGTCTGTTTGTTTCCCTTGCTTTTTCGAAAAAACTGAGTCCTCTCAAAACTTCCAACCAATTTGTCTGAAAATGATCTTGAATGAAACTTCAATTGATATATGTCTGAAACTGATAAACGTCTGAATATAAAAATGATTAATGAAAACGAAAAAAAAACAATGTCCGGCTCTTCGAGAAATCAAACGCGAACTTATCTTATGGAACGTTTCGAAACGCTTGGGATTCATCCGCGCGGCAAATTGGGACAAAATTTCCTCATTGATCTGAATCTGTTGCGATTACTTCATGAATCGGCAAACATTGAAGAAAATGATGTTATTTTGGAAGTTGGAACCGGAACGGGATCCTTGACCGGTTCGATGTCTGAAAAAGCGGCTTCCGTTATAACGGTCGAAATTGATCCCATTATGTATGAAATGGCCAAACAGGAACTCGCCGATCGAAACAATATTCGATTTGTTTTTGCCGATATTTTACGCAACAAAAATCGATTAAATGAGGACGTTTTGCAAATTATTGAAGAGGAAATCAAAGCCGCTCCTGATCGCCGTTTTAAGTTATGCGCCAATCTTCCTTATTCTGTGGCAACCCCCCTTTTGTCAAATCTTCTTTTGTCGAATCGGCCGCCCTTTTCGATGACGGTTACGATTCAAAAGGAATTGGCAGATCGAATTGTCGCCAAACCATCGACCAAAGATTACGGAGCTTTGTCTGTTTGGATGCAAGCCATTTGCGACGCCAATATTATTCGAATTATGCCCCCGTCTGTTTTTTGGCCGCGTCCGAAAGTTGATTCTGCGATTATTCAACTGCTTTATAATCCCAAAAAACGAAAACGAATTCCCGATTTAAAATTTTTGCATGAATTTGTTCGCTCAATCTTTTTTCATCGACGCAAGTTCTTGCGCTCTGTTCTTTGCAGCACATTTAAGAACAAACTGCCGAAAGAAGTTATCGATGAGGTTTTGATCGAACTTTCTTTAAACGAAACAAGTCGCGCCGAATCCCTGAGCGTCAAACAGATTTTAACCTTATGCGAAGCGTTTCGAAATCGATTGCCGGAAAATGAGCGTTCGCTCTTAAGTTGACTATTTGCTCAAAATCGCGACTGTTTTCGATTTTTTTCTCAGCTTGGAATGTCAATTTTAAGTTTCAAAAGCAACAACAGATTTTTATCGAATTATGACTGACGCAAACCTCTTAAAACTCAAAATCGTTTGAATTGCAAACCGGACAACCCATTCCAAGACCAGAATCCCCGTCTGTCGCCCAGATTGATTCGACATAAAATGATTCTTGTTAATTCATAAAGTTTAATTCAATCAAGACTTAATAAGAAAGTTTAAAATGGCTTTATTATCGAATAAATTTGACGAAGCGCTTGCTTTTGCTTCTTTTCTTCATCGCGATCAATTTCGTAAAGACAGCGATCATCAAGTTCCTTATATTTCGCATTTATTGCGCGTTGCTGGTTTAGCATTAGAATATCAAGCGGACGAAACGACCGCCATTGCCGCTCTTTTGCATGACGCTGTTGAAGATCAAGGGGGAATGGAAACGGCTGAACTTATTCGACAAAAATTTGGTTCCAAGGTCGAAGCAATCGTTCTGGAATGTTCCGATTCAACAACGCCCAAAGATCAAAAGAAAAAAGATTGGAAACAACGCAAAGCTGCGTATATCAGCCATTTTAACAACAACCCTTCTCAAGAAGCCGTTATCGTTTGTTCTTGTGACAAACTGGACAATTTAACCTGTTCTTTTCGACAATTGCAATTGGTTGGTTTGTCCCATTTTGATCTTTTTACAACCGCAAGAGACGGCTTCTTTTGGTATTATCGGTCCGTTCTCCAAGCGCTATATGCGCAAAAAACGCCCCTTAAACTCGAACTCGAAGCTTGTATGCAAAAAATTGAAGCATTGACTGAAAAATTGAGTTTCCTGCAATAAACTCAAAACCGAAAACAATCTGTAACCCCTTGAATAACCTTTCATATAATCGAAGCCGTTAGACTGAACATTGTTTCGTCTGACAGCAAAACGATCAGAAAATATTGAGAATGTTCGATGTCGATCTCTCTCATTATTTTTCGATTTGTAAAACATAAAAATATTTGACAATCAATAACCCAAAGTCAACAGACATACTCAGGGCAACAAAATGAGACGAATTCTGTTATATGATACAACTCTTCGCGACGGAGCTCAAACAGAAGGAATAACCTTTTCATTAAACGATAAAATTGCAATGGCTCAACGTTTAAATGAGTTGGGCTTTGATTTTATCGAAGGGGGATATCCTGCTTCCAACGATAAAGATGAGCAATTTTTTCAACAAGCGACAACAATGCCATTTCAACATTCAACTCTTTGCGCTTTTGGAATGACCCGTCGCAAAGGAATTTTACCGAAAGACGATTCGGGATTAAAATCGTTACTCGATTCTCAAGCTCCCATTATAACTATTGTTGGAAAATCGTCGGCTTTTCAGGTTACCAATGTCATTCAGACTTCTCTTGAAGAAAATTTAACAATGATTGCCGAAACGATCGCCTGGCTTCGTCAGAATAATCGACGCATTTTTTTTGACGCCGAGCATTTTTTTGATGGCTGGAAAAATAATCCCGAATATTCCCTTTTGTCGTTAAAAACGGCGGTCGAAGCGGGCGCGGAAAATGTCTCTCTTTGCGATACAAATGGCGGAAGTATGCCCGAAGAAATCGCGCAAGGAGTTCGAGATGTCCTGGCGCTGATTGATGTTCCGGTTGGCATTCATACGCATAACGATTGCGGATTGGCTGTTGCAAACTCTTTAGCGGCCATTGATGCGGGCGCTTCCCTTGTCCAGGGAACCATTAATGGTTTGGGCGAACGTTGCGGAAATGCCGATCTCATTACAATTGCCGCAAATCTTGCTTTAAAGAAAAAGGGTCAATATGAAGTTCTTCAAGACGGGTCGATTGAACAGCTGACGAAGTTGTCCCGCTTTACTTATGAACTGGTCAATCAAACTCCTTCTCATCGTCAACCCTTTGTTGGAAAAAGCGCGTTCGCTCACAAAGGCGGAATGCATGTCAGCGGGATCAATCGAGATACTTGCGCTTATGAACATATTAATCCGCAACAAATCGGCAATGAACGGCGCATTCTTATCAGCGAACTTTCCGGAAAATCCAATATTATTGCAAGAACGTCAAAATTCAATATTTCGAACGACAATCAACTTCTTAACAAAATTCTGGAGGTTGTTGCCCGAAAAGAGAATTTGGGTTATCAATATGAGGCCGCAGAAGGTTCATTCAATTTATTGGTTCAAAAAACAGCGGGACTTTATCGACCTTATTTCGAACGCTTGAATTATCAAACCAGTGTTATCGCCAATGCCGAGGGCGTTTTTGAAACGATTGCAACGGTCAAACTTCGCGTTAAGGACGTTATTCGTTATGAAGTTGCCGAGGGAGACGGGCCGGTGAATGCCTTGGACGCCGCATTACGAAAAGCTCTTTATCCGCTTTTTCCCCAGTTAATGGAAATGTCGCTGATCGATTACAAAGTTCGCGTTTTAAATTCCGACGCTGCAACCGCAGCAACAACTCGAGTTATTATCGAAAGCAAAGATCAGGATGAAACCTGGGGAACCGTCGGCGTTAGCGAAAATGTTATCGAAGCAAGTTGGATCGCTCTTTGCGACAGCATCGAATATAAACTTTGGAAAAATTTTTATTCCGGAGAAGCGGAAACGACTGATCGAATAAGCGGAAACGATCGACAGGAGAAAACGGAAACGACCGACAGGCTTTCCCCTTGCAATAACCCCTTGCAATGAGCTTCGGATTGATGAACCCAAGAGCTCGAATTTTCAACTGCTTTGGGTCTAACCTTGTTCAAATGTAAACGTCCAGTTTTTTTATCTCGTCGGGACAAGAGATTCATAAAAACTTGTTTTACTGTTTGAATTCCTGAAAATATGGACCATTTCAAATGAATAAACCGTTATTTGCCGAATGGGTTGACGCTGCTCGAAAAGACAAAGACGATTTGTCCCCGTTCACGGGAACTTCGTCGAATTCAAAAAATAGCGGTCGCAGTTAAATAGACGCGTTTTCCCCAATTTTTGTAATGATATTGGAAATTTCGCGCAGCGACGCGGCGGAAACGCAAAGATGTTTTTCTTTTTGGAACTTCCGATTTCGTCATTAACTTAAATCGCTTTAAAACGGCGGTTCCATTAATAAATATCCGTTTCCGTCGTTCGTTTTGGGAATTTTTATTCTCTTCGCCGCGTCGCTGCGCGAAAATCCTTTTTTAAAAGGATTTTCGAACTCGATCGCGCAAAAAAAAATCGTTGAGAACGGATACGACGATTTATGTCGCCGCATTACCAAAGGTTATGCGGTTACGAAGCGAAAAAATCTAATCGTCGGCATTATAAAATCCCGAATTATTGGGGTCAAGCCCGGCAATGATCGACGAAGACGGACGAAGAAGCAATAAATCTCGTCAACCATTCCGGCTCTTTGATAAATATTCTTGATAAAAGGTCGAAATTTCTTCATATTTTGACGAAAACTAATCCTTGAAAGTTTGAAATGTTTATGTTATTTTGAAATAATAACAAAATGGAAATTTTCAAACAGCGCTGTGATTTTCTTTAAGGAAATTCCCCAAAACCGAAGGAAACGCGGACCTCCCGTTCGCAAGAACTGATTTTTTGCGACGCTTCCTGAATTGAGTTTATTGCAAATAACAGGTTTTTAGAACTTCCTTTATAACTGCTTTTTCTCCGATTTTTGTAATGAAATTGAAAATTTCGCGAAGCGATGTTGCGCAACGGAAACGCAAAGACGTTTTTGGGGGAACTTCCGATTTCGTCGTTATTTAAATCGCTTTAAAAAGGCAGTTCCATTTGAAAAAGATTTGTTACCGTCACTCGTTTTGGGAGTTTTTATCCTGTTCGCCGCGTCGCTGCGCGAAAATCCTTTTTTTAACGGAGAATGTTCTATTCTGTGTCGCGAAAAGAAAAATCGGGGAAAATACAGAATATGATCATTCAAACTTATTGAAACTTTCCCTGTTTTATATTCGAAAGTTTGTAAAGCGGACGATTACTGAAACAAAAAACGTCGGGCGATACAAGCTTCCAATATGATCAAGTCGTTTAAATTTTTTACTTTTACAAATTTTTTGAGTGAGATTATATGAATATCTTATTTGTTGGCGCTCATCCGGATGACATCGAAAGTTATGCCGGAGGAACAGCTGCTCTCTATGCAAAGATGGGGGCAAATGTCTTTTTTTGTATTGCAACGAACGGAAATATTGGATCATCCAATCATTCAATGGAGGAAATTCGACAAATTCGTCATAAAGAAGCTCAAGCAGGCGCTGCTGTTATTGGCGCTAAATTGATCTGGCTTGATTTTGACGACGAATTTCTGTTCGACAATCGGGAAACTCGACTGGCTTTTATAGAAGCGTTTCGAATTGCTGATTCCGACGTTGTTTTTTGTCATTGGAAGGACGATTACAATCCTGATCATTCGATTTCTTCTTCCATTGTTGATAATTGCGTTCATATGGCGTCTATTCCTCTCATTAAGACCAAAAGTCAACCGACCGAAAAGATTCCGCTTGTCTATTATATGGATACGCCGGCAGGAGTTGGGTTTGAACCGGAAATTTATGTCGATATAACCTCAACGTTTGACACAAAAGTTGAAATGGTCTCAAAACATGAGAGTCAGAATCAATGGATGATCGATATTTACGGAACCGATATGTCCGGTTTTCTTAAGGTTCCTGCGTCATATCGCGGATTTCAGGTTGGCTGTCAATATGCAGAAGCATTCCGGCCTTCGATTCGTTGGGGAAGAACTTTTATTGAACATCCGCTTCCGAATGTTCGCGAAGTCAGTTCAACCTGGAAATTGCAAAAATAACTCTTGAGCAAGGACCAAATCAATAATAATAGAAGGAGAATAAAAATGCCTGGACCTGGAGCTTATTGGATTGCTGAAGAAGAAAGAAAGGAAATCCTGGACGCCGTTGAATCAAAATACTGGTTTCGATATGGCGACCCTGAAAATCCCAATTTCAAACAGAAAGTTTACAAACTCGAACAAGAGTTTGCTCAAGCGTTTCAATGTCAGCATGCTTTAGCAACAACATCGGGAACGGCTTCCCTTTTGGTTTCTTTGTTAGCCCTGGGAATTAAGCCTGGCGACGAAGTCATTGTTCCCGCGTATACTTTCGTCGCAAGTTATACTTCAATCATTTTTGCCGGAGGCGTTCCTGTTTTAACCGAAATCAATGACAGTTTGACCATTGATCCCGACGAAATTCGTAAAAAAATAACGCCGAAAACCAAAGCGATTATGCCTGTTCATATGCTCGGAAATCCTTGTCAAATGGACGCTATTCTTGATATTTCCCAACAATATGGAATTCCGATCCTCGAAGATGCTTGTCAAGCGTTTGGGGCGTCCTGGAAAGGTCAAAATGTCGGGACCTTGGGCGATATGGGAGCATTTTCCTTAAACTTCTTTAAGACAATAACTTCTGGCGACGGGGGACTTGTCGCAACGAATCAGAAAGACCTTTATGAAAAAGCGTTTGGTTTTCATGATCAAGGCCATTTGCCCAATCGAACCGGCGTTGAAGTCGGAAATCGTTTGATTCTCGGACTTAATTTCCGTATGAACGAGTTAACAGGCGCAGGAGCTTTGGCTCAGTTTCGGAAGCTTCCCGCTCTTTTGACTCGATTGCGTGAGTTGAAAGGAAAGCTCAAATCGAAACTTGCGGAGTTGCCGGGAATTCGTTTCCGAACGATTAACGATGAAAAAGGAGAATGCGGGACTTTATTAACGGTCATTTTCGATTCTGCCGAAATGGCGAAAGAGATCGGCGCGGAACTGGGAACAGGACCCATTGCTCGCAGCGGTTGGCATGTTTATTCGAATATGGAGCATGTCGGCGCGCATTTGGCTTCTGTTGGTCAACCGCATGGGTTTGGAGCCTATCCGAAAACGGATGATCTTTTGCTTCGCTCAATGAATATCAGCGTCGGAGTTGTTGACGGCGGTCTTGGCGCGGGGTTCGGCATTAATATTAACTCAACGGACGATGAAATTGAAGTAATCGCACAAAAATTCGCTGCCGCTTATAGAAAGGTTCAATCATGACAAAACCTGTTATTCGAATTGGTTTGATCGGTCATCAATTTATGGGAGTTGCGCATTCCAATGCGTATCGAAACGCCGGAATGTGGTATGACCTTCCGGCAAAGATTGAAATGAAATGCGTTTGCGCCAAAGATTCCGAAGAAAACCTTCGCCTGTTTGCTGAACGATATGGTTGGAAGGAAATAGAAACGGATTGGAAAAAACTTGTTGCCCGGGACGATATCGATTTAATCAGTGTCGCAACTCCTGGTTTTCTTCATAAAGAAATGGTTCTCGAAGCGGCTGAAAACGGGAAACATATTCTTTGTGAAAAACCGTTGGCCAATTCTTATTCTGATGCCTTGGAAATGCTGGCCGCAGTTCAAGATAAAAAGATCAAACATGCGTGCGGCTTTTCCTATCGATTTACTCCGGCAACCGCATTGGCAAAAAAATTGATTGCCGATGGACGTTTGGGACAAATATATCATGTTCATGCCCGATATGCTCAGGATTGGATGGTCGATCCGACGGCGCCGATGGTTTGGCGACTTAAAAAAGAACTTTGCGGTTCCGGATCGCTCGGCGACATTTGTTCTCATTCGATTGATATGTCGAGATTTATGACGGGAGGCGAAATCGTTTCATTAGTTTCTCAATTAAAAACATTGGTTAAAAAACGCCCCGTTTCTTCCGATCCGAGCAGTCCAATGGACGATGTGACGGTTGATGACGTTGCGCAAGTTCTTTGCGAATATGACAATGGAGCGACAGGCTGTTTTGAGGCAACCCGATTTGCCGGCGGTCGAAAGAATCATAACTGTATTGAAATCAATGGTTCGTTGGGGTCCCTTTATTGGGATTTTGAAGATCAAAATTATCTTCAATTTTGCGATCGAAGCTTAAGTCCCGAAGTTCAAGGGTTTGCAAAAATCAACGCGACGGCTGATTTTCATCCTTATGGCGGCGGACCTTGGCCGCAGGGTCACGGAATCGGATATGCGGATACTTTTGTTCTCGAAATTGCTCATTTTGTCTCTGCTATTGCTCAAGATACGGAATATGCTCCGTCTTTTGTCGATGGCGTTAAATGTCAGCAGATTCTTGACGCAATAGAACGTTCGTTTAACGAACGTCAATGGATTCATATCTGATTTTGTCTTTTAATACTCAAACAGTTAGAAACAACAGTTTTGGGTATTAAAAAATCCGTCAAGGCGGACTCGATTTGCAAATGAAAAAAGAAAAATCAGTTGAAGATCATTTATCTTCAGAATAAGATAACATTTACATAAGGAATATTTTATGAAACGCAAAACAAAAGTTTTGATATTTTTGTGCTTATTTTCTTTTTGGGCAACGCATTCTTTCTTATTAGCGGTTGAAAAAGCGCCAAATCGAAACAGTTTAAACCTTGACGGGACCTGGTCTTTTGCGACCGATCCGGGTCAAGTTGGCGAATCGGAAGCCTGGTTTGAAGTCGATAAAGAGCTTCCGCCAATGCCATTGGAAGGATATGCTCCGGAAGCCAATGGAACGATCAAAGTTCCAGGCATTTGGGATAATCAGGGTTATGGAACGCCGAACGACAAAGTTCATCATAATGCCGTCGGTAAGGCTTGGTATAAACGAACCGTTTCCATTCCGAAAGACTGGAATTCGGAGGAATCCCTTTATTTTGTGATAACCGGAGTTTCGCGTTACGCCAAAGTTTGGATTAACGGCATTTCAGTCGGCGAAGAGGCAATCGGTTGCATAGGAAAACATGAATGGGACGTTTCTTCTCTTGTTCAACCGGGCGAAGAAGCTCATATTGCCATTCTTGTCGATTCGAAACAACGTTGGGAAATAGATCCGTTGTTGGGCGCTGCTTCTTTAAACGATTATCTGGAAATCGAATGGGGAGGAATTTGGGGACACGTTTTTCTGGAATCGCGTCCGAAAACCCGTCTGGATTCGTTTTATTTGCGATCCGATATTGCTCAATCGGTTTGTAAAGTCGAAACAACGATATTGAACGAGTTAAAGAAAAAATCGTGTGATTCGCTGAAACTTGAAATTTTTGACAAAGATCGAAAATGTGTTGCGAGCAAAACGGAGTCCATTCAGGTCGACGATTTAGCCGCCGAAACGTTTGATGCGTCGATTGCCGCGAAAATTCCGAACGCTCAACTTTGGTCGCCGGATTCGCCTTATCTTTATCAAGTTCGACTTTCGCTCATGAATGGCGATACAATTCTGGATGTTTTGGAATCGACTTATGGAATGCGCGAAATTCGTTTTGACGGTTCGAAAATTCTTTTAAATGGCAAACGACTGTTTTTATCCGGTTATGGCGATGATCATATTTATCCGTATGAATTCTCGATGCCAACCGATCGCGAAATGTATGTGAAACGAATGCAGCTCATTAAGCAGTTCGGTTTCAATCATGTTCGACATCACAGTTGCGTACTTCCTCATGAATATTATGATGTTTGCGATGAATTGGGAATGCTTCCGAATGCAGAAATGCTTTTGGGATATCCTCAGCAGCTTCCCGGAGAAGGAAATCTTTGGTTGTCGAAAGTTCCAGAAGGAACCGATCCCGAGCCGGCGAATGAAACGCTTCGCAAGCGTTGGGCAGCCGTTATTAAGGAATATCGAAATCATCCTTGCATTTTCGTTTGGGTCGGCGGCAATGAATTAAGTATGCTCGGTTATGATCGCTGGCTCAAAATGCCTTTGCGTTATCAATTTCAGGAAATTGCCCATCGACTTGACCCAGATCGATACTTTTGCGATATTGACGGCGATTGGAAAGGAGAAATAGAAAAACGCGGCGAACGAGATACATTGGCGATGAATATGCTTCTTTTTGATGAATGGTCGAACCCGATAACAAATCGCGACAAATTCAAGACAGGGAAACTCCAAAAGCCGGCCATTTCTCATGAAGCGGGGAATTTTATTACATTTTCCCGTCCAGATCAGATCGATCTCTTTCAATGTAATTACAAACCGTTCTGGATGGTTGACGGAAAAGCAAAGCTCGAAAAACTTGGTCTTATGGATGAAGTCGAAGACTGGGCTTGCGCTTCGGAAAAACTTTATCTGCTTCTGCATAAATATAATGTCGAAGGAGTTCGTTTGAACGAAGAACTTTCCGGTTATCATTGGTGGCTCATACAGGATTATTGGACAACTTCGAACGGTCTGGTTGACCTGTTTTTCCGTCCAAAATCGATTAAACCGGAAGAGGTTCATTTGTTTAACGGTCATGTCGTTTTGCTGCAAAAGGGATTGAAAACCAGTTATCAAAGCGGTGAAACCCTTGATATTGAAGCGCTTATCTCAAATTTTTCAGGAAAAACGTTTGCGGGAACTTTGTCATGGGCCATTATCGAAAAAGGGAATACTCTTCCCGAAGCCGAAGGAAGTTTTGAAACGTCCGACATTGACGAAGGAACATTAAAAAGTATTCAACAAGTTCAATGGACTTGTCCCGATGTTTCTGAACCCAAACATTTGCAGCTTCGTCTGGTCTTTACGAATCAAGAAGATGAGTCGGTTTATCTAAATTATTGGTCAACCTGGCTTTATCCGAAAGAAATTGCTCCGAAATCGGAAGTTCCGATTTATGTGGAAGAATCTCTTGTCAATATTTTCCCGAAGAACTGGAATGTTCAGCCGTTGCCGCTCGATTGCAATGATTTTCCAAGCGAGGCCGTTTATGCCGTAACCTGGGCGACTCCCGAAATACTCAAGGCGGTTCAAAATGGCGCCGGTCTGCTTCATTTTGGAGCGCAACAATTTCTTTCCAGTTTAACGATGCAATATCAGCAAACTTGGTGGAAGGCAGGAGATAATGAACAGAATAATCATATTGGAACTTTTGTCTATCCGAATCCGGTAACCGATTCAATGGTTGATGAATCCTGGTGCGACATTCAATGGGTTCAATTGTTGGATGGCTCTGTAAAATTTGATCTTGAAAAAGCTCAAGAGCGTCCAGACGTTTTCATTCGCGCTTTGACCAGTCTGGTTCGAGTTCGTGATGCGGCGACTCTTTTTGAGGTCGGAATTGATAAGGGTAAAATGATTGTGAGCGGTCTTAATCATGACAATGCGATTGATATCCCTGTTCATCAATGGCTTTTGGCCAAAATGATTGATGAAGTTTCGTCCGATACCAAAGCGAAAGTCTTTTGGGACGCTTCGATGATTGTCCCGAAAGTTGTTGTTCCGGAAGGAATGATTTTGGGAATTCAACGGCTTGAAAAGTTCGCGGAAACAGGAGCCTGGCATAGTTATCGCGATGATAATATTCCGAACTGGATTTGTCGTCAAACAGGAAGCAACGAGCTTTCCTGGAAAACGGCAATGGTCTCGAAAGAGAATGAAGCGGACAAGGTAACCTTTATTTTTGCCGGAGCTTTGGGATTTGCAACCGAACCCAAAACGGCTGGTTTTACGATGACGTTCAATAATCAGGATTTGCTCCAATTTGACTTGCCGGAAGATCAAGAGCCCGTTTGGAAAAGCGCGGACGAAAAATCGGAACTCCGGTTGAATGTTCTTCGCGAAATCGGTCCGGACAAGTTCGGCGTCTTTATATTAACCGTT
Organism: Planctomycetia bacterium; assembly: GCA_030527205.1. Lineage (GTDB taxonomy): Bacteria > Planctomycetota > Planctomycetia > Pirellulales > Thermoguttaceae > JAUNBG01. The sequence continues at coordinate 56,311 of JAUNBG010000004.1, forward strand.
CCTAAAGAACTGGTTACAAAAGACTCATCGCAAATAATCGGCGTTCGTTCGCTTGGCGAAGGAAGTCGTCGCTGGTTTGGTCTCAATCTTTATACAGATTTTTCCGATTTCATTTCCCGGTAAAAACAGAACGCGTTTTTAGAATATTTATCATTTAGATATAATCGTGTGTTTTTTGTTGAAGTCGTTCCGGTTACAAACGGTTGCGATTTCAACAAAGTTGTTATGAACATTTTTCATTGATTCTGTTTTATGAAATTCAATCTGGATGAATTATGTTCGTTTATATATGTGGTCATATTAATAAAGTGACTCAACCAAGAACTTTAAAGGAGTTTTTATGAAAAGCTACAATGTTAAGTTGGGGGGGGGGGGGTAAACTGGGTTTTACTCTCGTTGAACTTTTGGTCGTTATCGCGATCATCGGGATTCTTATCGGGCTTCTTTTGCCGGCAGTTCAAGCGGCACGAGAAGCAGCCCGGCGCATGCAATGTACAAACAATCTGAAACAAATGGGTTTGGGACTTCATAATTATCATGATGTCAACAAAGCCTTTCCGATCGGAGCCGTCAAAGGAGATTGGGGCGCCTTTGGAACGCTCTCCGGTCGAAATTGGCGATTAACGATTCTTCCGTTTGTGGAACAAGCGGTCATTTTGGATCAACTTCGTCTCGACGGTTGGGTCGGTTGTTCCAAATATTTTACAGGGCAAGGGATTCAAAACAATGAATATCTTCGCAATATGGTTCTCGACATCTATGTTTGTCCGAGCGCCTATTGGAAGAAAATATTGAAGGACGGGCAATCGGGCAACTTTTTCGACATGATTCAAACGCAAGTAGCGAATTATACGGGAGTAGCAGGAGCATCCCCCGACCCGGCCGGTCGAGAATCAATGATTTTTAAATGTGATCTCGGCATAGCAGCAGGAAATGGCGTCTTGACTTATAACGATTCACGGAATTTCAGCGCGTTGAGCGACGGAACCTCCAATACGATATTAATCGGCGAGCAGTCAGGAGTGAATACATATGGCTGTCCTTATTCAGCGAACTATGAAGGAGCCTGGGCTGGCTACAGTATGGGCGAAAAGTTTGCAGAACTTCGAGCAGGCGCGGCGAATCCGCATTTATATGGTTCCGGATTGACGGTTGTTCATTGGGGGCCCAATTATAAAGGTTGTCATCCGACCAATGCAAGCGGGCAAGGCCCGAACGGGGAAATGTGTGGAAATTCCTATACATTAAATACGGTTTTGGACTCACGTCATCCAGGAGGTTGTAATGTAGTCCGCGGAGACGGAAGCGTTTTCTTTGCTTCCGAGACAATGGCTCCAGAAGTCTTTCGTATTCTTTGTTGTATGAACGATGGCAAAACGGCTTCGTTATAAATCAAACCAAATAACCTTTCAAGGGAGAATTATAAATGAGAAAAACGTCAATTAAAGGATTTACTCTTGTTGAACTGCTTGTCGTTATTGCTATTATCGGAATTTTGATCGGGCTTCTTCTTCCGGCAGTTCAGGCGGCGCGAGAAGCGGCGCGTCGAATGCAGTGCACAAACAATTTGAAGCAAATCGGTTTAGGATTGCATAACTATAACGATACTTATGAAATGCTTCCTCCGGCACAAATGCGAATGGGAATGACGTTTGAATATGGAAGCGCTCATGTTCGCCTTTTGCCTTTTATCGAACAAAACGCATTTTTTGATATTTTGTCACAGAAATTTATTTCAGCGGCGGAAGACCCGGATAAATGGACAACCTCGACCGGTTATGAAATGTCCGGCACAAATACGGCAAAAGATTCTGAAGGGAAATGGATCGCTCAAAATCGCATTTCGACTTTTACGTGTCCGTCCGACGGCTTTGCCAATGGAAGACAATCGATAGGAGGCGACTGGCCGGACTATTATGCCTCGAATTACGCGGCCTCGGCAGGCCCAACCCGTTGGGCAGGTCTTGCGCAACCGGATTGTCCTTCATCGGTGACCTGGTATAATAGTTATACATCGGAGTATACCGATTTATTGGAACAACCTGCAGGCCCCTTTGGAATACAATGTGTTCAATTTGACTTTGGAGAAATTTTGGACGGTCTTTCCTCAACGATTTTCTTTGGCGAAATGCGTCCAGAATGTACAGGATTCGCTTGGTCCGGTTGGGTTATGAACGATCCGGACGGTTTTATGTACACATCGATCCCGATCAACCATAAAAGCTGTAATCAAACGGCTTACGGCGGTTCGTCAGGAAATCATGATCAGGGTTGCGAAAGTCGTTTCAGCTGGGGGGCAGCTTACGGATTCAAATCTTATCATTCAGGCGGCGCAAACTTCCTGCTTGGCGATGGTTCCGTTCGTTTCTTCTCCGAAACCATTGATATGAAAGTCTATCAATATCTTGGCGACCGTCGCGATCGTCAAAGTGTTTCCGTTCCGTAATTTGTGATTTCATTGGTAACGTTTGTGTTGTAAAGACTCAAATTGTCAACAAATGTTTTGTTTCTCACTCGCTGAAGCGCACAGAAACAGAAAAGAAATAAACAGGGCAATCAGCTTTCTTGATTTCATAGAGAAATTTTCCTTTTATAACCCATTTCTTTTCTGGAGTTTGGCGTTTTCGCGAGAGTAAAGAATAACAGGAACGTTGCTCTTTGAGTTAAATCTTATGGAGGAATGTCAATACAGGGGCATGTTCCATAATGATTGGACATACAGATCGGAAAGAATAAACGAATGAATATAATGAAAATGTTTTGTGTTCTGCCGGCTATTTGTTTTTTGATGTTAAGTTGCATTCTAATATCAGGTTGCAACGAAGGTTTCCAGAAAATGAAAAGCGGGAAATATGTCCCTGTTGAAGGAACCGTATTAATGAATGGCGAACCGCTTGAGGGCGTAACAGTCTGGTTTCTTCCGATTGAAGTTGGCCCGGATACGCCGGAAGATGAAAGTAAAGTCGTAACAGACGCTTCCGGCAAATTTGTCTTAAAAACGGGAAATAAAAACGGTTGTCCCGAGGGGGCGTATCGAGTCAGTTTTTCAAAGACTGTTGATGGCGAAGAATTGCTGGGGAACTATGTCATGCCTTTGCAGTCCGGTCTGACGGCAGAAGTCCAAGAATCGATGGAACCTCTCGTTTTTGATCTAAAATAGAAGTTCATCTTGAAAGTTGAAAGTTAATTCAACGATATTATGTAATGTTGTCATTCATTGTTGCAGAGAGAAGAAATCAGTTTTAATGTTCCTGAGTTTTAGGAATTTAAGTCTTGTTATATTGAAGGAGAGTCGATGAAAAAGCATTTACTGTTTATTTATATTGCGGCTATTGTTGGACTTGCGTTGAATATAGCCGGTTGCGGTCCGCAAAAAATCGTGTTGGTTCCCGTTGAAGGCCATTTAACTCTCAACGGGGAGCCGGTCGAAGGAGTCTCCGTTTGTTTGACGCCCAAGGAAGTTGATGGGCGTTTGTCAGCAGGCGCAACAACAGATGCCGAAGGTCATTTTGTGTTGTCATGCGGCAATGAAACCGGTTGTTCGCCGGGAGAGTATACTGTTTCTGTCGTCAAAATTGAACATACAGGAGATTCGATGTTGAATACGCAAATCATCAATCATCTTCCTTTACAATATGCCGATCCGGCTTCATCCGGTTTAACGGCAACAGTAACCAAAGGAATGGAACCATTGAAGTTCGATTTAACGCAATAAAAAAGTCATTAATCCCGAAAAAACGTCAATTGTGTCGTTAAGGCAACCGTTGCCGTTCTTTTCAACTGTACTTTCGCCGGTTTTTCTTTTCGCGACACAAAATAGAACATTATCCGTCGGAAAAAAAGTATTTTTGCGCCGCGGCGCAGCGCGAAAATTTCCAATATCATTACAAAAATCGGGGAAAGAGCAGAAATATGTTGAACCATTGAAACTTGCGAAATTTTCAATGCAATTTTCAATACAAATTGAAAAACGACAGAAAACAGACTGCCCTCCCCTTTTACAGAACGTTTTGGTTATGAAACGACTTTCCTGCAACTTAAACATTAACAACCGATTGTCTGATTATTCAGATGTTATTTCGACGACAACGGAAGGAAACCAATCATTGAAACCAACAATACAAAAGAGCCAAAAAGTCGTTTTGTCAACGCTTCTTTTGGGAATCGTTTTCTTTCGATTATTTTCATTGGGATTTGCAGCGGACCGGGCAATGCGTGAATATATTCCTGAACCGGGCGAGGCGAAAACGGGCGTTCTTGATTTTTCGTGGCTTAACGAAAAACCGGCAGGGCGTCATGGGCATGTTTTGGTTGACGGGGAACGTTTTATTTTTGAAGATGGAACGCCGATCAAATTTTTCGGAGTCGTTCTCGGTTTCGGGGCAGCGACTCCGGAAAAAGAGGTTGCCGAAGCGATTGTTCGAGAATTGGCGTCAAACGGAGTTAATTTCGTTCGACTTCATGCAATTGACTGTACTTATTCCGGGGTTGTCGATTATTCCGGAATTAAAGAAGGGGCAAAAACAAATTGCTTTAATTCAGAAATGCTGGATCGCCTTGATTATCTTGTTTATTGCTGCAAAGAAAACGGCATTTATATTCATTTGGACACAAACGCCGGGCGGGTTATTTCGACGGGAGACGGTTTTTCAGAAGAAGAAGCAAAAGCAGGTCAAACAGGAACATTGCGCGGAATGCGTTTTTTTGTTGATCGAATTGCGGAACTGGAAACCCAATTTTCGCTTGCCTTACTTGATCATGAGAATCCCTACACAAAAATGCGTTATGCCGACGATCCCGTAATCGCAGTTGTTCAGTATGTTAATGAAAGCAGCGTCCTTTGGTTAAACAGTCCGAATGTCGATAATCCTTTTACGCAGGAACTCAATCGTCGATTTAATGAATGGCTCAAAACGAAATATGAATCTCGGGAGAACCTGAAAGCGGCCTGGACCAATGAAGCGGGCGTTTCGGCTCTTCGAGAGGACGAAGATTTTGACAAGGGTTCCGTTGCTTCGCCGACAATGGGATGTTGGGTTGAACCGACGATTGAGCAGGACGCTTCGTTTACGGAACTTGATTCTCCGCCGCGTCATGCCGATTTTACCGCGTTTCTGATTGAAATCGAACAGAACGTTTTTTCGCAATTTTATCAGAAGACGCGAGCTCTTGGTTTTAAATCGGCGATAAATTGTTCAAATTATCCTTCAGGGCCAGTCGATACTTATTTGAATTCGTTCGGCGATGTAATGGAAAAGAACGCTTATTGGAATCATCCGATCGGCGATTATACAATTCCGACCCGATTTCATCGGGATGAAATGGCGTCGATTGATCCCCGATCTCTTTTTCCGAAAGAAGGACTTGATAAAAGATCCCAGAAGAACGATCATGCGCTTCATTCGGTTGGCATTGTTTCGCGAGCTTCCGTGGTCGACAAACCGTTGATTGTTACAGAATGGAATGCAACTTCGCCCACAGAGTTTCGGACGGACACGCTTTATCAAATGGCCTGTTATGGATCGTTTCAGGATTGGGACGGTCTGTGCGTTTTCATATATACTTTTGATGGCTATGCGGAGAATTTTTTTAAAACGAAATCGTTTACCAGTTTTTTCAATGTTAATGTTGATCCAGCGATTTACGGAGCTTTTGGAATGGCTGCGGCGGTCTTTCGACTTGGATTGATCGACAAGGCTCGTAATCAAGTTGAATTGGTCTTAACGCCGGATGATCTTCTTGCTCAAGATGAACATTTCTGGCAAATACCGATGATAACGCCGTTTGTTTCGCGGTTCGCTTATCGATTTATTGACAACGTTTATAAGGGGAACGCCGATTTGGTTATTCCGTCGCAGAATACAACCAGCGGCGATTATCGATCGGCCAGTCATCTGCTTATAGAGAAAAAAAATCCTTATTCCAACGCATTTCGTCAAAGAAAAACATATGACGAATGGCTTGCTCTTTATCGGGATCAGAATGTCGTAAGCGAAAAGATTGGGGAACAAACGCTGGAATTCGGACAAAGAGCAGCGATTCTCAACAGCTCTTTCTCATCAGGGAATTATGATCTCGTTTTGACCCGAGCGATGCGGCATTTCGGTTTGCTGACCCAAGATCAGGGCTGGACAGCGGAACGAGCGGTATCCGATACAGGGCAATTGATTTATGACGTCGAAAAAGGTTTTTTCAGCGCGAACAGTTCCCGATTTTCGGTTTTTGCCGGAAAATGTAATGAGTTACATAAAACAGATTCGTTTCAAATTCAATCGCCCAATGATCGAGCTGCGGTTGCTGTTCTGGCTCTTGATGGTCAACCCCTTAAAACGTCTTCGTCTGTTTTGGTTTACGCAATGGGACGTTGTTATAATTCCGGTATGACCTGGGACGGAACAACCTTGACCAGTCTTGGAAAAGAACCGATTCTGTATGAAGATATTCGCGGAACGTTAATGATTCAATCAGATCGTTCAACCTGTTGCGTCTGGAAACTTGATTCGCTCGGTCGTCGAACAGAAAAAATCATTCCTCAACAAACCGACAAAGGCTTTAACTTTCCGCTTGGGGATACAATCTTTTATGAGTTGTCGTTTGAATAATTCCGAAAAATAGTATAGCATAAATCAATAACAGGCAAACTAACAAACATTCAATTGAGGCAATTTCCGCTCAATATTAGAATTAGGAAAGAAGAGTAAAAAATGAGCGAAATCAATATTATCGATTTAACAACGCTTTTCATTTATTTTGCCATTCTTCTGATCGTCGGTTTTGTAAAAGGCCGAGGAAAACGTCAGGATAGCGGAAGTTTCTTTGTTGCGAAGGCTTCCTTGCCTTGGTGGGTCATCGCAGCGGCATTTGTTGCAACCGGAATGAATACGGAACAACTTGTCGGTCAAAACGGAATGGCGTATAAAATCGGACTTCCGCTTTTGAATTGGTATTTTATTGTTTTTATCGTCTATTCGATGTTGATTTTCGTCTTTCTTCCAGTCTATTTAAGAAACGGTATTGTAACGATGCCGGAGTATTTGGGACGTCGTTTCAATTCGGTCTGTCAAAATGTGTTTACGGTAATTCTTCTTTTGAGTTATGTTTTTATGAATTTGGCGGTTGTGTTTTACGGAGGGGCCAAACTGCTGGAAGTCGTTTTTGGATTGAACATCTGGACAGGCGTAATATTAATAGGCGTTGTTGCAGGACTTTATACGATGTATGGGGGCATGAGTTCGGCAGCGTATGCGGCAGTTTTTCAATTTGCGTTGATTTTTCTTTCAGGTTTTTATCTTCTTTATTTAGCGTATCAGAAACTTCCAAACGGATGGTCGGATGTAATAGCGTCGGCGCCTTGCGGTTTTCATATGATGCGTCCGATGGATTATCCCGAGATTCCCTGGCATGCGGTTCCTTTGACGATATTGGGGATTCATCTGTATTATTCGTGTGCCAATCAGGCTCTGGTTCAGGGCTGTTTCGGCGCGAAAAGAGAATGGGATGCGCGAATCGGTTTGATTGTTGCCGGATTTTTTGTTGTCTTAAGACCGTTTGTCGAAATTTTTCCAGGTCTTTTTTGCAGGGCGATTGCCGTTGTTGACCCGTCGTTCAATTTGGGCGATCAACCGGTTGATAATGTTCTGCCGATCATGATTCGTCAATTGGTTCCCATTGGATTGCAAGGCTTTATTCTTATTGGAATTCTGGCTTCGGTCATGTCGACGATTGCCGCTTTTTTGAACTCGATTTCGACTTTGTTTACGCTCAATGTTTACAAAAGTTGGATCAATCGCAACGCCACGGAAAAGCAGCTTGTTTGGGTTGGAACCATTGCAACGTTCATATTAATGATTTTCAGTATTCTTTATTCGCCGATGATAGGTTATTTAAGCGGGGGAATCTTCATTTATTTTCAAACGTTGGCGTCTTACATAACAGTTCCGCTTGCAACGGTTTTCTTGATCGGAGTTCTTTGGAAACGAGCAACATCGACAGCGGCTTTGACGGTTTTGACAGCAGGAATTCCTCTTGGTCTTTTTGTTGCCAACAATCTTGTTCCGGGCTTATTTGAAGACGAAACGATAAGACGTTACAGCTTGAGAAATCCCTTTATAACCGGAGCAATGACGCAAGTTCTTTGTGTGATACTGATGATTGTTGTCAGCTTTTTCAGTCGTCCGAATCCGGTCGAAGAAGTTCGTCCTCTGACTTTTTCGTTGGACAAGCTTCGACTTCCCGCCGATGAACCCAAACGTCCGTTTTATCAACGAGTCGGCTTTTTGTGGAGCATTTTTGTTTTGTTTTATGTTGCGATTTATATATATTTATGGTAAAATTCCTGAAAAACTCAGAGAACTGACGTTCTTGACCGTTTTTGTAAGAATTTCGAGCGTTTTTATGTTTTTATATTGAAAAAAGAGTAACCAGAAAATGGAGCTTTTATGATCATAAACAAAGAATTGTCTTGTCTGTTTTTGACCGGAATGATTTGCGTTTTTTCTACAGCGTTGACAGCAAGCGACTTAGAGAATCAAATTCCCGCGAAAGAAGTACGGAACGGTCAACCCGTTTTTGAATATGAGGCGGTTGAAGGAGACGTTCTCAGCGGTTTTTATCTTCGTTTGGCCAATGGACTCCCTCCGCGTCAAGAACCTGTCGTTGTTGGACTTAAGTTGAACGATGAACTTTTGCCGGCGCGAGTTTCGATCCCCGTTTTTTCTTATCCTCTTGTTTATCAAACGCGTCCCTTTACGCATTCGGAAACATTTCCCCCGCTGGATGTTGCATTGGAATATCGGGAAGCAATCCAACCTGTTTCATTGGAACCCGGCGATCGCGTCAGCGTTGAAATTGTTTCAACGGCGCCGCTTCAAAGCGGGATCGTTGCGGGCATTCAACTTCAAGGGCGATATAAACTTACAGAAATGAGAAATCCGATCCGCGACGCAAGGACAAACGGGCCGGTTTGCCTGATTCCCTGGGAAGCGCCGGAAATAATAGCAGTTGGCACACAAAAGAAATTTGACCCTCTTTGCGCTCCGCAAAATAATTCGTCGATTATCAATGATGAGGACGGAACACTTTATCAGTTTACGGCTTACTATTCCGTCGATGAACAATACGGAGGCGGTCGCGGCGGTTCTTTTTCGCGTATTTATGGTTATCGCAAACGACCAGGCGCCAAAAGTTGGGAAGAGATCGGGCTTGTCGTCGATCTGATGAAAGACAAAACATATTCTGGCGACCCGTTTGTTTTTCGCGACTTAAAAGGAACCCCCTGTCTGGTTTATACAACCTGCGACGGAACAAACGGTTTTCAAGATTGGAAAAGGATCGACGCCTGGTTGATTCGATCAACGACCGATAGTTTTGAGGGGCCTTGGGGAAAACCGACGCCGCTGTTACTCGACTATCCCCGGGAACCAGACGACAATAAAACAGGCGGAAGAGCCAACTGCATAAGAATTTATACAAGACAAGCGACCAATGATTATGTTTTCGTTTGGAATCATGGGGCGCAAGATATGGATATTCGCGTCATCATTCTTCCGACTTTGGACGTTCCTGTTTCGCATGAACAAATCAATCAGGGAACGATCGTCGTCAAAAATCAGGAAGAAGGGGGCGGCGGTTTTCAGTATGGAAGCAAAGGTTATTATTCGACTTGGCAGATTCCCTGGTTAAACGATCCCAACGGAGTTCAACGACTTTACGAATTTGATCTTGCCGATGCGGACAATCCGGAAGCGTGGCGCGTTGTCCCCGGTTCGCTGGGGTTTAATGACGGAACAAACCCGTTGATCGATGGCGGATGTACAGCGGATGCCTGGGCTGTTTCTGTTATCAACGACGAATTATGGGCAACTTCCTGTCAATGGAGCGTTACGAACGGCAAAAATTATTTGGTCGCCTGCCGCGCTTTGCTTCCTTTATCGGCGTTAAATTTATCGGCGTTAAATGACGAATGTAAGGAATTATCTTTTCCGCGATCGAATGAATTGCGTTACGGAGCAGTTCGAACCGAGCCGTATCACGAAACCGTTCCAACGATCGAATACGCATTGGGGAACGACTGTTCTCTGGAATTTGATTTCTATAGCGAAGGAGAATTGTCTTACGGATTTATCGGTCTTGCTCCGTCGGATCAACCTCTGTTTCGGCATGGAATCGCCTTGGAGTTTTCGCCGCAAGGAGGGCGATTGGTCGCTTACGGAGAAGATCCATTCCCCATTGCTCTTTCTGACGTTACAACGGTTCGATGGGAACCGGGAAAAAGCTGGCATTTGAAACTTCAGCGGTCTGGACGAACGATAACCGCTTTTGTCGATCAGGAACAAATCGGACCGATTACGCTTGAAGAATCGATTTTGTCGGAGCTTGAAAAATCGCCGAGATTTAAATTATATGGTTGGAAAGGCGGCCTTTATAAAATTTCCAACGCAATATTAACCGACGGGAAAGAATGAAAAGGATTGCAAAGGTTTTGCCATTTCAGCGTTTCCAGCGACCATTTTCGCGACGTTGAATCATTGTTGATTTTCTTCCCGTTTTAATGAATTTTAGGAAGTTCCCCCCAAAATTACAGGGAATGCGCGTCTCGTCCGCTTGAACTGTTTTTGCGGAGCTTCCTTATTAGAGTTTATTGCGAAAACAGTTTTTCAGGACTTCCTTGTTGCTTAATCGTAAGAACCAGAAACATGAAACTGGATACCAAACGCATTTTGCTTATTATTGAGTCATCAACCAGTTATGGGCGTGAGATTCTTCATGGAATTTCGCAATTTGCGCGCGAAAAAAATAATTGGTGGTTCCTTGTCGAACTGCGAGGAATCGAAGAATCGCCGCCCCTTCTTTTGAAAAACTGGAAAGGGGACGGCATCATTTCTCGCGTTTCCAATTCCAAAACGTTTCGACTTATTCAGCAATGCGACTGTCCTTATGTTGATCTTCTTTGGGATTTTAAAAATGCGATCAAATGCGAAGATCTGCTCATTGCAAAAAAATTCTATGAATATTTTATCAGTCTTGGCTTTCAACATTTCGGTTTTTTTTCGTTTGGTAAAACGGAATGGATTCAAACGCGTAAACAAGTTGTTTTGGAAGAAGGAAAGCAACTTGATTTAACGATTCATACATTTGAACCGAGCCTCATCAAAGACGATATGTGTCCCGAACCTCAATGGAACGATTATTATGAAAAACAATTAATATGCTGGCTTCATTCGCTTCCCAAGCCGATCGCAATCCTTGCGGCAAATGATCATCAAGCGGTTCATTTGTTGAATTATTGTATTCAAGAACAAATCAATATTCCGGACGAAATTGCTATTCTCGGGATTAACAATGACGATCATTTATGCAATATTGTTTCGCCCTCTCTTTCAAGCATTGATCCCAATGCGTTTCAGGTTGGATATGAAGCGGCTCGAATGTTGGATCACAAAATCAATTTTAACGATCTCTCTCTTTTTGAAAGGCGAACGATTGAACCCAAAGGAATAATCGTGAGACAATCAACGGAAACATTGATGATTGACAATGCCGATATTATTGACGCCATTCGATTTATCAGAAAATATGCGACTCAGGGAATTCGTGTTTGTGATGTTCTGGAAGAAGTACAACTTTCCAATAAAACCTTGGAACGCTGGTTTAAAAAAACGCTTGGGCATACTCCAGAACGCGAGATTATTCTGGTTAAACTTCGTCACGCAGAATCTTTGCTCAGAAATACACAAATGTCAATCAGAAAAATAGCCGAGCTGTCGGGCTTCCAGTCTGAACGATATTTTGTTCAGTTTTTTCGACGCGAAAAAGGATTGACCCCTTATCAATTTCGAAAGAATATCGAATAAGAATTCGCATTCACACAAAAAGGTTGAACAACCATTGAGCAAGGAAATTGTTGCGCAACATTTTATTTTCGCACACATTTTGATTTATGCAACTAAAATAAGGCCGTTTTTTCGACCGGAAGCGGACGAGAGGTCCGTTCCAGTTTTGTTTGTTCTGCAACGGTTGGCAACCGATAAATAGAAATATAACAGAACGCGATCACGAATTCAGATTCAGTTCGTCAATCCAAGTTTTGAGAACAGAAACAATCGCCGCTTTTTGAGTTTTTTGCGGGGAACACTTTTTTATTGACGAAGGGCAGTCTGCGCGACGCGTTGTCCTAAAGACTCAGCAAGTTTTTTTCCCAAATCATCCTGATCCAGCGAATCATTTTGATTCCAACAGAGAGCGCCAATGCGACCAGCCGATCCGGTTCCAGGCAAAATAACTCCTTCATGCATAAGATATGTATTGATGCCCTGAACGACAGATTCCTGACCTCCGTTTCGAGCGCCCCCAACGGCCAATGCGCCGCCCGTTTTCCCTTGCAGCAGAGCATGATCAATCTGGGAAAACAAAGCGACGACAAAAAGACTCATCATGCTGTTAAAAACGGGACTGCCGACAATAATCCCCTTAACATTTGCGGCTCGAAATTGATCTTCAAGTTTTATGATATCTCCCGTTGCCGGCTTTGTTGCCTGTTCGCCCAAAACCCGTTCGGAATCGAAGAGTCGGTAATCGACCAAATGAACGAGTTCCGTTTCAATCCGCTCTGGATCAACAGCTTTTGCCGCTTCAAGAACCATTTTCAGTCCCTGGGCTGTTGTCTTGTCCCGTCTTGGGCTTCCGTTCAACGCAATAATCTTGATCTTATCGTTCGAAAGGGGATTGTCGGCTGGCATTGCAACTTTTTGCGATAACAAAACAGTTCCGACCGTTGCAGCGGAGAGCCCCAAAAATTTGCGTCGATTCTTTCGATTGCTTGTCATTTTTTCTCCTTTGAAACAATTACTGGCTTTCCCCGGTTTTTCTTTTCCGCGACACAGAATAGAAGATTATCCGTCGGAAAAAAGGATTTCGTGTGGCTCAGCGAACAGGAGAAAAACTCCCGAAACGAGCGACAAAAACGAATCTTTTACAAAAGGAACAGTCGTTTTTTAAAAGCAATTTAAATAACGACAAAATCGGAAGTTCCAAAAAGAAAGCGTCGTTGCGTTTCCGCTGCGTCGCTGCGCGAAAATTTCCAATATCATAACCAAAATCGGGGAAAGAACAGGACAATTATTTATTCAAATCATTTAAACGATTATCCATACTCAATGACTCAATCAGTCAATTATGGTTTAGTTGATCTTGTTTTTCTTCAGTATAAACGGAAAGAACAGCTCTGTAAACATCCATTTCGGTTTCGATTCATTGGTTTCGCTTGATTGGGTTCGCTTATTAGGTTAAGAATTCTCTTGACGTCCAATGCGGGCAAAAGTCTGATTTTCCTGAAGTTTTCGGAGTTGTCGTTGCGTTTGATGAATGATCTGGAATGACTCGGATTGGAGAAAAACAAAATCCTGGCGACTTATCGAATCGAAGTTTTTTTACGAAAAATTTTGAAGGATCGCGGTCGATCGTTTATTTCCAAAACATCATTTTTTGTAAGAAGTTTCGACTTTCTTTTTCTTCGGAACGCTTTTCTGTTATTTTTTGTTGGGCAGATCGGGGAGTATGCGGCGGTCTGTTGGCCATTAAGGCAGAATTATCGGGAATTTGCTCTTCCAGAAGTCTTGCCCAATAACCGTTTAAAAGGTTCATCGAGTCAATGACGCGATTTTTGTCAACGCGATATTCGACTGTATTGATCAGTCGCATTAATTCGTTTTGCTCCAAATCGGCAAACGCTAATTTGTAAAGCCGTATCTGATCGACCCAAACAGTTCCCTGCGATAAAAGATCAAATCGTAACGAAATATCCTCCAATTCGTCTAAAGGAAGCCGATCAAAAAGTATGACATCCTGAAACCATAAAAGGCCGTTTACTGGTTCGATTTCGTTATTGGCTTGAGCTTCTTGAATCCTTTGGAGTATCGTCGGTCCAATCGATAAAAGTCGGGAATAAGGAGCTCCGCGATATCGTCCAGTCAAGCAAATTCTTAAAGGAAGCGACTTTTCCGTTTCGGCGACGCCAAAATAAAGTTGGACACAAAGACGGCCAGTCGTCGGGGGAATAAAGGGCTCGCTTATTATTCCGCCAACTTCGCCGCGACTTGATAATTTTAACGAAAACTGACCATTTTTTCTGTTTTCGGAATCCAAACAGGCAATAAATTGCGGATCGCCAAAATGCCGCCATCCGGGAATATTGTTTTCCGTATTGATCACAGAATTCAGGGGGGATTGGGGCGTCTCCCCTTTTTTTTCAAAATTTTCAAACGGATTTTTCAAAAGATTCATTTTTGGCATTTCCAAACCTAAAACAGTCTTTGATTTTGAATTGGTTGGAACGGCAGATTGAGAGATAATCGAGGAATCTTGTTGAGCCAAAGATTCTGAATGGCCATTTTCGGAATGAACCAATTCGTCGAAATCGGCGTTTCGCATAATCGTTTCGACTCCCAGTCGGGCAATAAGAACCCGATCAACAAAATCTTGAACTTCCGAAGCTAATCGACCGTTCGGGCCGCAGATTTCATTTGGACAGGAAACGTCAATATAATCAACAGTCGCTTTGGGATCAGAAAGTCGAAATGCCGTTAAATCAAAAGGATTAAGGGTCATCGACCAAACAAAAGAGTCAACCCCAAGCAACGGAAGGGAATCATTTTGCTTTTTTCCCAGGAGCTCAAATTGAGCGTTCGGTTGATATTTCATCGAAAATCGAACTTTTGTATGAAATGGAGCGTTATTCAATAGATAAACCCAGGTTTCTTTTTTTGTCTGACTGTATCGAAGAATGATCGGTTGAATCGTTTTTTCGTTGCCGTTACTGTCTTTGTTTGTCGTCCAGGTTTTAAATGGAATCAGGGGAATCTCTTTAAAAACGGAAATAAAATCGCGCAAAGAAGTTTCTGCTCCCATTGGAATCATCGCGCCGCCATCAAAAAAATAAAACGTATCGCAGTTTGATAACTGATTCATAAACCGTCGTTTATTTTCGTAATCAGAAGCGACGGCGCGCGTTTCAATTTGAGTAATCGTTGGATGAAAAGGGCTTGCCTGATCAAAACTTTCGATATTTTGGGCTTTCGGGAGATGATAAAAAAAAGCTCCTGTATTGTTGAGGTTTTTTGAAAACAACGAAATGGCATTATTCGAATCAAATTCCATCAAAGAGGCCATTTGATTTAATTTTGATGTTGAAGTAACAAATCCTGGCCTTAAAAAAGTAATCGAAGAGTTTTTGGAAAATAAGTCGAGATCAAAACCAATTCGCCGAATGGATTCATCTAAATTCGTTTGTTGGGTTAACGTTGGATAAAGTTGTGATCGGCTGATTTTTCCGTCCAGCATATTTGTTCCGACCAAATATAACTTTGTGTCAGGGCGACGTTCAGCAATTGTTTGATGAACTTTTTCATAAAATTGATGAACCGTTTCCGATCGCCATTTTATCCATTCTTCTTGACAATACTCTTTAATGAATTGAGCGCGAAATCGATATTTTTTAAGCCCGGAAATGGTCAAAAATTCTTCGATGCTCACTTTTTTTTCTGTCAGCAAATTTTCTTGAAGATTGGTTTCTCGAGCAAATCGAGTAATCGTCTCGTCGTCCATTCCATAAAAAATGTCGTCCGGAAGTTGAGCAAAACCGTTCGTTGAAAGTTGAATCGCGATTCCGCCAAAACTTCGATGTTGGCCATATCGAGCAACGATTTCTCGAACGATATTCAGAATTGTTTCTTGAACCAGCGGATGTAAAATGTTGTAATAGGGGCCAGTTCCAGAATTGGTTTTTCGAGATTCAATCAGCAAACGACCGTCCGGCCCAATCCAATAGATTCCTTCCATTCTTTGAATCGAGTCGAAAGAAGTTGAAAACTCGGGCATAATCGTCGATTGATCGTTTGGATCATTTGGTTTAGACGGATTGGAATGAATGTTGGTTAATGAAATCGAATTATTTGAAAGGTTCTGATTCGTCCCTTGTTGCAAAGTTGTTGAAGCAAGAGCGTTCAGGGAAGATTTATTGGCTTGCTGACAAACATTGCGAAATTGTTCTTCAAGCGTCGGCAATGGAGTATTGAAATCGATAAGGGGAATAATGGAAAGCTGTTTGGAATCAAAAATTCGAGCAATGACTTCCAAAATATCTTTGCGGACGGGGTCTTCGCCATTCTTGAGAAAAATGCCGGAATCAAATTTGGGAGAAGGATTCAATAAAGAACTCGGATAAAGCGAACTTCCGTCGGCAATCGCGGAAAGCATTAAGCTGTCATATCCGACAAACTGTAAATATTGCGTCATTCTCTGAATGGAATCAAAAACCGTATTCCAGTCTTCGGCTCCAATAACGCCAACAGATGAATCGACGCGAAGAGCAGCAAATTGGTCGCAAAAATTGGGACGCGTCATCATCGCCGCAACAGAACGGCCTCTTTTGGAGGTTTGAAAAGCCGCGATTTTTTCTTTTGAACGATAAATACGAATGCGTCCAAAAACAGCAGGCTTGTCTGGTTGACGATTCATTAATAAAATGATCGGCGTCTTGCTTTTCGGCCAAAAAAGAATCTGATAACGCATAATTCGATTCGGCATTTGATCGCTCAATGGATCATCAGGAACAACGAGACCATAATCCAAAGATAAGGGAAAAATTCCGCCGGTTACAGAAGGTTCTAAAATGCTTATCCCCAACGTTTGAGGAATGTTGGATATGTATTCAATTTCAAGCAAATGAGGTTTTCCCGGTTCTTTGACAGGAATTGAATAGGACTCCCAGGGAATGACTTCAGGATTGAAACTTGGCATAAGTTGGACAAAAGTTTCAAACTGGGAGTTTTGTGTCGAATAGGGTTGCAGATGTCCGCTTCCCCGGGAATTTTTCCATAAATCTTCCCATTGACCCCAATTTCCTAATTTTATGGAATTTAATTGGGTTTGTATTCCGCCAAAATTCCATTTTTTTAACCAGTCGTTATTATAATTTTTGACAGAATTCTCTTTTTTTGAAGGAAACAGCGAATATTGTCCCAAAATCGTCTGTTGGTTATCGTTTGCGAACGCATTTGTTTCGGGAAATATCAATTCGGAATGAGAAAACTCGCTTTTCCATTCATTTTTATCGACAATATTGTTTTTTGTTGATTCAGTGTTTTGAAAATTTTGATAATTGTCGGACTGCTTGTTTTTCTGTTGATTATTATTGGTTTTATCGTTTGAATCAGGATCAAAAGTTGAATCGTTCTTTTTGAAGTTTGAGATCAGGGATCGCCTGGCAAAAACTTTCCACCAAACAGGGTTTGACGGGTCAATTGTTTCAATAATTCCGTCACGAAGATCAAAATCCGACTCTGTTAGATTATTGTTTTCAAATTTATCGATATTATTTGACGAAACAACAATTCCTTGAGCTGTTCGTTGAGCAAGAATTTCTTGTTTTTCTGTTTCCCTGTTTGGAATAATAATAGAAAATGATTTTTGTTTATTCGTTTTCTGAAGGAATATTTTTATATTGAAAACGCCTTCTGTATCGGGAAGAGGCAGAGTAAAATCATATTGTCCTTGTTGAGAATCGAATGAAAGCTCTTTGGTTTCTGAGCAATAAACTTGCTCATTATGCTTCGAGTTTACTTGAACCATTAAGGAAAGATTGTCCTGGAACGGAACGGAAAGAAATCGCGGAAAAACCGATAAAATCAGCGATTCTCCCGGTTCAAAAATCATATTTTCCGTCTTCTCAAACGAACGGTTTGAATTCGCGTGAGCAATCCGAACAGGAAGTTCGTCGCCAGGTATTCGCTCCATATTAATAACGACATTGTTTTTTGATTCATTATTATCTGACTGAAGCATTAATTCGCAAGATTCATTTATTAATGATTCAAGTTGGATCGTTTTTTGAATTGCCTTTCGCGAATGAATATTGGTCAGATTAAAAATCAAACAATCATTTTTTGAGGAATAAATCGTTGTTTGAACGCCGCAATAAAGAGCGGGAGACAAAGTTCGAAAACAGATTTTTCCCCGCGCTTCGTTTTCTGTATGAAAAACAACCGGACTCGTTGGATCGTTTGCCAATGGGATCGAATCAGAAAAAAAGCCAGACGAAAGCGTTATTTCGCCAAACCATAATTGAGGCTCTTCCGTACTCCAACTGATGTTAACTCGAAAAAGTCCCTGATTCTCATCGGAACGTTCCCAAGCAGCTTTTGTATATGTTGAGGAATCGGTCTGCGAAAAAGTTTGATTCGAAATGATTTGTTCTTTTCGATTCGAAAAGTCATTGGAAAACGTTTTCGGCGCAAATTGATCCAGCGCCAACGAAAAAAAGAATAAATCGTTGACGAAAATTGATAAAACAAACAAAAAAGAAAATTTTACAAAATAATTTAAATAATACAATGTCAAATCAAAAATATTCTTTTTAAAATCTTTTGAAATATATTCCATATTCGGACTTCCTTGTCCGACCAGAATGAATCCTAATAAAAAGAATCCATAATAATTGATTCGGATAATTGATTTCAGCCAAACTCATTAGTCAGGAATAGGATTATAACAAAAAAGAGAGGAATCTGCCAACCCCGATTTCCTCTGTTTTATCGACTTGCTGAGAAAAAAAATAAAGAGAATTTTTGCGGAATGAAATAGTTATATGAATCAAAGCGATTTTTCGGGATATAGCGATTAAACGTCTGCTTTTTGTAAAAAATTTCGTAAAAAATCAGAATAACTTTTTTCAGAAAAAAAGAGTTGCGACGATTTCCGATTTGCAGTCAGCGGTTGTTATGAAAAAATGACAGATTTTGACGCCAATAATTCCGTTTGTCGTTAAGAAACCGGGTTGTTGTCGGATTTGCAAAACGAACAAACAGAGATTTTCAACTGTCTTGATAATATTTCTGTGCTTTCCGCGGTTTTTCTTTCGCGACACAGAATAGAACATTATTCCTCGAAAAAAAGTTTTTCGCGCGGCGCAGCGAACAGGATAAAAACTCCCAAAACAAGCGACCAAAACGAATATTTTTTTCAAAAGGAACAGCTGTTTTAAAAGCGATTTAAATAACGACGAAGTCGGATGTTTTAAAAAAGAAAGCGTCCTTGCGTTTCTGCCGCGTCGCATCGTTGCGCGAAACGCTTTAATATCATTACAAAAATCAGTAAAAGAGCAGTAATCTTTAAAATGAAGAAGCTTCAGTCTGTTTTCGTCGTTCAACAAAACGCTGATAATCTTCTTGCGTATCAATACCGAAAGAAGATTCATTGACAACGCCAACCATAATCGAATAACCTTCATTTAAAACGCGCAATTGTTCCAAACTTTCAGTTTTTTCGAGTTCCGATTGAGGAAAAGTCTTCAAATTCAAGAGAAAATTGCGACGATAAGCATAAATTCCTAAATGTTGATAAAATAACGGAGGATTGGATTGAAGAAGTTCATTTGACCAGTTACGCGGATAAGGAATCATGCTGCGACTAAAATAAAGCGCTTTTCCCCTTTTGTCAAAAACAACTTTGACGCATGCCGGATCGTCCAACAATTCTTTTTGATAAATCGGGGTTGCCAAAGTTGCCATTTCGGCATTCGGATGTTCAACGAGAATTTGAATCAGTTTGTCGATTGATTCGGAGCTCAGATCAGGTTCATCGCCCTGAAGATTGACAATTATTTCTGCGTCAGTCAGTTTAGCGGCAACCTCAGCGACTCGATCTGTTCCGTTTTTGGCATTGGGATCGGTTAAAATGGCTGTTCCGCCAAAACTCTCAACGACATCCAAAATGCTTTGATCGTCGCATGCAACGAAAACATTCGCGGCCATTCGAGATTGTTGCGCCGTTTCATAAGGATATTGAATTAAAGGTTTGCCCGTTGCATTCAATAATAATTTTTTCGGAAGTCGAGTTGAAGCCAAACGAGCAGGAATGACAATATAAGTTTTGGGAATGTTGTTTTGCATTGGATTCGATTGATTCATAAAAGCTATGCCATTAAATTTGCGATTTTGGGGACGGCTTCAAGAATAAATTCCGAATTTTTATTGCCGTATTTTCAAATTGAGATTCGCCGCTCATTGTTTTCCATTCATCAGATGAAACAAATTGATCCCAACCTTTTTTTCGAGCTTCGTCATTTTCGAAACTGAGCATATAAGTAATATTCGGCATAAACTGTCCATAAATCGTTTTGCCAAAGAAAACGGGATTCATCTGGCAACGTCGAAAGAGATCCAGTTCGCCGCGAACATCGAACATATTGAGTTTTGCCTGATTTCGTTCATAATTCGGGCTATAATAATAGCGCAACTGAATAACGCGCTCGGGCGATTTTGTCGGAATTTCAACTTTCGGACAGCTTGGAAACGCCTGAAGCAAAGAACAATCCTGTTCTGAATAAAGATTGAATTCCGAAGCGTTATTGAGAAAATCGCTTGCCGGGATTGAATCGCGAACTTGATCTTCAAGAGTAATCATTTTCGTGATCGAAGAATGGCTTGAAATAACAAAAACAGCATTTTTATATCGATAAATAAAAGAACCGTCATTTTGATGAAGTTCGTCATTAACGCTAAAAACGCCAATTTTATCAAAACCGAGTTTATTTCTCAACGGAATAAGTTTTTCGTCGATTTGTTCTATTAATGCGTTCTTCTTTTCTTCTTTCTCGACCCAAAAAATTCTGATTTCGATGAAATCCCGTTGAATGGCGGTTGTTTCATCGGCCAAAGCCCGATTTGAAGTTTGAGTTCCTAATAAGGTCGCAATCATTCCGCTCGTTGCTCCAGATAAAAAATCTCGTCGTTTCATAAATCAATTCCTTAAATTTGCCAAAAATGGATATAATAAACCTTGTTATTGTTCGGACAAACCAAAATAACCTTCAATTGCTTTATTTGATCAATCGAAGACTCAAATGTCAATTGTATAAAATGAAAATAATATTGTTCAGAAAGAATTTCGTTCTTTTTTGGAAAAGAACAAGATTGGCTTCCGGCATAATCGGCATAATCGACGCAATCGTTAATGATGTTTCCCAAAATAGGAAGAATGATATTCGTTTCATCGCCGCGATACCAACGTTCATTAAGATTTGAAACAAAATGGTTCGGATCAATCGGTTCAATTTCAAAAGCGGCCATTTCAAAAGCGCTGGACGAATGATTTGAATAGGCTCCGAAACTTTGAATTTCTCCCCGAACTTTCAATTCGTTGAGTTGCGAAGAAGTCAAAATGTTTTGAATGTCATTTGAAGAAAAGATATTTTCGCCTCGAACTTTATGAGACAAATACCAAAAAGCGGCAGAACAGGAAATGCAGTAAAGACAATATAATGTTGCCAAAAAAGCAATGACGCCATAAACAAAAAAGAAAGAGCGAGCAATCTGCCAACAATTATTGCGGATTGATTCTGTCCAATTATGTGATTTTTTCATTATATCTGCCAACTCATTTTTTGATCTCGTCTTTTATCGAATCAAATTAACGGAAAACTTTTTTCAAACGGCCTCCAAAGTCAAATCGCCATATCAAATTCTTCAAACGCGATTGTTTTGATCTTCTTCGCGCTGGCCGTTGTTGAGAGGAGAATGACCAAGGATTATCAATAAGTTTGACTCTATTTTACAAAATGAAATCAAGGTTGAAAATAGGCTATCCAGATAATTAACGCGATAATTCCGAAACAGATTAAAAAGCTCAAAATAAAACCAGCGGCGTCAACCAAGGTTGGCTTGTTGAATTCGAGTCCCCAGAATTTGAAAAGTCGTTTGTCGTCAAATCGATTGGGATTTGCATAGGAAAGTTCCATTTCTTTCTTATCAATTTCCGGATTTGGATCGACCGGAGTTTTCATTTTGACATAATAACGATCCAAAAGTTCTTTATTTCCTTGAGGCGTTATTAAACTTAAGCCGATTAAAAACAAAAACGGAAGAAAAAGTCGCGTCGGAAGTCGAAATGTCTCTAAGGTTCCGTTTCCCATTGCGGCGAAATCGAGATTGAATTCGCGATAAAGAAGAAAATCAAGTTCAAAATTCCCCTTGCCTTGCCAAAAAACCCCTTCTTGAGCGAGTTTCTCTGGAGATTTAAAACGATTGGTTGTCTGTATTCCGTTGAGAATGTTTTGACTTTGATAATGATCTGGATCAAAAAGTTCGATCGGTTTAGGAACGAACTCCCGTTTTCCATTGACCAATTTGGCAAAAACGGTTCCATTGGCATCGAAAAGAAGTTCATTGCCTTCCTGATCAAACGGCGTAATTCCGCCGCTCCAAAAGATTGCTTTTCCTCCGGTTTTGAAAGATTCGCTCACTTTTTCTCCCGGTTCAAACGGTTTGGGACAAATTCCCAAATTCAATTCAATTTGGCGATTTCTTTTGTCCGAATCCAGCGAATTAAGCGAAGAGTCGGTTTTGAGCAATTTTTCTTTTTTCAGATTCCAAAGCTCAATGGCGGCTTCTCGACGTTCAATATCGGTTAAAGACGGCTGTCGAGTTCGAGTTATCGTTACAATATCGTTGGTTGCCAGGAAACGGGAATCAGTTCTTAATTCCGGATAAAATCGCGTAACGTTCATTGGAATGAGAAAGAAAAGAAAAATCGTCAAAACGATGGTTCCCCAGGCGGCATATTTATTTGCGCGTCGCCAATAAAGTCCAACCCAAAAAGGAGCCGCAAAGACGATCGGAATTTCCCAGGCGAATTTCAATTGTTCAAAAACATTCATTGATCCCAATGAAGCGAGAGTTGCTCCAATAATAACAATAGCGCCGCAAAGGCGTCCCAGCAGAACATAAGTTCGTTCGCTTGCATTTGAATGAATATAAGTTGCGTAACCGTTGCGAACAACAAGTCCAGAAATAACTAACATATAACAACTTGCGGAACTCATTAGAGCCGCCAACAAACAGGCAAGCATTAAACCGACCAGGCCGCAGTTGAGCGGTCCTAAAAGTTCGCGAGTCGCAACTCCCCAAACGCGATCTGGATCTTCAGCCAATTCAAGGTTTCCAGCCAAATAGGCAAGCGAGACCAAAGCGGTTAAAGCCCAGCCGATTGTACAAAGTCGTTTCAATATATTTCCTGCAACCAACCCAAATCGGGCATTAAATTCTGTTTTTGCTGATCCGCCCCCTGTTGCGATAAAATGCGGTTGACAAACGATTCCAATTAAATTCAAAAGAGTAATCGCCAAAATATAATGAAGCGGAAATTCTCCCTGTTTGGGATTGGTTACGATATCGAAATATTGCTCAGGAATCCGTTCATGAAGAAGAGTAAAACCGTCAATCATTGTTAATTCTTTTTGAGAATTTTGAGAAAAATCAGTTGAACTCGATTGATTGGAATCGCTCGAAGCGTTCAGAAGATTGCCTGCTTCTTTTTCTGAAGCGACAGAAGTCGAGTTTTCCGCAACGTCATTCTGAACGATTGCGTTTTGAGTTTTCAAGCTTTCATTATGATTATTGACAAGCGTTTGCAATCCGACAGGAATGAGAATAATTGATAAAAGAATGATAAAAAAACCTTGAATCAGATCGGTCCAGTAAGCGGCTCGCAAACCGCCGAGAACGCCATAAATCAATACAGTAACTGCTGTTATAATAATAAAAAACTTGTCAAAAGCGATTTCATAACCGCCAATCAGAAAAGAATCCATTCCGATGAGCGGGCCTCCCATTTTTCCAATGGCTGTCATTCCAACGCCGAGATAAGTTATATAATAAAAAACCCCAAAAACCATATAAGCTAATGCGATACTGCGGCTTTGATAACGTTCAGTAAACCAATCGCCAAGCGTTAAATGTCTCATTCGTCGATACCAAACGCCAGCAATCCAATAAAATGGCGTTACAAATAACCAATAAAGACCGCTCCAAATTCCGCTGAGTCCATTGGTAAACGTTGTTTTGGCTGTAACAATCGGATCAGAGGCATTTGTTCCGGCTCCAAAAGCGGCGAACATTTGAAGAAATTTGCCGAAACTGCGGCTTCCCAAAAAATAGTCTTCCTGTTTTTTGACAAGAAACATCGACCAAAAACCAATGATCGCCATAAGAGCAAAATAGACGCCTAAAACAATAAAATCATAAGTTGTTAAACCGGTTTGTAACATTCTATTCTCCTTTGACGGTTAGTCTGTTTTGCTCTTTTGAAATCAATATATTGAAAAGGGATTGAACTTTTGTAACCATTAAGGCAGTTAAAAGTTGAAAGTTGAAAGTTGGATGTTGAAAGAGATCCAGGGGGCAAGGCTGTAACTGTTTTTATTTCTCTTATTTTCGTAAACAGAATACAGGTCTTTTTTCTGTAAATGGCTTAATAGTTCGAACTTTTTTAAAAGCGTCTGTTTGATCAAAATGATTGGGAAAAAGTTTCGGCGATTGTTGGCCGTCGAATCATCGTTCACATTATTTGCAACAATTAAGTTTATTGCGAGCATTTTTCATTGAGACGCGGCATTATCGATTTTGAATTATTTTCGTCCAGCAAGAAAGAAAAGTCAATAAGGAAGTTCTAAAAACCTGGATTTTTCAACAAACGCATTTCGGATAAAGTCGTTAAAACAATTCTTGCTGACGAGACGTCTGCGTTCCTAAGGGATTTTTAGAACTTCCTAATAGTCTGTCGTTTCCCGATTTTTCTTTTTGCGACACAGAATTGAGCATTATCCGTCAGAAAAAAGGATTTTGCGAACGACGCGGCGGCGCAACGAACAGGATAAAAACTCCCAAAATGAACGACGGAAACGAATATTTTTCAACGGAACCGCCATTTAAATGCGATTTAAATGACGACGAAATCAGAAGTTCCAAAAAGAAAGCGTCCTTGCATTTCCATTGCGCCGCGTCGCTGCGTGAAAACTTTCAATATCGCAACAAAAATCGGGGGAAAAGAGTCAACGATTTGTCCGTTATTACAAAAGTAGTCCCAACGACATTTCAAGATTGATCGTTATTCGCATAAAACTTTAAGACCGATCGGAATATAACCGGTTTCGAACAATTCGTTATAAGTAAAGGGATAATCAACGCGCCAAGTGCTGTCGCCGCCTTTGAGAATTCCTTGAGAATCAACGCCTGTTTGTTCAATACAATAAACCGTTTGATTTTCAATATCGACTCGACTGACCAGGCGAACATGCCCGTCAACATTAACGTTGTTTCCGCTTCGATGAGTTAAGACGGCATCGCCCGGCTGTAAAGAAGAATAAGCGGCAAAGATTCGTTCGCGTCCATTTTTTTCGAGCGTTTGACTCGTACTGACAAGCGATTCGATTTCATAATCGCCAACAGGAACAATTCGTCCCTGAGATTTTTCTGGAAACATAAAATGCGTTGAAGTAATCGGAAACTCAAGATCGACTTGCTGCCAAGCCATTGACGTTGAACTGGAACAGTCGCTTCCAAGATAAGCGTCGCTTCCGTAAGGACCGGCATAATAGGGAATGCCTTCGACTGTTTCGATTTTGAATTGCTCAAGAAAAGTTTCCCGATTATTTTGCGTATAAGGGATTCCGTGATATGTTTCCCCTTTTTTAAAGATAACGCCATATTTCGGATTCCAGTAAACGGAATCTTCTCGCGCAACCCATTCAACCGTTCCAAGAGCTCGCATATAATCGACAACTTTTGTTCGCGCTGACCAATTGGGAGTCGAACGGATAACAACCGATTGTTTGCCAAATTCCTCAAAGCGTTTTTCGACAACCGATTTTTCGTAACCGATTAAGCCATGATTTTTATAAGGGTCGTTAAAATAATATTTGTCGTTGTCATAACCAACCAAAACGAGGCAATGTTCGTTTCCGAGCCAAGTAAAATTGTCGCCCAATTGATAAGGAGAATTTTCGTCAACATAATCAATCGTCCATGAACAAGTCAATTTCGACGGAAGCATATCCATTGTTGCCCAAATAAGAACCGGTTGTTTCTTATTGATATAATTTTCGACAAGATCAATGAGTTTGAGCCCCGTTGTAACAACGGCGTTATGTTTTCGCGGATCAAGAACCTTATTCATCGATTTCGCAAGGACGGGAGCATAGCATCCGAAACCGCAATTGGGCCCGCTATCGCGATAAGGATCGCCCGGATAGGCGGCATTCGGGTCGGGACCAAAGCGTTTGCCGTCCGCGTTTTCCTGCCAGGGTTTCTGGATAAGATAATTGTCCGTAAAATCTTTCCAACCGATTTCATAACCGTAATATTGAAGAACCATTGTTGCGCTGACCGCTTCGCAACCGTAAACGACTTCAAGTTGATTTAAATAAGGAACTTCAATAAGAGTCGCTTCAGGATCAACTTGAAGTTCAGCAAGGTCTTCCGCAAAAGTTTTTGCGACAAAAGAGACCGCTGACAAAGAAACCGCCAACAACGAGACAAACGGCATAAGAACAAAAAGCAATAACAACTTTCTTTTTTTCATAACATCTCTTTCTGTTACAACAATAATTTAACCGAATTTATTTCAGAACATTTTGTATTTGAAAATGGGAAGACATAACAACTCAAAAGAGAGGATTCCCTTTTTATCTTAAAGAGGAGAAAAGGAGTTCAAAAAAGGAAAAGGGGTTCGAACGAATTAAAAAAAGATTCGTTTCCTTGCGCTCATTTTTCCTTTTTCTCAGCGTCTGTGTGAGAAACAAATCAAGCGTCCATAAGCAATTTGAATGCCTGATTATAACATTGGGCAAGTCGATTGTCAAGACGTTTTGTATCTGTTTTCATTCTTTCTTTGGCTGAGCAATTCGCTTGAATTGATCGTAATTCGCCAGAAAGGTTTCTTGATAATCAAAGAATAACCAAGAGCCTTTTGTTTCCCATAGCAATTTCTGAATTTTATTCAACATATTTTGTAAAAGAAATTCACACAAATTTGGTTAAAGGTCAAAAAAACAAATAATTTTCTTGATTTTAAAATTTATTTGATTATAATTGGATTATCAGACCAGTCCAAGGGAGAGATTTTTATGGCAAATGGCTTAATCGCCCCAAAGAAAACCAGAGAAAAGCAATGAAAACGGTCAGAACAAGGCAGAAAACCGAATCCGGCAAACCAACGAATTCAAATCGAATCCGTTCACAACGCTTTTTTTGCGCGATCGAGTTCGAAATTCCTTTTAAAAAAGAATTTTCGCGCAGCGACGCGACGACGCAGCGAAGAGAATAAAAACTCCCAAAACGAGCGACGGAAACGAATATTTTTTAATGGAACCGCCGTTTTAAATCGATTTAAATTAACGACGAAACCGGAAGTTCCAAAAAGAAAAGCAACTTTGCGTTTCCGCCGCGTCGCAGCGCGAAAATTTCCAAGATCATTACAAAAATTGGGGAAAACGCTGTCTATTTAACCGCGGCCGCTATTTCTTGAATTCGACGAAGTTCCCGTGAACGGCGACTTCAAATCAAACGTTACGAAAATGATTCCTGGACGGAAACGGTTGTTGACTCGAACGCAATCAAGCCGAAATATTGAGCCGAACTATTGAGCGCGTTGCTTCGTCGTCTGGTTTGATTCATCCTTTTTTAAGTTCCTGTTATTGCAAGGCAAACCAAGAGCCCCAAGAGTTTGACTGACTTGAGAAGAAACTCAAGTCGCTAAAAAAGACCATCTTAAGGTCATAACAACCGTTATTGATTATTGTTATCCATATTTAGGAGAAAGAAATGAATTCTCGTCGAGATTTTCTTAAAACAGCCTCTTTGTCGACAATGGGCGGAATGTTTTTTGGAGCTTCGTCTTTTGGTTCTTTAAGCGGGCTCAGATCCGATGAAACGCCATTGCAAACAACGAAACCAGGTCGGATGAATTTGAGTTGGAAGCCTTATGATCTTGCTTTGCGACATGTCTTTACGCTGGCCGGGTCATCTCGAACCTCAACTCAGGGAATTCAGGTTGAAATCGAACTGGATGGCGTTGTTGGTTATGGCGAAGCCTCAATGCCCCCCTATTTGGGCGAATCCAAAGCGTCAGTCATCGAATTTCTGAGTCGAGTTGATCTTTCAACTTTCAAAAGTCCATTTGAATTGGAAGACATTTTGAATTATGTTGACGGAATCACAGAAAACAATACAGCCGCCAAAGCCTCCATTGACATTGCTCTTCATGATTTGGTCGGAAAATTGATTGGTCAACCTTGGCATAAAATTTGGGGACTCGATAAGGAAAAAGCGCCTTCAACAATGTTTACAATCGGCATTGATACGCCGGAAGTCGTCAAAACAAAAACTCAGGAAGCGTCACATTTTAACATACTCAAGGTTAAACTTGGCCGAAACGACAAAAGCGATCGGGAAATGATAGAATCGGTTCGCGCAGTTTCAAACCAACCCATTGCCGTCGACGCCAATCAAGGCTGGAAAGATAAATTTTACGCGCTGGATATGGTCGAATGGCTGCATGAACAAGGAGTCGTTCTGGTTGAACAACCGATGTCAAAAAAGCAACATGACGATATTGCCTGGATTACAGAACGGAGCTCTTTGCCGATTATGGCGGATGAATCGTTACAGCGTTTGTCCGATGTCCCCAAACTTCATGGCATTTTTTCCGGCGTCAATATAAAATTGATGAAATGTACTGGAATGCGCGAGGCCTGGAAGATTCTTAATTTGGCGCGAGCCCTTCAAATGAAAGTTATGGTTGGTTGTATGACCGAAACATCTTGCGCAATTTCTGCTGCGGCGCAACTCTCGCCCGCCGTCGATTGGGCTGATTTGGATGGAAATCTTCTGATTGCCAACGATATTTATGACGGCGTTAAAGTTGTTGACGGAAAACTTCAACTCAATGATCGCCCCGGATTGGGGATTGTTCCGTTAAACAAGAATTGAGTTTTATCGATCATGATTCCAATCACAAACGCCTTTCCTGACGAAAAAATCATTGAGAAAGGCCATTCGTTTGCGAAAATCCAGATTTTAATGTTGAGCCTGAAACGCAAATAGCAAGACCAGCTTGGGTAAGTCAGACACAAGTCGTTTTGTTTTAGGACGTTCCGTTAAACAATCGACATATTGTCCCCAATAAGGAATTCTGTGTTGATTCTTTTCGTCAGATTGATCTATTCCGGAATGACGCTTGCGAACAGAAAGTTCAGTCGTTTTTAACCGAATTTAACATCCAATCAATCTTAACCAAATTAATGTTAGCCCTATTTAAAGGGGGTTCTAAAAACCCCTTTGGGACGCGGGCGTCTCGTCCACAGGAACTGGTTTTTGCGACGTTTTCCGAAATGCGTTTGTTAAATAATCCGGTTTTTTAGAACTTCCTTTAAGTATATTTAATCTTTGTAAACATTAAACATTTTCGATTATTTTGGAGACTTTTAATCGATCGTATCCATGATAAACAAAAGTTCCAATTATCTGAAATTCCGATTTTAAAAGACTTTGGCGACTCGGTATGTTTTCAGGAGAAACAATCGCCGTTATTTGCTTTGTGTTTCGTTTACGAAGAATTCGCTCGACTTCTTTTAACATTATTTTCTGGAGTCCTTTGCCTCGAAAATTTTCATGGACGAGAGAAAGTTCGACATAAGCGACATGATCGCCCGCTTGTTGCAATAAGGGAATCTCTTCTTTAAACATCGACAACGACTCCTGATTGAATGTTATTATTGTAAACGCAATCATTTGCTCAAGATATTTAACGCCGAGAATAAAATCGGGACTCTTCAAAAAATGATAATAATCTTCGTTTTTGATGTCAATAATAAGAAGTTGAGGCTGACCGGCCTCTTTATTTTTGAGAAGAACGTTGTCCCTCATTTCAAATAAAACGGGCAACTCCCCTTCCCCACAGAAGATAAAAGAATAATCCGACGACAAATCTTGCTGAACCATTTTATTCATTTCCGCTTAAACAAAGTTTTGAAAGTTGAGGGTTGAAAGTTGAGAAATAGGGAAAGTCCGTTATAAAAAAGCGGTCAACGCTTAAAGAAGATCGACTTTTCGTCATTATTCAAGTTTCAACCAATCGCATAAAAGCTTTTTCAAATCGGAAATTGTCATACACAGCGCGTCAGGCGACATTTTTTTTAAGTCGATTGGATTCGCCGTTGACGCCCAGCCGACAGAAATAACCGGAATTCCAACTTCTCGAGACGCTGTTATATCGCTTGGAGCATCTCCAATATAAACAGACTCTTGAGGCGTTAAATGAAAATGATTCAAAAAGCGACGAATTCCTTCCGGCTTACAAGGCCCCAAGGGCGAACCAGTTTCAACCCAATCGAAGAAAGTCTCAATTCCATAATATTTCAAAGAAACCTCGCAACTTCGGGGACCTTTGCCTGTTACCAAACCAAGAAAGATATTTTTTTCCTTGAGGAATTGCAATAATTCTTTCATTCCAGGAAACATATCCGGACAGATATAATGCAACGCTTTATATTCTCTAATATAAGCATCGACTCCCTGTTCTGAATTCGTTGGAAGAAACAATTGCATTGAACCTTCTTCGCTGGGACCAAAGGACGCAATAATTTCCTGATCCGTCAACCTGTTTTGCGTAAACGACTCAACGGCGTTTTTAAAAGCTTCAATACAAAGAACAAGCGTATCCGCAACAGTTCCATCAAAATCAAATAAAACCGCTTTAATCATAAAGTTTCAAATTGTAAAAAAGTTGATTTATCGAATTCTAAAATCGCTATTCGATCAAAAACATTAAGAATAACGCAAATCCAGAACTCGGTTCCCAGAAACGGTCAGTCGTTCATCCAAAAGGAATCCAAACAAAAATCAATCTTTTATTGGAATACGAACAGAATTTTCTTGACATTTTCTGTTGCAAGAATGTATTTTTGTTTCTTTTGAGCTTGTTGAACGCGATCAATCTTTAATCTTGACTAATTATCATTAACGAGTCTATTAATAATTGTTCTGTTCAATTTTAAATGAAAGCTCAGAATTGACAACCCCGAGAACGTTACGGATTATCAAAAAAAGAAGCCGATTGCCAATGCAGTTTCAGCTTTTTTCATCAAGACAATCAATTTTAAGGAAGTTCTCAACCCCCTTTCGGAGCGCGGATATTTTGTCCGCCAAAACTGGTTTTAACGAAGTTTACCGAATTGGCGTTATTGTAAAATCCGGTTTTGGGGAACTTCCTTTCATTAAAATGGAACGCCAACATTAATTCGAGGCGGTCCGCCGCCAATATTGCCAATACGATTTCGACGAGACGGCGTTACAGACTCCGACGAATGATTTGTTGAAGAAGAAGAAGGATTAATATTGTCCGCAACATAAGAAGGAGAAGAATGATTCGAGAGATCATTCTTTTCTAAATTATTGTTTGTCGACGAAGAAGAGACGGGATTGGGTTGATCAATTTTGTTTTGTAATGACGACTCGCCAGTTGAAGAGCCCGTTCCGTCAGGAATATTCAATTTTGGTTGACCCGTTGAATTATCGTTTTGAGGAAGAACGACTGGCGAACTGTTTGCCAAAGGACTGGCGTAAGAAGGCTCCGGTTCGTTTGACGTCGACAATGAATCCGCAGGACCATTGGGCGACACCGACCGCGCATTCTCCATCCAGAGAAGTTGATCTTTGTCGTTCGAGGTTCTGTTTGACGCGAGATTTGATGAGTCCGGATTAGCAAACGAAATTTCTGGCTGCGCATTGGCTATCGATTCATTCCCCATTTTTTCCGGATTATTGACTGAAGGGAGAAGATTGTTGGTCAACGAACTCATTCCTTGCTTATTCTGACCAACAGCAACAAAGTTATTATCTGTGTTTGTTAAATTGCCCTCAATCGTTGTTTGATTTATCGTTTCTTTTTGCGCTGCAACGATTGCTTTTGGAAAAGAACCATTGGCAATTTGCGATTGTAAAACAGAAACATTTCGAGCAATTCCTGTATCAGAAGGATTCAATCGGCTCGCCATTAAATAATTGTTGAGCGCGGCGTCAGAATTTCCAAGCTTTTCATATAAAACGCCCAATTTATAATAAGGCCGATAATCTTGGGGAACAAGGGTCACAACTTTTTTCAGTTCATCAACGGCTTCTGAATATTTTCCTTGCGCTTCAAGAAGATAAGCAATTTCCAACTTTGGTTCTGCCGAATTGATATTTCTTGCTTCCCATTGACGCAACAACTCCAGCGCTTGATCTCCCTGATTGCGTTGATTCATAATCGTCGCTAATCCTCGATAACAGCAAATCGTCGTTTCTGAAGACGGATTTTTTTCCAAACAAAGACGATAATAATTTTCTGCCTGAACCGCTAAAGCTGACTGCTGCAATTGTCCCGCCTGTTGCTGATAGGTTGAAGCCAAATTATAATATGCGTCCGCATTATTGGGGTCAATTTCAATCGCTTCCTGAAAAACAGCGATCGCTTGATCATATTGACCTTGCGTATAATAGCCAACGCCTTCTGAATTACGAACCGCAGAATTGTTAAACGATTCGCATCCGAGACAATTAATTATTAAAACAAGAATTAATATTGTTATTTTTTTTATGAAAACACAGTCAATATTCAGAAGATTCATCGGTTCATCTTATACTCATAAACTATAAAGGCTCTAACTTTTGACAATCTCGAATTTTTTCGTAAGCTAGCAAACGAACGGAGAACGAATTCTGTCGTTCATTTCGACTTTTCGCTCTAAACGATTCCTTTCAATAAATCATAATTGAAAAGAGACTCAATAAAATTTCCCAATATTAGTTATTTTTATATAATTGATCAAGAGCATTTTATTTAAAATTGCAAATTATCAACTTTTTTCCATTAATAATAGAAACAGCTTCTCGAAAACAAAATCTGCTGACCATTTCGATTCTTATCAATGTCAAAAAAATTAAGAATACAGAATTGAGACTCAGCCTGTTTTAACATTTCAGTAAATTGGGGAAAATTTAGTTCTTGTTATAATATTGGCAGTTGCAAATAGATTTTATTTTTCAGGCAATATCCCCTTTTAGACAAACAACGGAAACGACAGGAATCCCAAAGAAAATGTTGATAAAAACGAAAATTCATATTGGAAAAAAAACCAAAATATGCTAATCTATAAAATATTGAGAATTCAACTTATTGTTCCGTTCCAAATTTGCTTTCAAAATCAGAGGATAAACTGAATGAAGACAATAGAAAAAAACATTGATCACAAAAACAATATATTTTATGCTTCAACAGAAACGCGAATTCATTTTCGCTGGATGTTACATCGGGATTTAATTGAGGTCTTACGGATCGAAGCAGAATGCTTTCAATGTCAATGGACGGAATACGATTTTAGCCAATGTCTTCAAAGACGAAATTGCATTGGACTTGTTGCAGAAGTCAATGGTCAGATTCAGGGTTTCATGGTTTACGAATTGTCCAAGCGTGGGATTAATCTCTTGAATTTAGCGGTCTCGCGTCATTTTCGTCGTCATGAAATAGGAAAAAAGTTGATACAAAAGTTGATCGGCAAATTAAAAACAAACCGTCGAAACCGCATTTCCGCCGCTATTCAAGAATCCAATTTGGAAGCTCAACTCTTTTTGAGAAATCTTGGTTTTCGCGCGATTTCCATTTGGCGTCATTTTTATAAAGAATCGTCCGACGACGCTTATCTTATGCAATATCGACTTCATAAAAATTATCAAACTCCGTCAAAAATCAAGATTCTTGATATTCGATAACCTATTCAAACTTTAGATAAAGAGATTCTTTTTGCTTTTTTCAAACAGACCAGAACGGGGAGCGAAAACCGAAAAAAGATTTCCTTTTTCCCCGACGCTGTTTTGTATCAAATTTCTCTGATTTCATAATCAACGAAACCGTTTTTGTCTTCCAGTCGTTAACGAACTCATGAAATCAAAATCCGGGTTATTCAATAAATTTGAATAAAATCATCAATTCCGAAATGTTCTGTAATCAATCAATATAAGGAGAATTTATGAGGCATTATCATCAACTCAAATCGACTTTAATCATGCTGCTTTCAATTTTATCAGCATTGTCCATTTTATCAACGTCGTCCCTTTGGGCCATCAAGCCAACGTCAGAAGAAATGGAAGCCAAAAATCGTTGGATCGCCGCCAAATTTGACGGACTGACAGAAAAATTGGAACCGCTGACGGTTGGAATCGAAGTCATTCGAAATTATGATCCGCTTCAGATGAATAGTCGAAACGGCTCATTGATGAAGATCGGAGACCAGTTTTATGAGAAGGGGCTTTATTGTCATGCTCAAAGCGAATTGGTCATTCGTCTTCCCAAGCCAGGAAAAAAATTAACCGCCATAATCGGCGTCGATCATAATGGCGATACATCCGGCGGGCGCGGTTCCATTCAATTTTCCGTCGAGTCTTCTGGACAAAAGATTTTTGAGTCAGGAATAATGCGAGGAGGCGAAGCAGGCGTTCCTATTGAAGTCGATTTGAATAACGCCAAGGAATTCAAACTTCTTGTTTCAGATGCCGGAGACGGCATTTCCTGTGACCAAGCCGATTGGGCTCTGGCAACGGTTCTTCTTGACGATAATTCAACCATTCAACTCGGCGATTTAAGAGTCAACGAACAGGAAGACGATCAAACTTATGAACCGAATTACCCATTCTCTTTTATTTATAATGGAAAACCGTCGGCTTCTTTTTTAAAAGATTGGAATCTTGAAAGCGCAACCCAAATCAATAAAGAAAAGAATATCCGCGAGAAAACTCTCATTTTTACGGAACCCGACGGACCGCTTCAGGTTATTTGCAAAGTTACGGATTATCTCGATTTTCCAACCGTTGAATGGACTTTGAATTTCAAAAACCTTTCCGAGAAAGAAACGTCAATCATTGAAGACATTCGCGTCATTGATACGGTTTTCTCGCGCGATCTTTTTTTCCCGCGCCCTGTCAGCGGTTGGGATCCGGAATGCGGAGACGCCGCCCGATATAATACGCAAAAGGAATTTTTGCTTCATCATTTCGTTGGCAGTCCTTGTCGAGCTGACGATTATATGCCGCTTGCAACAACATTAGGGAATAGCGCCTCCAAAACAATAACAACGTCAGGCGGGCGTCCGACCAATTCCGACCTGCCCTATTTTAATATTCAAGCAGATCAGAAAGGCTGGATTGTTGTTCTCGGTTGGTCTGGTCAATGGTCAGCTCAATTTAATCGAGTTAATGCGCGCGGTCTTCAAGTTCAAGCAGGTCAGGAAAAAACTCATTTCAAACTCTTGCCCCTTGAAGAAGTTCGTTCGCCCATTGCTGTCGTTCAACCCTGGTTCCGCGACAGTTGGTTCGATGCGCAGAATATTTGGCGATCCTGGATGATTCAACATAACGTTCCGCGTCAACCTAATGGCGATATTATTGATCATCATCTTGCTGCCTGCAGTTCGCATTATTTTACCGAAATGACTCAAGCGGATTCGCAATCTCAAATCGATTTTATTGATAATTACATCAAAAAAGGAATTCCGCTCGATTATTGGTGGATGGACGCCGGTTGGTATCCTTGCGAAAACAATTGGGGAAAAACAGGAACTTGGGAAGTTGATCAGACTCGATTTCCTGGCGGTTTTCGCCCAATCACAAATCATGGCCGCGAAAAAGGGGTTCAATCGATTGTCTGGTTTGAACCGGAACGAGTTGCTGGCGATACCTGGTTGACACAAAATCATCCCGACTGGATTCTCGGCGGAAAAAATGGCGGATTGCTGAATTTGGGAAACTTGGAAGCTCGAAATTGGCTTATTGATCATATTGACAATTTGATTAAGAAAGAAGGAATTGATTTTTATCGTCAAGATTTTAATATGGACCCGCTTGATTATTGGCGCAATAATGATTCTGAAGACCGGCAAGGGATTACTGAAATTCGTCATATTGAAGGTTATTTGGCTTATTGGGACGCTCTTTTGGAACGAAATCCCGGATTGCGCATTGATTCCTGCGCTTCGGGCGGACGTCGAAACGATTTGGAAACAATGAGACGCGCTGTTCCGCTTTTGCGCAGCGATTATCTTTTAGAACCTGTTAGTCAACAGATTCATACTTATGGCATTTCGCTTTGGATTCCTTTCTTTGGAACAGGAACAAAAGCGTTTGATGATTATAAAATCCGTTCGATTCTTCCTCCGTATTTCAATCTTTGTTATGATATTCGAGACGATTCCGCGAAATTTGAAATTCTTCGCAACAATTTAACGATTTGGCGAGAGGTTTTAGTTCCGCTTTTTGACGCGGATTTTTATCCTTTAACGCAGATTTCCGAACGAAATGACGTTTGGGTTGGTTGGCAATATAATGACGAAGAAGCGGGCAACGGCGCCATTCAAATGTTTCGTCGCGCTGATTCCGTTTATACTCAAGGACTTTTTAAGCTTCGAGGGCTCGATTTAAA
Organism: Planctomycetia bacterium; assembly: GCA_030527205.1. Lineage (GTDB taxonomy): Bacteria > Planctomycetota > Planctomycetia > Pirellulales > Thermoguttaceae > JAUNBG01. The sequence continues at coordinate 92,647 of JAUNBG010000004.1, forward strand.
TGCTCATTATGAGTTTCAAAATGTTGATTCGAAACAGACGTTTCGCTGTTCGGGAAAAGAGTTGACAGAAAAAGGTCTTTTGCTTGAAATTGATCAAGCGCCTCAAGCCGTTATTTATTCGTATCGAAAAGTCGATTGATTTAGATCTTGCCAGAGTTGATTCAAAACGGTTCATAAACTTTTTGTCAATTGCCCCCTTTATATTGGCCAATTGACTCTTTATAAAAGAGCGGGAAAGGGCGACCGGTTTCGCCCTCTCCTTATCAGTCAGTCGTTGCGGGCTTGAGTCCAAGATTTCGGATTTTCTTTTGTTTGCGAAAAACCAGAAATGTCCCCAAAACGCAATGAATTCTCAAAGGATAACGTTTATGTTCGAACGAAAACATTTATTCTGGCAATTCTTTTAACTTTGATAACAACGTTCTTCGGAATTCATTTTCTTATAAAAGCAAACCATGAACTTCTTATTTATGTTGTCGTTATCTTTATTGCTTCCGTTATTATTATAAAAACGCATCGAAAAGTTCATTATCCGTTTCTCTGTTTTGTTGGACTCTCGATTTGGGCAATTCTTCATTTGGCAGACGGAGGAATCATTGTTTCCGGCGATATTCTTTGATTCTTTTTCCGATTTCAGAACAATATTCCATTTTTCGATATGATCAATTGGTTCATGCCTGGGGATTTGGCGTTTCGACTTTAATAATGTTTCATTTATTATCAAACCTATTAAAAAAGAAGATATGTCGCGTTTTTCAACAGTTTTGATTGTTATAATGGCGGGTTGCGGACCGGGAGCTCTCAATGAGAATATTGAATTCCTTTTGACCGTTTTTTGGCCTCAAACAGGCGTTTGCGGTTATGTCAATGCTTCGCTTGATCCTGTTTCAATTTGCTGGGAACAATAACGGCTTATTTTCTCCAGATATCATTGGGAAATCTCCCAAACTGCCAAAAGGCCAAAATCAATAAAGAAGAGCAATCGAGAACGAAATGAACGTTTTTTTGAGAAACTTGTCAACAGATTTTTAACTTTTTCTTTTGAAGATTTAAATCATCAATTTTGAGATTTCCGGGTCTTTTAATATTAAGGGAAAAAATCCTAAATTGCGAAAGCCCCCCAAAATATAACGCAGAACAATTAATGAACCTCAGAGGCGCCGTTAATGACAAGATTGTCCATTAAAAATCAGAGAAAGAATAGTCGCTTGCTATAGGATTGTTTTGAATGTTATTGAATTCTTAATTGATCAGACCGATCTCGAGCGGCGATTTGAATAAGATCGTCGATTTTTTGAATCATTTGTTGCGTTGAAATGTCGTTTGGAAAATGCAAAGCGCATTGCGAAACCAAAGCTTTAGCGCGTTTATAATCTTGTTTTTTAAGAGCAATTTCTGTTGCAATTTGATATAATTCGATTCGATCTGGAGTCATATCAATCGCAATGGATATATTATCGAGGGCGTCATCCAGGCGATTCAGTTCTCGATAGGCAATGGCCTTGCCATATAAAACGTCAACGGGTTCCATTTGAGCCGGATAAAGCCTTTCCAAATGCTGCCAACTTGCCAACGCCCGATCAAAAAGCTGCATTTGCATTTGAATATTCGCAATTTTGAAAAGAATTTCCCGATTGTCTGGAGAAAAATGCAGCGCTTTTTGATAATTTGCCAAAGATTCGTCTTTTCGATTCAATTGAGAACAAGCATTGGCGCGAATGAGCCAACCAGCCTCTTTTTGGGGAGCAAGATCAATAATTTTGTCAGCGCAATCCAAAGCGTCAGAGGGTCGATTCATTGTCAATAATTTTTTGCCCAACGATTCATAAAGTTGAATTTCGTTATCAAGGGTTCCGATTCGGGTTGACGCTTTCGTTAGAACATCGATTGCTTCCTGTTGTCGTTCTTGCTCCCAAAGCGTTTCGGCATAATATCGATGAACTTCCAAATCCGCTTCATTAAGATCTAACGCTGTTTTAAATTGAGCTTCTGCTTTATCCAAATCCCCTCTCTCAAACGCAATGATTCCTTCGCGGCTATGAACAAGACTCGCCGAAGCTTTGCTGGTCATTCGATAAAAGGGGACGCCGCGACAACCAAAGATCAAAGATATTCCCAAAGGAATAAGGATCATTTCGATTATTAAAAGTTGTCGGGACATTTTAAGCGTCAAATATAAGTTGAAATTTGTTATCAAATCGTTTCCTCAGGTCATCAAGAGGGGAATAACCAAGGAAAAATGACTCATTCGGTTTGCGAAATATTAATGATTTCCTTCAAAGAAGACAAGATCATTTTTTTCTCTGAAAGATTTATTGCTCTCCTTTCTCCTTATCGCATTTTTTGATTCTTCTCTTTAAAATCAATAAAAGAAAAGTTCTTCTTTCAGCTTATTCCCAGTTCGTTCGCGCTCAACGGCTTGAATCTGGAACGAATTCAGCTTTTTAATGGATTTGAGTTTAAAACATCGGATTTTTTATAAGAATTTGACTTTTTCTGTTGAAAATGTAAAAAGAGTTTGTTAAAATAAGATATAGAAATTGTTCTATTATTTGATTTTTGCTCCGCAAAATATTTTGCCTCAAATTTAAGGAGAATGATAATGGCTGAAACGAGTCAAACGTTACAGGATTCTTTTGCCCTATGGGTTGCTCAAGCAAGAGCAGCAAAAGACGATTTTATCGTTTTAATGATTCAACGAATTCTTCAGGAAGCTTCGATTCGTCATGCGAGCGATGTCCATTTTCAGCCAGGACGTTTGGGAATTGATGTCCGAATTCGACTTGACGGCGTTTTGCATCGAGTTGGTATTCTGCCATTGTCAAGCGCCCCTCAAGTTGCGGCACGAATCAAAGTTCTGGCTAATTTGATGACTTACAAAACAACAGATCCGCAAGAAGGACGCGTTCGAAAAGGCCAGATACCCTTTGTTGACCGCGATATTCGAATCAGTACAGCGCCGTCGCTTTATGGCGAACGAATCGTTGCGCGTTTTTTCTCCGAAGGCAATAAATTTCTTTTGCCTTTGGAACTCGGTTTTTCCAACGATATTCTTCGCGAATTGAGTCTTGCCGTTCAAAAGACAAGCGGGGCTATTTTAATAACAGGTCCGGCAGGCAACGGCAAAACAACGACTGCTTGCGCTCTGTTGCGAGCCTTGGTCAATCAGGAAAGTCCGGAAACCAATATTGTTCGCAGCATTATTTCTCTCGAAGATCCAATCGAGCATGCCATTGATGGAGTCGCGCAAATGGAAGTTTCTCGAGACGGCGAAACAACGCTAGATCGATTGATTCGTTATTTGATGAGACAAGATCCCGACGTCATTATGGTTGGCGAAATTCGAGATCGGGCAACAGCGGAAGCGGCGCTTCAAGCCGCATTAACAGGTCATCTTCTTATCAGCACATTTCATGCAAGCGATGCCGCTGGCGCTCTTTGCCGTCTTTTGGAACTCGGAATCGAACCGTTTACAATTCGCAGCAGCGTTTCTCATATTCTCTGTCAACGTCTTGTTCGACATTTATGTTCTTGCGCCGTTAAACAAACCTCACAAAAATCGATAGAAATATTGGGCGAAACCTTTCGAATCAATTATTGGTATGAGGCCAAAGGTTGTCCCAATTGTCACGGAACGGGTTATTCGGGTCGTTTCCTTGTTGCCGAGTCGCTTCCATTGGGGTCAGATGATATGGCCAACGCTATTCTTGAGCGTCGGGAAACTTCTCAACTTTTACGAATTGGCAAAGAGAACGGAATGATAACGCTCGCCGAATCCGCAGTTAAGTTAATTGAAGAAGGAAAAACTTCGCCGATCGAAATTCTTCGCGTTTTAGGCGGTTGATTTTTGACTCAAATTAAAATTTTATTTCAAGAAAGTTCTAAAAATCCGGATTTTGCAACAACCCCAATTTGTTAAACGTCGTTAAAACAACTTCTTGCGGACAAGACGTCCGCGTCCGAAGGGGTTTTTTAGAATTTTCTTTCAATTTATCGTCAAAGTTTGAAAATTCCGAATTGATATTTGTTAGCCCGTCGACGTCGGGCGGATAATTGAAATCGAGTTTCTTTCGCTTCATTTTCCCTTTTCTGAGCGTTTTTGCAAAAAATCAAAAAAACGTCTTTATAGTTTGAAGAAATGATTTTCATTATTTGGCAGAAAATGGTTCAATTTTGTTGCGATTGTTTTCGGGAATTGGACTTTTTTTTTCGCGAAAAAGAAAACGATTCTCAACAATCTCTCGAAGATAACGTTAGATATATTCATTTTCATTCGCTGAAACGAAAAGATTTGTTAGGCGTTATTGGCGAAAATACAGCATTTTTTTTCGTCAACTCAATTCGATATTCCCCTTTTTGCGTTGAGAGACTTCCAAAGTTTTTATCAAAAATGCTATTGGATAACAATCAATCAAAAAATGGATTTCTGAGTAAAATTTTAAGATTTCGACGTTATTTAATTTTAGAAAGAAATATTCGATTACAATCAAGCGAATTTGATATTATTGCGCTTGATAGACAAAAAAAATGTATTGTTTTTTTTGAAGTCAAAACTCGTCGAACGTTAAATTTTGGTCAACCTTATCTAGCTGTTGACGAAAGACGTCAAAAGAAAATGATAAAAGGCGCGAAAGAATATTTAAATTACAAAAATTATCAAAACCTTAAAGTTCGTTTCGACATTATTTCCATTCTTTGGACAAAAGAAAACGATTTGCCGCAAATAGAGCATTTGGAAAACGCTTTTGACCCTCTTTATATTTCAGATTTAGTTCCGAAAATATAAAGGAAATTCTAAAAACCGAGATTTTTCGGCAAACGCATTTCAGATAAAATCGTTAAAATCAGTTTTGCGGACGAGACATCCGCGTTCCAAAGGGTTTTTAGAACTTCCTATAAGTTTTCAGCTGAAAAACGAACCGTTAATCAACTTGTTCAATCGATTATCATTCGTTATTTAGTTTGCCATTCAGATTTATTGCAACGTTTTCAAAATCGACAATATTTCTGAAATGGTTGCGGTTCCGGTAACGCCGATTTGGCGGATTGTAATGGAAGAAACGATTCCAGCCAAAAAAGCCGCTTCAGGCAGCTTTAACCCCAAACAATGTCCTAAAACAAATCCCGCATTGGTCGCGTCGCCTGCTCCGCAAATATCGATTGGCGGATCGACGGTTATTGCTGGAATTGCGACAAATGAATCGGCTTCAAAGAGAAACGCGCCTTGGTCGCCTCTTGTAACCAAAACTGGTTTCTTATTGCGTTTCGATAACCAATTGCCCGCTTTTTGAAGTTCATTTTCGCGTTGATTGGGGTCATCTGTCTGAAAAACAGTTCCTGAAATCAGAGTTCGTTGATTTATTGAAAGAGAATGAACGGGCTCTGATTGTTGTAATCGCCGATAAGCGGTCAAAATTTCGCCAGCGTTTCCTTTGACAACCATTTGTTGATAATCTTCGATTCGTTCTCGAGAATCGCAGAAGAAAAAAACTTTTTGATTTTGTTGGGCAAGCGAAATTAAAAATGTTTTCATTTCGGCTGTTAAGATCGAACCATTGTTTGGCGGAAATTGATCGGAAATAATGACCGCGTCGACCTCGGAAATGATTTTGGACAAATGCTTCTGAATCTGTTCAAGAAGACTCGTCGAAACTTCTTTTCGGTTGCGAATATCAAGGCGGTTTAATTCAGTCCAAACGCCATTTTGCTGACGCATCGGTTTCATATATGTATTCGTAAACAAATCGTCGGAACGAAACATTCCGTCGACATTTGCCGTCAGTTTTCGCAAGATATTCAACAATTCAAAGCCTTCGCCATCCATTCCATAAACGCCAATGCAATCGACATTGGCTTTGAGTGAACAAAGATTGGCGGTTATGGTTCCTCCAACGCCGGCAAAAATTCGTTTTTCGCGAACTTGATAAGCAGTTAATCCGGTCTCAACAGACGGCTCATCCAAATCGGCGTCAATATAAAGATATTTGTCGAGGCAATAATCGCCAAAAACAACGATCCGAGGTCGCGTTTGTTGTTCCTTTTGTAAATATTTTTCTAAAGCTGTTATGATTTCTGGAATATTAATCGAAAAATAATTGGTTTTAAACGTCATTCCGAATTTTCTTAATAAAATGGTTGTTGAACAGAAAAAGTTTGAAGATTTCTTTTTGTTTTCGAGAACTTTGGGCTCGAAAAATGCGTCCCAAAATCAAGTTTTCCAATCCTGGAGAGCGATATCTGATATCTCAATGCCAAATCCCCATACCGGTAAAGAAATCCTCGAAAATTAGAAACATAAACGTAATTCCAATAAAAACAGATAATCTGCTAAGATAGACCCAAAGTTTAAATTCAGAAATCTCATTATTTATTTCTGTTGTTTCCAGGGAATCGCGAATATTGGGCTGCTGCTCAACGGATTCAGAAGCCATCAGAACATTTCCGCTTGTTACTGGAATAACAATTTTGGGAGAAACGATTCCCGAAAACAATCCCAAATTGAATAAAAACAGAAACGAAACCAAAATGATCTTCTTTTTTTCATAATGATTCCTCTTCAAACATTGAAAGTTAAAAATCGATATTCGCCAAAATTGTTTGAGTCAATTACAAAAACGAATATCCTGACGGTTACTCAAAATCAATGAGTCAATTTAGAGGCAAGATTCAAAACCATTGGGTTGGCCCAATTTAACTCCCCTCTCTCTATATATTATAACGAAAAAAGCAGAGCAACTGAAAATGAAGTTGCATTTTTTTCTAATTTTGTTAAAAAAGTTATAGAATAAACTTGCCCTTGCTTTCGACAACAAAGCAAAATCAAACAATAAAATCGGTTGCTTTAACCAGCTTCGACAAGATAATCGTTCGTTATTAATTAAACACAGTTTATAATGGAAAACTCAAAATGAATCATTTATCGCAAATAACCCGTCGTCATTTGCTCCAAAGTTCTTTATTTGGAACTTTTTTTTCTGCTTTTTCTGGAAAATGGGTCTTTTCTTCGACTGACGAAAATCCCAATAATTCCTCGGAATCCCTTGCAAATTTGACGAAAAACGATCTTTCTCCAATCCGTTTCTCTTTTTCTTTAAACGATAATGAAGCCGTTTTTTATATTTCCGGCCTTACCGAATCGTCAAAAATAATGCTTATTGCCGATACGCATCTTTTTCGAGATGACGAACGCGGCCAAGCTTTTCAGACTTACAGCGGTCGAATGGCTGGCGCATATAATCAAACGACTCATTTTCGAACCGGTCAGACAACAAACCCAGAATCCGCATTTCTGGAAACGTTGAAAATGGCTCAAGAAAAAAAGGTCGATTCGATTGCTCTCTTAGGCGATATGCTCAGTTTTCCAACAGAATCCGGACGCGATTGGCTTCTTGAGCAATTAAATGCGTCTTCGATTCCATTTCATTATATTTCCGGAAATCATGACTGGCATTATGAAGGTCTGCCCGGTTCGAAAAATGATTTGCGGAACGAATGGATCGAGAAACGTTTGAAACCGCTTTATCAAGGCAATTGCCCTTTAATGTATGCGGTTCAAATGAAAGGAATGCGGCTCGTTTTCATCGATGACTCAACTTATGAAATTTTGCCGGAACAACTCGAATTTTTTCAAAATGAACTCGCATTCAAGCAACCAACAGTTCTTTTTATGCATATTCCGCCTTTTGCTCCGGGCCGATCCGTTGGGTTCGGACTTGGACATCCCAATTGGAATGCTCAATCGGATCACAGTTTTGAAATTGAACGTCGACCTCGTTGGCCGGAATCAGGTCATAATGAAACAACAATCGCTTTTTATAACGAAATCCTTTCCTCGCCCCATTTGCTCGGAACGTTTAGCGGCCATATTCATATTCAGTCGCTTGATATAATCAATGGAAAACCTTTGGTTGTTGTTCCAACCAATACGCAAGCAGCTTATATGATTGCGCATTTTCGGCCATTATAACTTCGTCAATGATTCTTTGTCGTTTATCTCAAAAACTTGTTATAATCAGAAAATTTTACTTAAATTGCCATTTTGGTTTTGTCGATGAATTATTATAATCGTAAAAGTCACAAAACAGAAACGATTGATTATTTCAAAAAGAATCATATGACAAAACATTTATTAAAAATAGAAACGATATTAATTGCGGCAGGACTCTTCTTTGGTTATTTTGATCAAAGGAATGAGGTTTTTGCCCAATCCGGTCGGCCAAATCAACAAACGCAACAACGAGCGCCGATTCGTTTTCCGTCCTCCAATCGAAGGCCTTCTGGTTCCAATGCCCAATCGTCTCAGCAAAGAACTCGAGTTCCTTCGCCAACGCCTCTGCCGTCGCAGCGTTTAGCGGCTCAAAAGCCAGCAAGTCTCAATCAGAATGCGCCGACTTCCTGTTTGTTGCAATCGGCGCGTCAAATCGGACAATCCGATATAATCGAAGTCGTTTTGGAAGGCTCGGGAAATTTATTGCAGACCAGTTCGGCAGAAGTTATGAATGAAAAAATCGAAGTCGTTGCTGGTTTTCGTTATGAAGAACGGCTTGAGCGTTATTCCAAACAACCGGGAGGGACTCTGCGAAGCATCCGCCAATATGAACAAGCGGGAATGCGTCGAAAAATTGGCAATTCCATAACAAAACCGTTGCTCGACAGTTCGCGCAAAAATCTCATTTGCGATTTTGACGGCAAAAAAACATCGATTTATTCCCCAATGGGATCATTGAAAAATGATCAGTTTTTGCTTGTTGATGAACTTCCCGCCAATTCATTGCTCTTGGATCAACTTCTGCCGAACAGAACGGTCAAACTGGGAGATGAATGGAGCGTTTCCAACGACATTTTAGCGGCTATTCTTGGTTTGGAAGCCGTTCAAAACAATACAATGCGTCTCGTTTTAACGGCAATTATCGACGATATTGCCGAAGTTGATATCTTTCTTGAAAGCGGAACAAACGAGAAAGGAGAACAACTTCCCAGCTCAATTGAAGGCGCTTATCTCGGTGCAAGCGTTCTCATTGATTTAGAAGGGAAATATCAATTTGATCTGAAAACCAAACGAATGACCTGGTTCGGACTTTTATTTAACGAACGGCGTTCAGAAAGTCTTGTTGAACCAGGACTCGATTGGACTGCTTCCGTTAAAATAAAAATTGCGCCGCTTCAACAGCCGATTAAATTAACGGACGAAACAGTTAGTTCTCTTCGCAAAGAAGGCAACTCCGATCTTTTAAAACTGTTTTATAACGGACAAAATGGTCCTTGGCAGTTTTATCATAGCAGAAATTGGCGAATGATCGAAGACGGAGCCAAGACAGCCGCTCTCTGTCTTGTCGTTCAAGGCGAAGGCGTTGCTCAATGCAATATTTTGTCGAATGGGAAAATTGATCTGCAATCAATGCCGTCTCTTGACGCTTATAAAAAAGAGATTCAAAAGGGATTGGGAGATCGCTTTGGTCAATTTGTTCGAGAAGCGGAATATGTCAACGATGCAGGTTATAACGTTTATACAGTCATCGTTGACGGTCAATATGAAGACAATCCATTTCGTTGGATTTATTATTTGCTGACTGATGATTACGGAAATCAAACAACTTTAATGTATGAAATTCGCGCCGATATGCTTGATGTTTTCGATACGGCTGGCCAGGAAATCATCGAATCCTTTCGAATGATTGTTTCGATGGATTCCGAAGACAATATTGGCATTGACGCGGAAATCAACAATTAATTCTGAAACAAATATCGAATCGCAGCAAAACAAGCAACAAATTGAATAATTGATTAATGAACTCGGAAAATGATATCCAAAGCGTCCGCCAATTTTTCATATTGCGATAAATCATTATAAAGTTGAGCGGCGATTCGCAACGTTAATTTTGGATAAGCAGTCCAATTAAAGACAGGAACTTCAATTTTAAATTCCTCAAGAAGTCGAACATGAATTGGATGCAAAGCCGAAGCGGCATGAAAAAATTTGAGTCGGGGCGGCTCTTTTTCGTCTGGGAGAGCAATTGCCGCTAAAGAAGTCAACATTGATTCTGGACAAACCGGTTCCGAATCAAGCCGTTGACAAAGAAGTCGTCGAGCAGCAATAATCAAATCATGATTATGCTGCGCCAATTTTTCAAGTTTTCCGCTTCGGTCATCCAAAAGATTTTCCAAGAAAAGGATTGTATCGCCAACGCAAAGCCAGGGAGTAAAGTCGTCTGTTCCGGGCCAGTCAAATAAATCATGAAGTTTTGGATTATCAGGAACGCTCCAATTATAACCGTGACTTATCGTCGACGGATAAATTCGCTCAGCCCAATCATTACGAACCCAAAGAAACGCGGATCCTTTGGGCGTACAAAGCCATTTATGACAGTTACTCGTAAAAAAAGTTGCGTTAAGTTTCTCCAAATCAAGCGGAATCATTCCGACAGAATGCGAACCATCGATTAATGTATCAATGCCGCGACGGTTCATTTCGACAATAATCCTTTCGATTGGTTGAAGAAACCCGCTCGGACTCGTTACATGATCAATTAAAACCAAACGGGTTTGATCGTTGACCTTTGCCATTAAGGCCTCAAAAACATTGTCCGGACTTTGAATCGGATAAGGAACGTTTGCGGCAACAAAATGAACCTTTCGGGCTGTTTTGGAAGGATCGTTGGGATGATCAGCAATGAATCGAGCAACATTTGCGCAAGCATTATATTCATGGTCGGTCGTTAATATTTCATCGCCGTCTTCAAACGGATAAGATCGCAATACAGAATTAACGGCTTGCGTAACGCTTCGAACAAAAACCAAATGTTCGCTTTTTGCTCCAACAAAGCGAGCCAAACGTTGTCGCGATTCGTTCAAAAGAACGGGATATTCCTGTTCCATAAATCGAAGCGGTTCCGATTCCATTTGATTTCGCAATTCTTGTTGACGCTTTAAAATCGCTTTCGGGCAAGCTCCAAACGAACCATGATTAAGAAAAATAATGTTGGGATCAAGCATCCATTCCGCAGCAAAGGGAGACGGAGAGTTTAATAAAGCGTTCATTTTTGAGTTGTATTCTTTTTGAAGCAATTTTGTATTTTGTTTTTTTCAAAAGAAGCGTTATAAAAGATAATTTGATTCTTGCTTAAATAATTCGATGATCGTTTTTTTGGAAAATAATGAAACCGGTCAACAACAAGGGAAGCTTGCCGTCCCTTTCCTTTCGACAGAAAAGCCAAAAAAGATTTGTTGGTTTTCGTTGACTTTCCGGCAAAATATTATTGAGATTATTTTGGAAAACGGGTTTCATATTCCAATTGAACTCTTTTGAATTCTTCTGGAGAACCGTTCGTTTCGAGTTCTGCCAACCAATGCTTATAAAAGACCGGGAGATTCATTTGAAATTGCTGAAAATCTGGAGACAAACGAAGACCATACTCGGCAATTAGAATCGCTGATGAATATTTTTTTTGATGTCCAGCCAATTGAATAGCCCAATTATTGAGCGTTGCGTTAAGATTTCCCTTAATCGTTTTGTTGTTTGGGTCCAAACAAATTGCTTTGATATAAGCCGCAATCGCCTGGCTGAAATTTTTTTCCTGATAAAAATCAACTCCTTTATTATAATATATTGTTGCAATAAGTTCGACAGAAGAGATTTCTCTCATATTTCGCTTTCCCGAAATATAAGAATATCCAAGCGGCGCTGACGTTGTATGCTGAGGAACAGCAATCGCCGACTCAAGAACGTTCACAGGAATTGTTTCATTCGTTTCGAAAGTTTGATTTGATTCGGTTTGATTCGCGTCGTTCAACAAAACTTCTGGTTTTGTTTGATAATCTTGTTGGGGTTCATAAACGCTAACCTGTTGTCCGTCGATCTCGGATGCAGGCGGAACAGAGTTTTCTGACGAGAGAACTTTTTGCGGCAAAACGGCCAAGGTTGAAGCCAAAGTCAAGGCTGAGGTCGAAACAAAATTTGATGAGGAAACATGATTCATCGATTCTAAATGATTGGAATTGATGACGGGACGTCGTAACGCAACGAAAGAGGGCAACGCTTCATATTTGTCGGGAAGTTGCGTCCATTGCGGACAGGTTGTTTCAATATCAAGATATTCGTTTTCATATTTAACGCGACTTTTGGCATGACCGGTCGATTCAAGCCCGAAAACATTCAATCCGACAGATTCCGCCATCGAATTAAATAAAATCGTTGCGCTAACGCAATTAAAGACGCCAGTATTCAAACAGTCAACCAAACTGGAACGATTCTGATCATATTGTCCCGTTAAAATTTCTGAATGAATAAATTCATAAACCGATTTCGTTAAGGATTTCGGGTCGTTTTCCGATCCGACCGATTGAATCAATTTCTGATTCAGTTGCTTGAACTGTTGAATATATTTATTGCGATCATTGGGCGACGAAAGACCTTCTGCTATTAATGCGGCTTCCAATAAAGACAATTGATCCCAACGGTTATCCTGGGCGTCGTTCAAAAGCAATATTTCAGATTCTGAAAGATTTTTGAGCTTAAAAATCAGAAAGCTGGAATCATTATCGGGGGTTGAATCATATAATTGCGGATCAAGAATATAAGGAACCTCAAAAGAATTCGTTGAATCGTTTGATTCATCAAATGATTCGGAATCAGTCAAGGCAAGTTCAAAGACATTGGACTTCAAAATGGGCAATTTAAGATTCGAGGAATCCGTTTGCGCCAAAATAATCCCGGAAAAAGAGATTAAAAGAAAAAAGCCAATAAACAACTCAATGGCAAAACGTCCTGTTTTTCTATTTATTTGATCTTTCATATAAAAGTGTTCCGTCACTAATGATATAATTCAAAATGATAATAATGTTAATATATTGAAACCGTTTTGATGACGGATTTCGCCTTTGTTCGTTCGTCCGACATGAACGGGATTGCGAGTTCAACGATCCCGTTTTCAAAAGGCTTTCGCATAAAGATTGGGTAAACCAATGTTGTTATAAATGGACCTTTCTGGGAACGAGTTAAAATAAGATTTGCAGACGAATCAGTCCTGGCGTCGATTGAAAAGACCCCTTTCCGACTGTTCAAAGGTTTGCAAAACTTAACTCAACTCTTTAAAAAGGAAGTTCTAAAAACCTTTTTTTGCATTAAATTTAATTCAGGAAACGTCGCAAAAACAGTTCCTATGGACGAAACGTCCGCGTTCCCAGCGGTTTTTTGGAACTTTCTTAAAAAATATAAGTCAGCTCAACGTTAAAATCAAAAAAAGGAAAATAATTATGTTTTATGTTCAACTCATTAACGAAACGAATATATAATAATTATTAAATAAAACATTTTTTCGACAAAACCGTCAACATTGTTAATTTTAACAACAACCGCAACAAAAAAAATAGAGAAACCGAAAAAAAAGACTAAAGTTTTTTCGGTTTCTGGAAAGAATGACAATCATTTATTATAATTGTTAAAGTTTAACAGAGTTTTCCCCTTGAAATTTGAGAGCCAAGTTTAAAATAGGCAATATAAAGTCAAACCATGGAATAATTACAATTTTTTTTAATTTTATAATAAAATCAATTATTATGGTTATCAAAAAATGACGATATCAATTATAACGATTTTTTTTAAAGAGAAAAAGAGCTCCGAAAGGTTTGTTTGTCGTTTTGGATTTATCAGACAGACTGCTCAAAGCAGAATCAGATATAAAAAAATAAAACTTTAACCGGGCTCGATTTTCTATATGATCAATCTCAAACGACTTTATTAAAGAAATGAGAGATTTCTTGAACGAGAACAGTTTTATATCAAAACCGCGCTGGGCGGGACCGATATTGCCTTTGCGTAATCCGTCCGTCTTAACTTTTCAAACGGAAATTGGTTAGTTTGATGAAAGTTCCAATTCAAATGATGAATCAGCGATTAAAAAAAGTAATCCTGTTTGTTGTCTTGTTTGCGAGTATTTTAAGCGTTCATTCTTCTCTTTTGGGTCAACAGAAGAATCAATGGAAATGGGCTCTTGATATGTTCAGCGAAGCAGGAACAGATATGGTTCATGATTTTGGCAGCGTTGCCTTGCATGCCAACGTTGAACATCATTTTGTTTTCAAAAATATCTATAAAGAAGACGTCGAAATTATGGACGTTCGATCAAGTTGCGGCTGCACAAAAGTATCCGCCAATAAAAAGATTGTTCGTTCAATGGAAACAGCAGAAATAATCGCTCGAATTGATACATCCGGAAAAGAGCATACAAAACAAAAAAAAGCGACAATAACCGTTTATTTTAGCAAACCGACTTATGCCGAAGTTCAATTTCAGGTTCGAAGTTATATTCGCGCCGACGTTGGTTTCGATCAGGGGTCTGTTGAGTTTGGAACGGTCCCGATGGGAGAATCGAGAGTCAAAAAAGTTTATCTTCAATATGAAGGCCGAAACGATTGGGCCTTGACGGCGGTCAAATGTTCCAATCCCTCGATTTGGGCTCAAGGAAAAGAGATTAAACGTCAAAATGGTCGGGTTCTTTATGAGATTACGGTTAAACTTAAGCCGGAAGCTTCCGCAGGATATTTAAACGATCTGCTCCGTTTTACAACAAACGATCAAAATAAATCAACCGCGAGCGTTTTTCTGCCGGTCAATGGCGTTGTTATGGAACCGTTGACCATTAAGCCGTCTTATCTTCAAATTGGAGTCCTTAAGATTGGAGATGTCGTTTCAAAAAATTTGGTTGTTCGAAGTTCGACTCCATTTCTTATTCGAAAAATTGTTTCGACTGACTCTCATTTGACTTTTATGGTTGCCAATCAGGAAAGCACAGTTCATGTCGTTCCGATAACTTTTTCCGCCAATCAGAACATCGGCTATCATGATCAGAGCATAACCATTTTTACGAATTTGAAAGATCAAGGAGAATTAACGGTTCCATTTAATTATTTTATTATCGATCAGAATCGTCCTCAAGAGTCGTTATCAGAAACGGTCAACGATGGGTCAACGTCGCAAAAAACGAACGATCAGCCAATCATTGATCGTTCGGAACCGATTCAAGTCTCAAGAGAAAATTCCGAACAGACCAAAGTTGACTTATTATTGAATTTCAATACAAATTTGATTCAAGAGGATCAACTCGAAGAGTCGGCCTCAATGGCCCCTGTTCCGCTTCTTCAACAAGAGTTGGAAGCGAAAAACAATCGCTGGGAAGCCGTTTCAATGCGTCCCTTAACTGAAATGGAATCGCTGAAAAACCAAGAAACGAAAACAAACACAAAAAACAATATTTTGGGCGAAAATGTGATTCGTTTGGATTCGTCCAGAAATTTCAAATCCATGGAATTTGTTGAAAAAGAAAAACAAGCGAATTCTCGAATGAAGAAGGATAAACCCGTTTTCAGAAATCCGAGGATTTCGTTACGCAACGAAACGGAAATCAAACGTTTTTGATATTTTTGTGCGCAATTTCGTTTTTCGAGCCTTTTGGCAAGTTCCTGTGATTAAAATCGGCCAAAAGTTCTGAACTTCAGTTCGTTATTCTGGCGTCGTTATTCTGGCGTTGTTGACACAACGTTAAACGATTGAAACTTTCAGCGGGTTCATTTCTAATCATTGCGTTGAATTTTATAACGGGCAATTTTTCGATCAAGCGTTGTTCGTTCGATTCCCAATGTTTTGGCAGAATTGCTTTTATTCCAATGAAAATAGTCCAGCGTCTGCTGAATGAGTTTTTTTTCCATTTCGTCGATTGTTTGCGGCCAAAACGAAGAATTCGAGTCATTCTGCGGAGTTTGCGTTTTGACTTCAAGAGGACGTTGCTGTTCAAGAAGGTTCGTATTTCCTGTTGTTTGAAGCGTTGTTAAGAGAATATCTTCCGGTCTGATTTTGGAATGATTTCCCAGAAGAACAGCGCGTTCGATGACATTTTTCAATTCGCGAACATTTCCCGGCCAGCGATATTGCAAAAGGGTCGTTATCGCCTCTGGACTAAAACCGTCAAAGCGACGATTGGTCTCCTGAGAATATCGTTCGAGGAAAAAATGAGCAAGCGTTTCAATGTCTTCTGGACGTTTTCGTAAAGGCGGAACATTAATTTCAAGAACATGAAGTCGAAAAAAGAGATCATGACGAAATCGGCCTGCGGCAACTTCTTCTTCAAGTCGACGATTGGTTGCGGCAATAACTCGAACATCGACGGAAATCGGTTTATTTCCCCCGACTCGTTCAAAAGGCTGCCCTTCGAGAACTCGCAAAAATTTCGCTTGAAGCGTTGGACTCATTTCGGCGATTTCATCAAGAAAGAGAGTTCCCCCGTTTGCCGCTTCAAATTTGCCGATTTTGCGCTCTGTTGCGCCTGTAAAGGCTCCTTTTTCGTGACCGAACAGTTCGCTGGCCAACAAACTTTCTGAAATTGCGGCGCAATTCAGGCAAATCAAAGTTGCTTTTTTTCGCAAACTTGTAAAATGAACCGCGCGAGCAACCAATTCTTTGCCGACTCCGCTTTCGCCTCGAATTAAAACCGTTGCTTTGGATTGCGCTGCCCGTTCGATTAAATGCCCGACCTCTTTCATCGCCGGACTGGAACCGATCATCTGATATTCCTTATTTAATAAGGAACGAAGAAACTGATTTTCGTCTCTGGCTTGATCTAAAAAAGCGGTCAATTCCCGTTGATTGTTCAAATGATTAACGGCTGTTAAAAGAGTATCGGAAACGGCAAGCGAATATTTTAACGGATCAACTTTGGGGACGCGAGAGTCATCAAGATTGTCGGCAGAATCGTTTGGGATTGCTGAAATATCGACAGAATTCGAAGGAAAACAAAAGACAAGAGCGTCATGCCCGATTTTTATTTTGTCGCCATTTTTAATTTCTGTTTCTGTTTTGATAAATATATCGTTGACACTGGTTCCGTTTCGACTGGCCAGATCGGTTATGAACCAATGATCGTCATGAAAATGAATTTTCGCATGATAACGACTGCAACGGTCATCGTTGAGAATAACGGCGTTATCCGTCGAACGACCGATCGTTGTCTCTTTTCCCGACGTTAAAAAGAAAACTGTTACAGGAAAATTATTTCTTAACAAAATCAAATTTGCAATCTGATTGCTCATTATTATATAGGAAAACCGTTCTTTAGGTTGGCTGAATTTGGCGGAAGCCGGATTGAGGGACAGAAATTGTCCTTGCGTTATTCAATCGTTTGTTCTCGGACTGACGAATTCGAAATCCAAACTTTTCATTTAGATTTAAGTTGAACTTTGGATAAATCGTTTTCATAACAAACGGAAACGATCATTTCAAACTCTTATTTTAAGATAAAAAGAGTTGAATGTCAAGAAGATTGCCGTTAACAGAATCAGCCCGTTTGATTTGCCAAAACGTTTCGAACGAGTTCCTCAAGTCTGTTGAGCATATCGAAGCCGTTGAAGACAAACAGGCTTCGTCTTTAAAAACGTTGCTTCAAAAACAAGTTGCTCAGAGGAAGTTCTAAAACCCCTGATTTTTCAAGAAACGCATTTTGGATAAAGTCGTTAAAACCAGTTTTTTCGGACAAGACGCCGCGTTTCAAAGGGGGGTTTAGAACTTCCTTGAGGTTATGAATCAAGTTCAGAATTTTCAATCGGCTTGAGAATTGAAAAAACGACGTTTAATCAATATTTTTAATCAATATTGGAATCAACGACATAAAAATAACCTTGCGGATGACGGCATAAAGGACAAATATCGGGAGCGAAGCGTCCTTGATGCGTATAACCGCATTTTTGACATTGCCAAAGAACGTCCTCTTTGCATTCGAAAACGCTTCGATCCTGAAAATATTTCAAATAATAATCGAACCGTTTTTTGTGAGCCTGTTCTGCATTACAAATTTCCTTATAAAGCTCGGCAATTCCAGGAAAATTTTCTTTTTCTGCAACTTCGGCAAATTGAGGATAAATAATCGAATATTCCATTTCTTCCTGTTCGGCGGCATAAACAAGATTTTGAGTTGTTGTTCCGGCGATTCCGGCAATAAATTTGTCGCCGGTAATTTCTAAAAGACCGCCATCCAAAAGTTCATAAAATTGTTCGCCATGCATTCGTTCCTGATTTGCGGTCAACTCGAAAATCTCCGCGACTTCCATAAAACCTTGTTTTCTTGCGTGAATGGAATAAAAAGTATATCGATTTCTTGCGTTCGACTCATAACTGAACGACAGCATAACGTTTTTTTCGGTTTGTGTTCCTTTAATCAACGGCATTGTTTTTCTTTCTGCTTTGAGTTTTGGATCGGGATATTAAGGGCTATCGAAACCGAGTCGACAGATTGAACCTTGTTCTGAACCGTTCGTCGTTGCGATTGAATCTGCGAACTCGGATTTTCAACAAATTTTCAACGGTTATTCAACCGGTTTGTGAATAATAAAGGTTAGCTTTCGGAACGATTCGAGATAATGTTTGGTAAATATTTCGAGCAATCGACTCAACAAACGTTACAAACGATACAATCATTATCATAGAATTTTAACTCCAAAATCTATTCTTGAAAAAAGAAAAATATTTTCAGAAATTTTGAAAATATTTGCTTTTTCAGAAAGAAAACTCTTGATTTTATTGGAAAAAACGAGTATCTTAAAAGAATAGTAAACCGCAAGAGAAATTAATTTCGAAAATTGGAATTTTTCTTTTGGTTTTTTTGTAGAATGATTGCGGATTTGTTTCGATGAATTGATGATCGTCCTGTTTTAACAACTCAAATGATTGTTAAAATAATGGAATCTTTTCCAATAACAAGGGATTTCGTTTCAAATGACCAGTTGAAACAAAATTCAGAACGAAAAACGATTCGAACAATCCGCAAAACGACAATATATAAGGGGCAAGGTAACTGCGTCGCTGATTGATTCCTTTCAAACTTTAAGATTGAAACCAGATAACTCTCTTAACCAGTAATTGAATCGAGAATTGGCGATGCTCATTCTGAAAAAGGAAATGTCATGAAAAAGCAATCACAACTCGGTTTTACGCTCATTGAGCTTTTGGTCGTTATTTCGATCATCGGCATGCTTGCCGGTCTTCTTCTTCCTGCGGTCAACAATGCCCGCGAAACAGGTCGAAGAACCGTTTGCATGAACAATCAGCGTCAGCTTGCCCTTGCCTGTCAATCCTTCGCAAGCGCAAAAAATAATAAACTTCCCCAGTTCGCTATTGAATATACAGCGGATAACGGAAATGGCGTTGTCATTAACTGGATTGTCCAACTTCTTCCGCAATTGGAACAAGCTCAAATTTGGGATAAAATAGTTAAAAACGGCGTTATTGACGAAACTCTTCGAAATCTTTCCCTTCAAAGCCTGCAATGCCCAACTCGCGGTTCGGGCGATGACGAAGGATCTGGGAACGCGTTTGTTGCAAACTGCGGTTATAACGACGGAAAAGTTATTTATTCCGGCGGAAACTTCCAATATGGCGATTCTGGTAAGGTTAACGGCGTTTTCAATGACGGACGAGCTTATAGCGACAGCTCGTCGGGATTGGTTACGAAACTGGCCAAAGCGTTAAGTCTGGACGATATTGTTGACGGTCAGACTAATACCGTCCTTCTTTCAGAAAATGTTCAGGCAGGCGGCCTTTGGTCTTCTGAAGAGTATGAAGTCGGTTTCTGCTGGCCAGTCAATTGGGATGACAATGGAAATATTGTCGGTTTGGCTTATACAACAGACCCGAGTCTTTCTTATAACGAATATTCCGCTCCGTTGCGTATCAACCGTTATCAAAAAGATTGGACAGGCGGCGCTGTTCCCATTACAGCCCGAGCCTCTTCGCTTCATCCCGGAATCGTTGTTGCCGCTTTTGTCGACGGAAGCATGAAAAACATCAATGAAAACGTTGACCTTGAAGTTTTGATTCGCGTTATGGCTCCCAATGATAAAAAATGCGAAGTCAGTACCAGAGATTTGATTTCCGACTTTAATAACGGCATTCTTGACCTGAACGCATTAAACTGATAACATTGTTTGCGAATTTTCGCAACACAAATATAAATTTGAATTTTATGAATACGTTTTTCGTTTGATTTTTCAAATTGATAAATGTTCCAGACTGTTTTGTTTCTCCTTTCATTAAATGAAATCGAATCGAATTTTTAATTTGGTTCGATTTTTTTATATTGAGAAGTCAAGTTGCAAATAACTTTTCGAAAAGTATATTGAAAATGAGCTGCTTTTTTCCCGAATTTGGTTCTTTCCCATCAAACTTTTGCGTTGATCAAATTAAATCATGAAGAATGCTGTTTTTTATAATTTGGCGGTTACATCGATTTTATCGACTTTAATGCTTGAATTGGGAAACGATCAGGAATATGGGCAATTTTTAAGCGTTATCGCTTTTTTATCGATTTTAAGCGGTCTCATTTTAACCGATATAACAAAAATCTTTGCGATTTCGGAAAAATTTTGCAACTTTTTGATTATTATTGTTCTGCTTTTTCATATTGGCCCTTTAATTCAATCGACTACGAATTTTCTTGCGTTTTCTATTGCCAATCTTCTTGTTTATATTCAAATGATTCTCTTCTTCAAACGAAAGGACCTTCGCGTTTGTTATCATTTGTTGATTTTGTCGTTTATTCAGGTCTGCGTCGGTTGCGTTTTTGATCAAAGTCTGTTATTTGCTTCTTTGCTTATTCTCTATTCGTTCGGCTTGGCGGGCGGTCTTTCGCTTCTTTCCTTGAATCATGACAAACTTTATTATGAAAAACATTCTTTTTTAAGACGATCGTTCCAAAAAGAAAAAAAAGTCAATCGAAGTTTGACGCGAACAATTTTGAGGATTTGGGGACGCTTTTTGTCTTTGATCCGTCGCAAACCGTTTTCATCGCCCTCGACGCTCGAACCTCGAAAAACGTCCAAACGTTCTCCGCTCTCCTTATTGAATAATTCGCTTGATGAGCCCAATCTCGATTATTGGGAAGAAGTCGATTCCGATTCCGTCTCCATTGCGTCCATTGGAATCCATTTTTTTACTTTTCCCAAAAAAACCGTTGTTCCGGAATTGTCCAAAACTCGTTTGCCTCTTTTGTATCAGCGTCCTTCTTTTTCGGGAAACCGTCGATCCGGTCGGGCTTTTCCCATTTCGAGAGAACTTTTATTTCGACTCGCGCAAGGAACCATTTTTTCAATCTTCCTGGCTTTGGTTATTTTTTGTCTCTTTCCCAGATTATCAAATATTGAAATTGGAACGATTCGGTTCGGTTACGAAAATTGGCGTTCCTCAAAAATGTCAGCCGCCATTCAGAATACAGTCGGCTTTAACGAAACGGTTAAACTCGGCGAACTCGGCCCAATCGGCGATAATCATGAATCAGTCATGACCATTTGCTTCCGTAATGTTCGCAATAATTCGGAAGAAACGGTTCCCGTTGGAACGACGGTCTATCTTCGAGGCGTTACAATGGTCGGCTATGAAGATCAGCAATGGAATCGGATTGAATCAAAATTTCCCGTCAGCCAATTAATGGACGCAAAAGAAGCGGGACGGGTTTTTCCTTCAACTTTTTTGAATAATCCAAATATCGCTTTGTTCGATTCGCGAAATGATCTCATTTTACAGGAAATCAATCTCAAGCCGTTAAATTCGCCTATTGTTTTCAGCGTTTGGCCCTTTTTTCGAATCTCTCAACGACGAGACCTGAATCGTTTACTCTCTTTCGATGTCGAACGCTTTATTCGAACAAAAGAAATAATTCGCAACAATTTACATTTGCAGCTTTATACAAATGCGTTTCGAAACGGTCAGCAAGTTGAAATCATTCCCAATCAGGAAAACAGCAACGATTATTCCATTCAGCAAATGCTTGCAATAAACGAAAAATCGCTTAGCGGTCTCGTTAAATTAGCGCAATCCTGGGATAATGCCAGCAATCTTCCCCAAGAAGATTATATCGGTCGAGCCAAAAATATCGAAAGACAACTTCGCGATTCAGGCCATTTTTCCTATTCAAGATCAGGAATCGCTCGAAATCGCCAAATTGATCCATTGGAGGATTTTGTCTTAAATCATCCGCAAGGGCATTGCGAATATTTTGCTGGCGCTCTTGTTATGATGCTTCGCGCCATCGGAATTCCGTCTCGAATGGTTATCGGCTTCAAATTTGAAACCAATCCAAATAAATCCGGCATTTCAACCGTTTGTCAATCCGACGCTCATACTTGGGTCGAAGCTTATATTCCCAATAAGATCATTGAAAACTATGAGCAATCATCGATTATTGACACAAATAAAGAGGCTTGGTGGGTCAATGGCGGTTGGCTGCGACTCGACGCAACGCCTCATATCGATTCGCCGCTTTTGACCTCCGTTTCCAAAAGTTATCAATCCTGGAACGAATGGTTGAAGTTCGTCTGGTTTGATTATATTCTTAATTTTAATCAACATCGACAAAATCAAATATTTTATCAACCCATTTGGAATACGGTTCAGAATTGGTTTGCAACTTTTTCTAACATAAACTGGAACAGACAGTTGTTCATAAATATTGGAGAAAGGATAACCAATTTTTTCCAGGCCATTCGCGAAGGAAAATGGAACGATCGCGAATTCATTCAAACCGCAATGGGAATCGGCCTGTTTTTCTTGATTTTCTATTTCGGTGTGAAATGGTTGCTGTTCCGTTTATTTCATTATTTCAATTCCAAAAAGAAACGTCTGGAAAAAAGAGAAATTGCCATTCAATTTTATAAACAACTCGAACAATTGATTATGCGCTACGGAATGGTTCGACTTCCGTCAGAAACGCCGTTGGAACTTGTTTATCGGTTCGCTCAAACAACCAATCAATGGGATAAGTTGTTGACTGCTCAAAATGAATTGCCCGTCGAACAACAAGAATTAATTGATTTTTACTCCAATCAGTTTTCGGAACGAACAAATGAAATATCGGACAAAATTCTTTTATCCGAGCCCGTCGAGTCAGAAA
This sequence comes from Planctomycetia bacterium, assembly GCA_030527205.1. Classification (GTDB taxonomy): domain Bacteria; phylum Planctomycetota; class Planctomycetia; order Pirellulales; family Thermoguttaceae; genus JAUNBG01. The sequence goes on from JAUNBG010000004.1 coordinate 115,572, forward strand.
AAGAGTCCATCCCAAAAGCTTTAATTGTCAACAATTACGCAGCTTGTCTAAAATATTTTCCGGAAGAAAAAAAACGTTTTATTTTATTAAAACTGCTCTTAACAATTGTTGAAGATTATTATAGAATCCATTTTGGAGGCGAGTCCGTTTCAGAAACAGAAATGAAAAAAATTCATTCGATTTTGAATCTGCTGGGCGCTTATACTCAAACCGTTTGAAATCGCAGCAATTTCCGTTTGAAATCGGGCAAAAACGAAGCGAAACATTGAAACCCCAAATTTGCCCAAATGATCTGTTTATATTCGACAATATTTCAAAATCATTTTGAATGTCAGGCTTTGGCATTGCGTAACCGGCTCATTGTTGTTGAAACAGTAAAAATAAAGCGACGCTTTTCTCTCGTTTTGAGCCTTCGCCTTCAATATGTTTTATATCGCATAAGGAATAAAAATTCATCTCGTCCATCAATTTGGAAATAGAATTAATTTATTCGACCTCGAACTTGCGTTTGTTTTATAACCCCCCTTTTTTATAAAACAGGAACGACTCAGTTTTGATGACGTTCGCAACGATTCAATCAACTCTGGCGCATCGACAAGACAATATTAACTCGAACAGGGCTATTATTTGTAACGCAAAACTCATCGATAAGTTGATCGACAATACTTTTGATAGACATTCATTAAGGAGAGAAAAAGATGAAACGAACAAAGATTTGTATCAGGCAAATCATTTTCTTGACATTTTTGCCTTTTTTCTTGTTTTTGTTGACTTCATTATCTTTCGGAGCAACTTTTCGTCCGCCTGCGGTTCCTTTGGTCGTTCATGATCCTTATTTCAGTATTTGGTCAACCTCGGATAACTTGGCCGATTCAGAAACGAAACATTGGACAGGTCAAAATCATCCGTTGCATTTGATGATTCGCCTTGACGAAACAACCTATCGTTTAATGGGCGCAGAACCGGCCAATATTCCTGCAATGGAACAAAAGAAAGTAACGGTTCTGCCAACAACGACGATTTATCTATTCGAAAATGACGACGCTCGAGTTACTCTGACCTTTACAACGCCTCTTTTGCCTGAACGCCTTGAATGGATGAGCCGTCCAGCAACTTATATAACGACCGACGTTCTTCTCAAAAAAAAAGCCGTTCAAACAGCGACGCTTTATTTCGATGCCGGAGCGGAAATTGCGGTCAATACGCCGGATCAAATCGTTCAATGGTCTTCATTGGCCATTCCAGAAACGAAAACAGTTCAAATTGGAACCGTTGATCAAAAAATACTGGAACAATCAGGCGACGATATTCGAATCGATTGGGGAAATTTGATTCTTTCGGTTCCCAATTTGCCAACGCAAAAACTGAGATCCCCTTTTAATTTCGAGTTGCTGGTTGGCAATGGCGTTGAATTCCGGAACTTTTTTGTCGAACAGGGAACGCTTCCGATGGCCCCAGTTTTGGAGTCTCCCAGTCCACAAATTCAGGAACAAGGGGCAATTTGGACGCTTCCGACCGACTCTGTTTTGAAATCTCCCTGTTCTGTTCAAGAAAATAATGTTGTTCTTGCAACGGTTTTTTCGCTTAATGAAAATAAACGCAACCAAACCAACAAAGCAACTTTTATTCTCGCTTATGACGATCAATACAGCATTCGCTATTTTAACTCCGACTTGCGTCCTTATTGGAAACGAGATGGCAAAACAACCGAACAAATGATTCAGGAAGCCTGGCAAGAGACTCAATGGAATCGCGAGTTGAAAACAGAATCTGTCTTTAATTTGTGTCGCCGTTTTGACAACGTTGTCATTACAGACGATATTATCAAAGTTGGCGGAGCCGATTACGCCAAACTCTGTTCTTTGGCTTATCGACAGGTTTTGGGCGCACAAAAAATCGTCGCGGATGCCAATGGAATGCCGTTGATGTTTTCCAAAGAAAATTTCAGTAACGGCTGTATTGGAACAGTTGATATTATGTATCCTTGCTGCCCGTTCCTTCTTTATTATAACCCTGCTCTTTTAAAAGCAACGTTAGAACCCATTATTGCTTATGCCGAAAGCGAACGTTGGCCGTTTCCTTTTGCCCCGCATGATCTCGGAACTTATCCTCATGCAACGGGTCAAGTTTATGGCGGCGGCGAAAAAAGAGAAGAAAATCAGATGCCCGTTGAAGAATCGGCCAATATGTTAATCATGATTTATGCAATCTCTTTTATCGAAGAAAATGCCGATTTTGCCGCGAGACATTGGGCAATATTAGAAGAATGGGCAAACTATTTAAAAGAAAAGGGATTTGATCCGGAAAATCAGCTTTGCACAGATGACTTTGCCGGATATCTGCCTCATAATACAAACCTTTCCCTCAAAGCGATTATTGGATTGGCCTCTTTTTCGCGTTTGGCTGAAATGCTTGGCAAAAAGGAAATAGCGGAAGAATATCGGCAAAAAGCGATTGAAAATGCTCAAGCCTGGGTTATTCTTGCAAACGATGGCGATCATTTTCGTTTGACATTCGATAAACCGAATACTTGGAGCATGAAATATAATTTGATGTGGGATCGCATTCTTGATCTTCAATTATTTGAACAAGATGTCATCGAGAAAGAATTGAACTTTTATCAAACGAAAATGGAAAAATATGGACTCCCTCTTGATTCTCGATCTCTTTATACTAAAATCGATTGGATTTTATGGACGAGTTCAATGTTCGATTCGCAAGAGAAATTTGAAAAGTTTATTGATCCTGTAATACAATATATCAACGAGACGCCGCAACGAGTTCCGATTTCGGATTGGTATTGGACCGATTCTGCCAAACAATGCGCTATGCAGGCTCGTTGTGTTGTCGGAGGTTTCTGGGCTCCGATGCTTCGTAACAAAGTCAAATGGCAAAAAAAGATTTCTCAAGCAGAAATTGTCGAAGGAAATTGGGCTCCCATTCCGTTAACATCTGTTTTACCAAAAGCAATTCCCGAAGACCCAAATCAAGACAGCCTTTAAGTCGGAATATTAATGCTTTTGCCGACCCAAAACAAACAGGGAATGGGCGAAGCGTCAAAGCTCGCCCTTTCGTAACGCGTCTTTTGCTGTCGAGTTTGCGAACTCGACAGCTTGAACTTATTCAAGATTCGCGTCAAATGAATTGATTAATAAATCGCGAGCTTGTTCATAATATTGTTGAAGAAGAAAGGAGTCTTCAAGGTCAATCCCTGCTTCTTCAAGTTTTGAGCCAATTCGCTTTTGTAAATCTTGAAACCAAATATGTTCCTGAGTTTGTTGTTGAAATGAATTCAAATTCTTATTGTCCGAAAAAGACTGGCATCGTTTTTCCATTTCATTCAATAGTTCGCCCAAAAGTCCCGAAGAATTGAATAAGGAAATGTCGACCAGCAACGATGTTTTCCATTGAATTTCTTCAATCCAAAGCGAAGCTTCAAAAGCCTGTGCCGCCAAATGAATTTCATTAGTCCAATCTTCAAGACTTTGAATTGATAAGGTTAGTTGATGCAACGGAGTTTTGCCAGACAAAATAAATCGAACCGCAGCAAAGCGATGCTCGGCTGCTTCTTGAATTTCAGACAGTTTTTCCTCAAACAAGGACAAAAAGGTCTCTTTCCATTGAGTCAAAGAAGAGGATGAACTTTCAATGTTCGAAAGATCCCATTCGACAAGAAACCATCGAAGAACATCGCTTTCAATAAATTGAGGAGAATGGATCAATCTCCCTTTTTCCAACTCGCAAACCAAAAAACCTTTGGCGCCGGTTTCTCGAACATGACGCCCTTGCAACATTCCGCTGTATCCAATCCAAAAAGGGATTTCCTGAAATGTTTGCGAAAAATGAGTATGGCCGAGCGCCCAATAATCATATTGCTTGGAATTCAGAAGAGCCAAAGAAGTCGGCGAATAAGGATCGTTTGAGTTTTCTCCTGCCAAACTTGTATGCAATAATCCAATATTAAAATAACCGTTCTCCGCAACGGGATATTGAAGAGAAAGATTGGTTCTGCATTCCGATTTTGAATAACTTTGACCATGAATCGCAATTCTTTCGTCTTCCAATAAGACCGTTTCCGCTTGAGAGGAAGGAAAAACGAAAACATTTTCCGGCCAGGAAAGACTCTGAATCATTCGATTTTGAAGATCATGATTTCCAAAAACAATAAAAACTCTGATTCTGTGTTCGTTCAACCGCTTAAACTGACGAAGCGTCCAAAGACCGGTTGCTGTGTCATCCCAACGCCCGTCAACAAGATCGCCCGCAATAAGAATGAAGGAAACTTTCTCTTGAATGGCAAAAGAAACCAGGTTCTCAAAAGCTTTGCGCGTTGTTTCTCGAATTTTTGCCGCAATAATCGGATCCGTTGTTCCTAATCCTTTGAGCGGAGAATCCAAATGAAGATCTGCCGAATGAATATATTTGATGGACATTGTCTTGATTTGTTGGTTTATTGATAAAAGAACAGAGCGAAAGAAAGCCGGAATAAGCGGCTGATCGCCTTTGCGTCATTTCCGTTGCTGTTTGTTTTGCAAACAATAAACAGGGTTTTATCCCATTTGAGCCGATTCTGTATATTGTTAAATTGGATAAAAAAGGATATGATCGATAATATTGTTATTTTTTGCGTATTCTTGCGCAAAAACGGAATGCCTCTTTTTCTTTTGGAATAAAATTCAATTTAAAAAACGTTCTTAAGTTATTTTTTTCGATTTTTTTCATTTCTCTTGAAAGAAAAGGGGTTCGTTGAACAATGAATGCCGAATTCTTTCGAAAAATTTCATACAAAAATCGATCAGATTAATCTCTTTGAGATTATTCGAGAAGGTTTTCCAAATATTGCAATGTAACTTTGGTTGCGCCTTGTTGTTTCAGAACGAGTTTTTGCGCATTTTTTCCAAGTTCCTCTTTCCATTGCCAATCATTTAAACAACGGGCAACAAATTGAGTCAACTCTTTTTGGTTCGAGACAACAACGGCAGCTTTTGCGTTGAGCATCATTGAAGAAATGTCGCGAAAATTTTTCGTATTCGGTCCGAAAGAGACCGCAGCGCCATAAGCGGCCGGTTCAAGCATATTTTGCCCTCCTCTTTTTCCAAGACTTCCGCCAACAAAAGCGATATCCGCTCTTCCCCAAAAAGCCCCTAATTCGCCTATTGTATCGACAAGCAAGATTCGAGGTTTTGAGTCCTCTGTTTTGGGGTCAGTTGCTTTGGGTTCAGTTGTTTTGACGGCAAGATCATTGGAAGAGAAACAGGATCGTCTTGTCCAGGAAAATTCGGATTGGTCAAGCATTTTGGCAACAGCGTCAAAACGTTCTGGATGACGCGGAACCAAAATGAGTCGAAGACGGGATTCGTTTGGCCAAAGTTCTCGAAAAGTTTGGAGAGCCAAAAGCTCTTCCGGATCTTGCGTGCTTCCCGCTAAAAAAACAATGTCCGAATCAGAGATTCCAACCATTTTGGATAATTCAAGCGTTTTGGCATTGTTTCGATTCATTTGAACGCCATCAAATTTGATTGATCCGGTCGTTTTGATTGTTTCTGTTGCAGCGCCAAGATTTCGGAAAGATTGAGCCGTCATTTCGTCTTGAACGGCGATAAGGTCTATTTGCCGGAAAATAAAAGGCAATATAGCTCGAATACGAAAATATCGACGAAAACTTTTATCGCTGATTCTTCCGTTTATAATGGCAACTTTCGCTTTGTTTTGTTTGGCCGCGGCAATCAGATTGGGCCAAAGTTCCAACTCGACCAGGCAAAGCATATCGGGCTGAATCCGCTTCATTGCATTTCGAACTGCCCAGGAAAAATCAAGGGGACAATAAAAAACCGTTCGTTGGGAAAAAAGTTTGTGTCCCAATAGCATTCCTGTTTTGGATGTTGTCGAAATAACAATTTCCCAAGTCGGATGAAGAAGTTCAATTTCTTTTAAAACAGGCTTGAGAAGATTCATTTCCCCAACGCTGACCGCATGAAACCAGATTCGTTTGCTTTTGTTTTGCAAAGGAATTGAGGACTGAGAAAGCGAATCTCCCTTTTTTTCTTCTAAAAACGATTCAGATTGCGTTCTGTAAGTCAATGAATCTGCCGTCAAAGGGACGTTCCCCCATATTTTTTCGGAAAACCCTTCCCGGTATTTCTTAAATCGAAGAGTTCGATAAATCAAAATCGGAGAGACAGAAATCAAAAAAAACAGATAAATAAAATTGAGTAAATAACGCATTCAAAATGCTTAAATCTGTAAAAATGAGTAATCTTTTTGTAATGAAAATTCGATCTGTTCAATTTCAATATTTTGATCAATGAAAGCATAAATCTTAAGCGGAAGAGGCAATTTTCTGCGGTTTCAATGAATCGATTATCGTTGCAAGGTTTGCGATACCAACGATCCGAAATTTGAATATCGAAACTGATAAAGGCATCAAACTTCGTTTGGCATTTTTTGAATCTGTTAACTTTTGGGGGTTCGACTGGCAACAACCATTTGGCGAATCATCCAAAAGATAACAAGAAGTCCAAAAACCAAAACGCTCAAAAAACAAATGAGCGGATTCCATTGAACGCTTGAAGGAGAGTCAAGTTGGGCAACGTTCCAATAATCGATTAACTGATAATTCTGAATTATTTGACGAATGGTTGCAAAAAAAGTTAAAATGATTAATTCAGAAATCAAAAGACAAAAAACAAGAAAACCGCGATAAAAGAAACGTTTGCCGATCAACAGAAGGAAAGCAGGCAATAATAATGAACTCAGCGTTCCCCATTGGAGCAAAATCCAACTGTTTCCAATGACCCGATAAAACAAATGATCGCCCAATGATTCCGTTAAACTTGATTGCGCAGGAATCGTTTGCTCGAAATAAAAATAAAGAGTCGGAGCCGCAATCAACATTCCAATCCAGGCCAAACAGGACGCAAGCGAAAGAGTCCAATTTCGATAAGATTCCAAAGTTCCGGGATTCTTTGATTTTGAAACAGAATGGGAATTCGAGTTTTGAAAATCAACTTCGTCGGTTTGATCTGAAGAGATTGCGTCATATTCTTCCTTCGATATTGTTCCGTTTTTCAATGCCCGTCTTTTCTCCTTTTTGCTCATTTTGGCCAGAGAAGAATCCTTTGACGTTGATTCCGTTTTAACTGCGGACGACAATTGTTCTGAATTTTTGGCAGACAAATTGTCTTTGTTTGAAGTCGTTTCGTTGGATTTCCTGCTTCGTCTGGTCGGAATTGAATGAATAAGGGGCGGAAGTTTTTTGCATAAAACAACAGAATCAAAAGCAACCCAAAACGCCATAGTCAAAAAAGCAAGCCCGATAACGGAACCAAAACGATAATAAACAAGGGGATTATCCCAATAAGTTCCCAATCCAGTAACGGCGCCGCCGATTGACGTTTTTTCCCAAATATCCCCCCAATCCGAAGGCGAAGCCATTAGCGTCCAGGCGCTTGAAAAAATTAATCCGCAAGCAATAAAACAACAACTTGCGACCGTTCCCAGAATAAGCGTCCAGCGTTTTGAGGGGTTTTCGATTAAAAAAGAACAGCTATACAAAAGATAATAGGCAATCATAACAAGCAATAAAATGGCCATCCAATGAATGGCCATTAAGATCGTTGAAGGATAAAAAGCTTTATAATAAGCCGTTTGAACAAAGAGAAGCGGAACAATTCCGAAATTGATTCCCAGCGCAATAACAATTGGAAATTGCTTAAAAAGACGTCTCGAAAATCTTTTGGCATTTTGACCGCCGATCAACAAAAGCATAACAGCGAGCGGAAGTCCAACAAGCCAGATATGCATTGGAATGGAATGCAAAAGAAAACCGAGAATCTTAAACAATTCAATAAACCAAAATGGAGCGGGAAGTCCAACAGCGTTTTCAACAGGAGTCATTTTGATTATCCTTCATAAAGAGTTTTAAAAAACAGAATAATTAACTTTTCCCGAATGCTGTTTTGCGCTTCGCAATGTATTCAAGAGAAGCATTGTAACAGTTAAAGGACCAACGCCGCCAGGAACTGGAGTTATCGCGCTGGCAACTTCTTTGACTGAATTGAAATCGACATCTCCAACAAGTTTTTTAACAAGACAAGGTTGATTATGTTCGTCAAGGCTCTCTTTTTCGATTCGATTCATTCCAACATCAATAACAACAGCGCCCTCTTTGACCATATCCGCGGTTACAAATTCTGCTTGACCAATAGCAACAATGAGAATATCGGCCAAACGAGTTATTGAAGGAAGATCTGCTGTTCGACTATGGCAAATAGTGACCGTTGCATTGGCGTCTTTCCCTTTTTGAACGAGAAGAAGAGCCATTGGTTTTCCAACAATATCGCTTCGACCAAGAATAACGATATGCTTGCCTGCTGTTTCAATTTGATAACGAACTAAAAGCTGTTGAATTCCATAGGGCGTACAGGGCAGAAACCGCGGTCTTCCCTGCGAAATGAGCCCGACATTTTCCGGATGAAATGCGTCAACGTCTTTTGAAGGATCAATGGAATCAAGAATCTGTTTTTCATCAATTCCTTTTGGAAGCGGAAGTTGAACCAGAATTCCGTGAACCGAAGAATCGGCATTCAATTTGTCAATTAGAGCGAGAAGATCGTTCGTTGACGTTTCTGACGGAAGTCGAAACATTAAACTTTCCATTCCCGCCTTACAGCAAGCGGCTTCTTTATTGCGAACATAAACCTGACTCGCCGGGTTTTCGCCAACCAAAATGACTGCCAACGCCGGTTTGATTCCGGTTTTTGCGACAAATTCGGCAACTTCGTTTCCAATTTCTGTGCGAATCGTTTCCGCCAACTGTTTTCCGTCGAGTATTTTTGCAGACACTGATTTTTTCCTCATTCCCTGGATGATAAACAAAAGGATTCCCAATGAGAGCTCAAAGGTTAAAAAGAACGCCTGTTTGCAAGATAAACAAAAAAGTTAAAAAACATTTGAATATCGCTGCTGTAATCATGCGTTTTTGGCCGCGTTTTCCTATTCGTTCAGAAAAAGAACGCTCGGAGCTTAGCCCTTTTCGCTCATTGAACAAAGCCGGAATCAGTCAATCGGCGACAATCATTGCCTTCGCCTTTGATTCGCTGCCTGGCCTAAAAGACAAAATTCCGGGATTTCAATTGACTTGAATAAAACGCCAAAAAAAGGAAAAGTCCAAAAAGAAACAAAGGTCATTTCTCGACGCTATTTTATCTTGATACGAAAATAACTTATAATAGGAAAAACATTTGCCGTTTAAGCAAAACAAGGGAGAACAATATATTTCAATATAATATTATAGAATTGTCATGTCAATCCCGCATTTTTTATGAAGGGATGATTTCGATCGATTTTTTGTTATAATGATCAAATAATAAGCTGTATTTTCGCCGGTTTTTCTTTTCGCGATACAAAATAGAACATTATCCGTCGAAAAAAAGGATTTTCGTGCAGCGGCGCGGGAAACAGGATAAAAAACTCCCAAAAGAGCGACAAAAACGAATCTTTTTCAAATGAAACTGCCGTTTTTTAAAAGCGATTTAAATAACGACGAATTCGGATCTTTCAAAAAGAAAGCGCCATTGCATTTCCGTTGCGCCGATGAGTCGCAGCGTGAAAAATCCTTTTTTGTTACACAAATATCCAAAAGTACAAAAACAAGTATTCTTCCAATTTATTCTTTCAAAGCATTTGAGGACTCGAAATGAAACAATTAACGCGTCGAACTTTTATTCAATCAGGATTTTTAGGAGTTGGATCAACTCATTTTGCTTCTTTGCTCGAAGCCAATTCGAATGAAAACATTAAAACGTCGTTTTCTGCGTCATCAAAAAATCTTGTCTTGCATCAAACCGATCTTTTTCATCCGCATGGCGATCCGGACGATCATTTTGATTTAGCAACTCTTTTTGCTCTGGTTTTACAAAAGACCATTGATTTGCGAGGAATTGTTCTCGATTTTCCGCCCGGACACAGAAAAGGAGATCCCGATGTTTTGGCGATTGCCCAGCTGAATCGACTTTGCGGGACTTTTGTTCCGTCTGCCGTTGGCGTCAGCGCGTCCATGAAAACTCGAACCGATTCCTTATCGGAACTCTCAAATTCGGAAACGACGGCTGTCCGATTAATTACTCAAACGCTGGAAGAAGCCAAAACTCCCATTCGGATTTCCTGCGTTGGCTCTGCAACTGATATTGCTGTTGCCGCCCTGAGAAATCCTGATCTGTTTGCTAAAAAATGTTCCGGGATTTATCTGGACGCCGGAGCTGCATTTGATAATCCCGATCATTCTGAAATGCTGGAATTTAATGTTAAACTTAATCCTAAAGCTTACGCGGCAATGTTTGATCTCCCTTGTCCGTTATTTTGGTTTCCTTGCTGGAATCGGGTCGAAATACGCGAATCGGAAGAATGGGGAACTTTTTATTGGTTGGAACATCGAGATTCATTAAAAGGGATTTCGATCGGCCTAAGCGGCTTTTTTGAATATATGTTCAGTCAAACGGCTGATCCTCAATGGCTCAAATCAATTCTCAGGGAACCCAATCAAGACGTTTGGGAACTCATTTTGCAAGGAAAACGCGGAATGTGGTCGACGGCAAGCCTTCTTTATCTTGCCGATTTAACCGTCACAAAAGGGGGCGATATCGTTCCTGTTTCTGAAATCAACCCAAAAGACGAACTTTATCGAATGGAGTTTATTGACGTCGAATGTTGCGATAATGGTCGAACAAACTGGAAAATTTCGGAAACGCCAACCAACCGCCAGATATTTCATCTTCTCGACCCCAAAGTTTATCCGGACGCAATGACAAAGGCCATTCATTCGCTTTTTATGACTTTTGTTTGAAATCTTTCGTTTCGTCGCGTTTCCTCTGTCTGATTGCGAAACGTTCTTTTTTCAAAGCATAAGCAACAATCTTCGTTTTCCTGAATCCGTCCGTCGTTCTCGAATTTGTGAAACCGAAGATTCCTGTTCAACTGAATTGAGTCTCATTCCCTTCTGACGCTACTGAATTCTGACCAAAACAAATAAGATTTAGTCAACAAATTTGAGTATGGCGGAAGAATATTCAAACAACTTTTGTTCATTTTCTTCGCTGGCTATTCCTTCCTCTGAAATCTCAAACGGGACGGTTTCCTGAATTTTCTTCAGCCTGACAAAAACAGTCAGCTGAAACAAAACAATTGAATTGTCTTGGACAAAATGACTCCCTTTGAAAGAAATGCCGGGAATTGCCCTCTCATTGAATCTTTTTTTTGAAAATCGAACTTATATTTGAACTTTTTTTGATAAAATTTATCAAAATGATAAAATTTTTTCATATTGATATTGACATTATTAAAAATTAAGTTATCTTTCTATTATCAAATCAGTGTAACCTTTTTGACTTTTTTCTTCGTTAAGCGGTTTACTCAATCTCAATTTCAGACCAGTTCTTTCGCGAATGAATAATCTTTTTTCTTTATCTTTGAAAAAAAAACATTTTCATTCCTTTTTTGCTAACCTGAATTCTGTCTTCGTATCTGCGAGACTTGATTAAATCATTTGTGACCGACAAACTTATTTTTACAAATCGGTTTGATTAAATAAATGATAATTGAAATGATTGTTTGACCTTAATCGGGTCATATTTATACAAAAATCGTCTGTCTCAGTCAGATATACGGAATCAAGACGCAGTTTTTTCGCCGAATTGAGTATATATTAACGAATGGCTGTTATTTTTTAAAGCCGAAAACGTTACAATTCAACAAGAGAACCCTTTTCTCTTCTAATAACAACCATTACTTTATTAAAGATCAATCAAAAGAATGGGAATAACTCCTCGAAATCGATCTTATGGAAATCAAAACGGTTTCCATCGAAACAATGGCGGCCATAATTCCGGTTCCAATAGCGGAAATTATGGCAATCGAAACCGAAGCAATTCGCGAAAAAACAATCCTCTTGCGCCCAAAAAACCCAAGAGCGACGCCATTATTCATGAATCCAGCGATCCCGGCGATCCTGAATCTTTTTATCCGTTGGCGGGCGTCCTGGAACTTCATCCGAATGGATATGGTTTTTTGCGCGACGCTAAAGAAAGTTTTGTTCGCCAGCTTTGCGATCCCTTTGTTCCTGGAAGCATGATCGAAAAATATGCATTGCGTGAGGGCGTTTTGGTCAATGGCCTGGTTCAACCAGCCCGAGGTTCTCAGGGGCCAAGAATTCGCGAAATTTATGATATTGATGGGATGAACCCTGATGATTATATAAACATCAAACCTTTTGACGAATTAACCCCAATCAATCCGGAATTCTGGCTTCAATTGGAAACAGGACCGGAACCGCTTTCAACTCGAGTTATGGACATTTTAACTCCGCTCGGAAAAGGACAACGGGCTTTGATCGTTGCGCCGCCTCGTTCCGGAAAAACGGTTCTTCTGCAACATATCAGTCAGGCTGTTATCTCGAATTATCCGGACATTCATGTTATTGTTCTTTTAATCGACGAACGCCCAGAAGAAGTTACCGATTTCAAACGCGCTGTTAATGCTGAAGTCATTTCAAGCAGTTTGGATTGCGAAGTCGAAAGTCATGTTCGCCTGGCTCAATTTGTAACGCAACGTTGCAAACGAATGGCCGAAATGGGCAAGGACGTCTTTCTTCTCCTTGACTCAATAACCCGTTTAGCTCGCGCTTTTAATAAATGGGTTGGCAATACTGGTCGAACGATGAGCGGCGGCGTTGATATCAAGGCAATGGACATTCCCAAAAAAATCTTTTCGTCTGCCCGACTCAATGAAGAAGGAGGGTCTTTAACTATTGTTGGAACCGCTTTGGTCGATACGGGAAGTCGAATGGACGAACTGATTTTTCAGGAATTCAAAGGAACCGGAAATATGGAACTCGTCCTTGATCGACGACTTGCTGATCGTCGAATATGGCCTGCCATCGATATTACGCAGTCAGGAACTCGCCGGGAGGAAAAGCTTTTGCCCCCTGAAATTCTTCGAGCAACAACAATGCTTCGCCGCGCTTTGACTCCAATGAATCCTGTCGAAGGAATGGAACAACTTTCCAATAATCTGGCCCGTTGCAATTCCAATATCGAATTTTTCCATAAATTCTTGCGCAATCCCTGATTGTTCAATTTTGTATTGCCGTTTTTTCAAGCAATTTAACTCGAATAAACGGTTTTTATTTAATTTGTCAGTTTTATTGAATACAATCAGGGAATAGGTCAAACAGAAACAAAAACGATTCTTTTTCTTTCATAACAGCGAGACGCAAAAAGCGAATTAACGGAAAGATTTCTGCTTAATGCAACCAAAAGAAATTGAAGCCAGGCATATAATAACGAAAAGCAAACTGCCCGGACTCTCATATTGCATTAATCCTTATATTGGTTGCCTTCATGCTTGCGTTTATTGTTATGCGGGTTTTATGAGGCGTTTTACAAATCATTGCAACGATAAATGGGGCTCTTTCGTCGATGTCAAAATGAACGCCGACAAGATTTTTTCCGACGATTTTGCCCATTTAAAACCAAATGATTCCTTGTTTTTCGGAAGCGTAACCGACGTTTATCAGCCAGCTGAATCGCGATATCAATTGACGCGTTCCCTTTTAAAGCTGATTATTCAAAAACAGAAATCGGCTTTATTTTCTGAACCGGTTGAAATGTCTATTTTGACAAAATCGGACCTTGTTCTTCGAGATATCGATCTTTTGTTGCAAATTCCTTCTTGTTCTGTTGGTTTTTCCATTGCTTTAATGGATGAAAAAGCCCGACGCATTTTTGAACCCTGCGCTTCGCCGGTTAAACAACGTTTAGCTGCCCTTCGAGAACTTCATCAAGCAGGAATCCAAACTTTTGTCTTTTTGGGGCCGATCCTTCCATTCATAACTCCGATTAAAGCTATTTTTCAAGAGATCGACGGTTCCGTTGACTCTATTTTTGGCGAAACGCTTAATACGCGCTGCGGAAATCTTTCGCAAATCTATTCCGCTGTTCTTAAATATGATCGCTGTCTGTTGAATTCTTTTCAACAAGCGATTCAAAATATCGAGTATTGGATGTCGATTGAATCGCTTTTTCGCGCTCAAGCAGATCAATATCATTTAACTGTTGAAGGCTTTTATTGCCATTCAGGAACGCAATAGCCGTTCAGAATTTTCGCTTTTTGGGTTCTCTGTTCTGTAATTCGTCCCTGATTGCTTTTTAATTCGTTTCATTAAATGTTTTGATGACAGCCCCCTGAAATGATTCGACTGCGTTGGGCATTGAATAAAAAACAGTCAATGAATATCGTTCCTGCAAATCATAAAAACGGTCAAACGGAACCTTTATTTTTTTGTTGCTTCTAAACATTGTTCAAGAAGTTGTTGATTGAAGGCAAATGTCGAAAAATGATTTAATGGAATATCTCTTTTTTTCATGAACTTTTAAACATAAATAAACTTTATTTTCTTTTGACTCTATAATATATAAGAAATTTTGTTTGTTGTTTATATCGAAGCCGGGATGAACGTCAGACTTCGTCTTTACGCAATCTGCCGATCGTCTCCTTTGCGAAAAAAGATCAGAGATTTTCAACAATTATGAGTCGATATTGGCCAGAAACTTTTGAACAATTAAAATGCAACCGATCGAACAAGTCGTTTTTCATTTAAGAAATGATTATGAGCAGGGAAAAATCATTTCTATCAATCTTATTCAAAAAACTCAAAACATTGAAGAAGATAATCATGAAGAGTTATTAAAGCTGGGAAACAAAATTGTTCTTCCGAGCAAAAAAGCATTTGATGTTTTAAATCTCTTTTTTTATCCTCTTTCGGATAAAGAATGGGCGCTTGGTCGTTTAACGCCTGATTTTTCAGCTTCAAAGCAAACCAAAAAGACGTCTGCAAAATTATCTTTAAGCTGGGAAAACATTTTAACCGATTCTTTTTTTCTTCATTTTCTCATTGTTTCCTCGGAATGTTTAACTTTTTTCGGAAACAATCCGGTCCTTTTATATCAAACGTTATTAAATCAAGGACGATTGCCGCTTTTTGCGTCGAATGAAAAATTGGATATCGCTCCATTGGAAATTAATGTCGCTTTTTCGTCGAATGGAATAAAAAATTCGACTCTCGAAACGGAAGAGGAAGTTCGCTATCAATGGGACATTGATCAACAAAAATGGTTCCCGACGAATCAATTTTCTCCTTTTCGCCGTTCATCAAAAGAACGTTTTTTTTGGAAAATTGATCAGGAACTATTGCAAGGATTGGCGATTAATCCGGGAACATCGATTTTGCTGACAATATTAGAGTCGATTCTTCAATATCGCTCAACGCTTTTCGTTTCTCCGACTTCGCCGCTTCATTTTATTTCTGGAATTCTCAATTTATTGCCGTTTCCTTTGAGACCTTGTTTGACCTTTGCGTCAGGTTTAGAATTTTCTTCCTCAGAACTGTTTCGTTTGAATGCTTGGACGGAAGAACTTGCAATCAATAAGCAATGGAATTCAAACGATTCCCTGACTTCTTGCTTTCATTTTCAAAAAATGGAACAGAAAAAAAAGATTGGTTTTTCAAATGATTGGGTCCTGTTTATTGGACGTTTATTTGAGTTAGAAGCTTGGAAATGGTTCAATGAAAAAATGCAAGAACAATTTGTCGTTGATTTGGAATATTTGAAAAATAATGCCAAGAGTATCGAAAACGAAACCAATTCCGATGACCCCTTTCAATTAGCGGAACTGAATGAGTCGGGCTGGGTTCTGCTTCAAGATTTGCAAAAAGAAGTTTTGACCGAAAGCTATCGCGACGAGAACTTGTCGAAAAATTCAAAAAAAAGCTCTTCCGTATCGAAAAACGACTCGAATGGTTTTGACCCGAAAAAAATGCTTGACATTTTTGACAAAATCAATAATGAAATTGCGGATATTATTCAAAAAACGGAGCAATCAATGCCATTATTAAAGAACAATGGCAGTTTATTATCTCATTCGATACAAAAATTGGAATATGAAAAACCATTGATGACTTTGGGGGAAAAAGATCAACTTCTGGCGCCCTGTCAACAGTTAATGACTCTTTATTCCGATTTTTCCGACGATTTTCTCGGTTTGGATTTTCTGGTTTCGCATGCTTTAAAGAATGATTATTTCAGCTTCGAATCATTATATCGTTATTGGAATGTTTTATGCAACAAAATATCTCTTGACATTTTATGGGACGTTCGCGAAAAATATATTCAATTTTTGCAGGCTCTTTTGAGTTTTGGAGAAATATCCAACAATTCGTTATCTCCGGAAAAATCGATGATTATTTTTGACATCCTCAATATGTTTTTAACCGATCCCTGTCGTTTTCAAACAGGAACGAGAAAAAACGTAAAATAGATTTTTTGACACTCAATTCAAACCTATCGAAAATCAACGATTCTTCTATTTGTCATCTCAACAAAAGCAAACCGTTTGCTGAAAACGAGAACCCCGACGTTCTTATCGCTTTCTGTATAATATCGAGAAATTCCGGACGAAATGAAGATTCAAACGTCTGTTGCTGCAAGAAATCGCTCGGCGTCAAGGGCGGCCATGCAACCCGTTCCGGCGGCGGTTATTGCTTGTTTGTAATAATCATCGGCAACATCTCCGGCGGCAAAAACGCCCTCGACGTTTGTATTGGTTCGAAATGGAATAATTCGTTTGATAAATCCTTTTTCCGTCAATTCAACTTGTCCGTTAAGAAATTTTGTGTTCGGCGTATGCCCAATCGCCATAAAAACGCCGCTGACGTCAAGAGTCAACGATTCTTGGCCAGCTGTTCCTTTAAGAATCAAACCTGTGACGCCCGATTCCTCGTTTCCCAGAACTTCTTCGGGAACGCGATTCCAAAGAATTTCGATTTTGTCGTTATTGAATGCCCGATCTGCCATAACTTTGGAGGCGCGAAGTTGATCTCGTCGATGAATGATATAAACTTTGCTTCCAAATTTCGCAAGATAATCCGCTTCTTCGATTGCTGAATCGCCGCCGCCAATGACTGCTATCGGTTTATTACGGAAACGAGGAAGAGCGCCATCGCAGACCGCGCAAGCGCTGACGCCGCGATTTCTGAAATGATGAACCGACACCAAATCCAAATAATTGGCCGTTGCGCCTGTTGCAATAATGATGCTTTTACTCCAATATTGTTTGCCATTTGAATCGGTTAATTTGAAAGGACGCTCTTTTAAATCAACTTCAATAATATCGGCGCTGATAATATTCGTCCCAAAATTAATCGCCTGTTGACGCATTAATTCAACAAGTTCTGGTCCCGAAAGATATTCGCCTTCGTTGGGAAGAAGCATTATTTTGCGAGTTTGATCCAAGGCTGAATCAAGATAACCGCCAACCTGACCCCGAGGAAAACCAGGATAATTTTCGATTTCTGTTGTTGTCGAAAGTTGACCCATTGGAAGGGTCCCGGCTGCCTGATTTTCGGCTGTGATCGCCCCTTCAAATAAAAGAGGCGAAAGTTGCGCTCGAGACGCATAAATCCCTGCAGACCAGCCGGCTGGTCCGCTTCCAATAATAACAACATTTTCCAAATGATCCATTGTTTTCCTTTGTAAATCTGCTTTTCATAATTTGATGAGCGCAAAAAAAACGTCATCGAACATTATGAATATAACATTTGATGACGCCTTTGACAATAATTAAGATTTTTTTGCTTTAATGAATTTCAATCGACTTGAGCTTTATGAATCTTTAACTTTATGAATGAAAGGTTAAAACGATAAAAAAAGGTTAAAACGATAAAAATCCCCCAAAAAACGTTGTTTCGCATCAAATTCAGTCAGGATGATCAAAAAACAATACGCATTAATCTGGGGAAAAAAGGCAATTTAATCCCCCAGCAAAAGACGACTATTTAACTAAAATTACGGAATCAGGAAGACCGTTCCAACCGTTGCTCCCGCTTGGAACAAACCGCCCCGAAGAGAAATCGGAATCGGTTGAAGCATATGCGGAGCGCAACTTCCCGGTCGATAATAACCGAGTTCATAAATGCATTCGTTAGGCGGATAAACTCCCATAAAATAGGGAAGAACAGGAATCGTCAACCAAAAACGAACTCGAGAAAGAACCGGTTGCAAGATTGGAACGCAGCAGGTATGTCCGTAACGTTCGAGTTGAACATCCTCGAAATAAAGCGGTTTATGACAAAGATTGGACGCTTTCCATGTATAGGTTATCGGAGTCGGAGCTTTACGGACATAAACCTCATCCGGGAGAGGACAACTCTCTGGAAAAAGACCGGGAGGAGAAACGACTTTATAGGACAATTCCGATATTTTGGGCAACGATTTCGGATCAGGACATTCATCGTTATAAGCGGTTGATGTATCTTGATAGAACCCGTCTTCTGCTGTCTCCGCTGTCTGTTGAGGAAAAGGCTCAACTTGTCCCAACGAATCTGACTGACGCCCCTCTGGCAAGGGGGCAACAATAGGCGACGTTTCGAACTGAACCATTCGAACCGCTGTTTGACTGACCTGAGATATCAGCGCTTTTTGATCGCCTGACTGGGTTGAATTGGATTCGGTCAAGCGAACAAGAGGATCATCAACCGAAATTGTATTGGAAACGCTTGCGCCTGGCTTTTGCCATGAAAGAGCTTTCCCTGAAGCTTTGGGAATGGAATAAGCTTTTCCTGGCCCGACGGAATTATCCTGAGCAGAAAGAACGTTGGTCATTAAAGCAGCGATAACGCAAAAAACGGCAATATTCAATCTTCGATTTCTTCTGCCGTTGCCTTTATCTGCCGGCAAAATATAAAGCCGGTTTCTCATTTCAAGCCTCCTTGCCTGTTTTGATCTTTTGACTTACAGCGCTTCATTTCCTTTTTGACTTTTGAAAATTCCAAAACGCTCTCGTTTTATTGGAATCTCGGGAAACGCTTTTTGAATCTGAATTTGCTTTGATCGTTTTTCTTTTTGATTCGATCATATCATTTAAAATGAATTTAACCTTTCAAAAAGTAAAAATGATTTTGCTTTTTAGATGTTATATATTTAATCGGATAAAATGAGCTAAAAATTTCGATTTTTTTGAAAATTCTGATAAAATCCGAAAAATTTCTTTCTCAGAAGCTGTAAAAACGATAAAAAAGAGCGCAAGTCAAGATTAAGAAGAAATCGAAAAACCGTCAATTCCGTTATCCCAAAGCAAGTCGATTGGGTCAACAGGCTTCAGGATAAACAATGCTTCAGGATAAACAATATTGACAAAAATTAAACAGGCAATATTCAAATAAATGACCTCAATATCAAAATGAGTCATCAAAAGGAGCCGAACTGTAATTGGGCGACTCTTTCGTTATTACAATATCATGCGGATGATTTTCGCGAACTGTTGCGCTAGAAATTTGAATGAATTTGCCTTTTTCGCGCAAATCCTCAATGGTTTCTGTTCCGCAATAACCCATTCCGGCGCGAATTCCGCCGACCAATTGATAAACATAAGCGGAAAGAGTTCCTTTATAAGGAACGCGACCTTCAACCCCTTCTGGAACCAATTTGCCTGCGGCCATTCCTTTTTGACCATAACGATCACTGGATCCGCGAACCATTGCTCCCAACGATCCCATTCCCCGATAAATCTTAAAAGTTCGTCCTTGATAAAGAATCGTTTCGCCTGGACTTTCGTCCAATCCAGCAAAAAGACTTCCAATCATTACAGCCCGACCTCCGGCGGCAATTGCTTTGACAATATCGCCCGAAAAACGAATGCCCCCATCGGCAATGATTGAAATATCCGCCTCTTTTGCCGCTTGAGCTGCTCGGCATATCGCCGTTATTTGCGGAACTCCAACCCCCGAAACAACCCGCGTTGTACAGATCGACCCTGGACCAATTCCAACCTTGACTGCGTCTGCGCCAGCATCGATTAACGCTTTACAGCCTTCTGCCGTAGCTATATTGCCTGCAACAACATCAATGTCCCATTGACGTTTGATCGTTCGAATCGTTTCCAGAACGTTGAGCGAATGACCATGCGCGCTATCAACCGCTATAATATCGACTTCTTTCTCTATAAGATGTTCAACCCGTTCAAAATCATAAACCCCGACCGCTGCTCCAACCCGCAAACGACCTTCTGAATCTTTGCATGAATTAGGATAACGTCGCATCATATCAATATCGCGAATCGTAATCAAACCGGTCAATTTATAATCGGTATCAACGAGCAATAATTTTTCGACTTTCCGTTCCATGAGAATCTTTTCGGCCTGAGCAAGCGTTACATGACCTGTCGCTGTAACGAGCTTTTCCGACGTCATAACCGCCGAAACAGGCTGATCCCAATTTTCAAGAAAACGAAGATCGCGTTTCGTTATGATTCCTCGAAGATGTCCGTCCCCGGCTACAATTGGTATTCCGGATACATTTTGTTGTTCCATTAATTCTCGAGCAACGCGAACGCTGACTTCGGGAGATATTGTTGCCGGATTACGAATAATGCCGTTCGCGGTTCGTTTGACTTGAGCAACTTCTTCCGCCTGAACCTCGATTGGGAGATTTTTGTGAATTATGCCAAGGCCGCCTTCCTGCGCGAGCGCGATTGCCATTTTACGCTCGGTTACCGTATCCATTGGAGAACTCAATAATGGAATGTTCAACGTTATATTTTTCGTCAATTTGGTTTGAACATTGACCTCAGAGGGCACAACTGTACTGTATTGCGGTTCGAGAAGAACGTCGTCAAATGTAATACCAAATTCCAAAGAATCGCTGTTCATCTTTCTCTCTTTTCGCCGATTGGCTTTTAACAGATTGTTTTGTCTTTAGATAGAACCTTTCTTTCTCATTATAACATGTTTATATTGGATGGCAATAGTTTGAACAATTTCTTTTCTTGAGCCCTGACGGAAAACTTGACCGTCATCTCACTCAAACGTTTCGATTAAGTTGTTGATCGTCGTTGACATAACGACAAGCAATAATCGACTTCTTCAATCGTTTTTTTATCTTGAAGCAACGAACGAATTTGAATAAATTGTTCTTCCGCTTCGGCGAAACGTTGCTGTTGAAGATAAAGACGCCCCAATTCCAATCGAGCTTGAATATCGAACGGTTGATATGACAAAACGCCTTGAAATGCAGCGATCGCTTCTTCCAATTCGTTCAATTCGAGTAATATTTTGCCAAGCTGAAAACGAGCTTCGACATAATCTTCATCAAGTTCGATGACCATATAATAACGTTCTTTTGCTGCTCGAACATCGCCTGATCGTTGAAGCAGTTCAGCAAGATGAAAACAGATTCCTGCATCGGAGCCGCCAAAAGCCAATGCGGATCGATAAAGTTCGATTGCGCTTTTTGAGTTTCCTTCTTTTTCCAATTTCCAGGCATTTTCGCATAAACGAACAATCTCCTGATCCATTAAGCGACGAAATGTCCGTTGATCATGCCGGGAAAAATCAAAATCAATCGACTCTTCTTCATTTTTTCCCCTAAATAAATCGGACAAAGTAAAAGGAGACCGTTTCTTTTCAAGAAGAGAATCAGACGCTTCAGAAATAATCTCGTCTTCTGCGGAAAGCATTGTATTCGCTTCAAATTCATTCTTGGGGGACTCTATTTCGCTTGGAAACAAAGACGAAATGGATTCCGGCTCAATTTTCTCTTCCGTTAAGCTATCAAAATCAAAATACTGTTGACCATTTTGATCAAATAAGGTCCCTTCTTTTCGCAAATAGATGTCTTTCCCGTCTGGCGACAGAACAAGTTGCGAAATGATTTGTTTAACTTCTGGAAAAAGATGTTGAAAATGCGTGACTCGTTTGTGAAGAAACTCAAGCGAAAGACCTGTCGAAAATATTTGAATCAAATGCTTGGCAGCAAGAAGTTCATGAAAATCAAAATAGAGCAGTTTTCCGACATTTTGCCGCGGTTTGATAAATTGATGTTGAACCCAAAGTCGAATCGTTGCCAATGGAACGCAAATCAATTCTGCGAGCATGGCCGATGTATAAAGAGGTTCCGCGAGATCTATTTGCGGCTCAATATTCAATCGTTTCCAAAAATCTGTTTCCGTTAATATTTCCAGATTTCCATTTTCAAAAGCGATTCGAGTCAAATGATCGAATTTCTCTGTAATTGACGAGCGATTTCTTCCTGGATATTCTGCTTCGCCAACGACAACCATATTAACTGCTTCGCTGAGAAAACCGGTTATCTTGGCGCCAAGTTGTCTGGATAATTTTTCTGCTTCGCGACGCGACATTCCCGCAAGTTTTCCCAGAAAGAAAATTCGTTTTCCATGAAGTTCCGTTTTCATTCTCTTGACTTTCTTCCAAACTGATTCCTTGAAAATCCCTGACTGAACTTTCCCGATTAAATGGCCAATCCTGATACGAATTGGCGGTTACATGATCATTTAATATTATCTGAGTTATCTTTTGAGCTTCTTTCGATGAAAAAACATCCATAATAATTCAACCAAACCGCAACCGTCCCGCGCTGCCTTCTGGCATTGCAAATTTCAGATGATTCCCCCAAAATAACAAAAGACTCTCTTCGCGTCAATCGCAATTCAACAATTTTCGACAATGAAAAATGCCCCGAAAAGAAAACTTGATTTGAATCAAAAAGCGTTGTATACTCAAACTATAAAAAAAGCCCTGTTCCTTTAAGCCCGACAATGAAAAAGGGATTATAAAACAGCAAGCCTGTCGTTCATAACCGCATCGAAATCCAAACTGACGTTTCTCTTTTTGGCAAAATGATCCAACTGAACCTTAGAATTTAAATTCCGTTAATCAACCCCTAATAGAACGATAAATCAGAATTATGAAAAAACGTCTGCTGATTCAATGGTTCCTTTTTATTGGATTCTCCCTTTATTATTTAGCGAATCCCATTTTCCTGAACAAAGAAATAAACGCGTTAAGTCCTTTATTGTTTCTGGCAACATTGGGATTGGGAATTTCCTCTCTTCTTGCCCTTTTCATTGGAGTCTGTGGAATTCTTTTAACCTTTTGGAAGCATCGTTTTTTTTGTCGTTATATTTGTCCTTTAGGTTTTATTCAAAATCGTTGTCGATTGATCTTTCAGAAAACGTTTCTCCCCTTCCCTCTTTTAAAACCTGTTCCGATATTAGGAAAAATATTGATTTTAATGATAATGATCGGCTTTTGGGGAGGAAAATCGTTAAGTTTTCTTTTTTTGGATCCGTTGATTTTATATTCAACCTTATTATCAGATAATCGTGTATATATTGAGGCGTCCGCCATTATTCTTCTTTTGATTTTTCTTTTAATCGCAGTTCATCCTTTTTTTTATTGTCTGACTTTTTGTCCTTGCGGAGCAATTCAGGACATTTTTTATCAAATTCGTATCTTATTCTGTCGACCGTTTGAAAAAAAACATAACAACCATAAAAACAAAGGCAACCCCCCCTTTTTCAATTCGAAAGCAGGCGAAAGTTCTCGTCGTCATTTTCTTTTAAAATGGTCAGGACTGATTTTGTTCTCAACTCTTTTGTATTATTTTCCTCAACGTTTCATTTCATCGACTTTTATTCTTCCGCCTGGAGCGCGAAAAAAATCGGTTTTTGCTGCTCGATGTTCCCGATGCGGACGTTGTATTGAAATTTGTCCGACAAAAGTTTTGCAACCGATTTCAACAATTCCGGTCATAAATCTCCCGAAAATGGACTTTGCAACCCATTTTTGTCAAGAAGACTGTCATTTATGTGGTCAGATTTGTCCGACAGGAGCCATACAACCATTAACGTTGCCCCAAAAAAAGAGTTGGAAAATAGCGAAAGTCGAATTTCAGTTGGAACTTTGCCTTCTGTATTATAATCAGGAATGTTCCATTTGTCGACGCGAATGTCCGCAGAACGCCATAAAAATGGTTTGGTCGGAAGAAGAGTATCTCAATATTCCAACCATAGACGCAGAAAAATGCAATGGTTGCGGACGATGTTCTCATTTTTGTCCTGGCGAACTGATTGAAGAGAACCAATCCAGCCAAGCAAAACCGCCTCGCAAAGCCTTGATAATGAAATACTTAGACCAGCAAATTGAGTCTTGAACAGGACTGGATCGTGAACGTCTCGTCCGCATCATATTCCAAATATTCCAAAAGTCGTCCCGATTTT
>JAUNBG010000074.1 GCA_030527205.1 Planctomycetia bacterium
ACAAAGACTAACGGGTTTGGGGTTTAACCTGTTTGTCCATTTGTTTCAAATTCAACCGCTTTATACTTCATCGACTATTCTTCATCGACTATTCTTCGTCGATGTCCAAAATGAATTCGGCATAAGGTTCGCGATTCCAGGCAAGATTTCGCGTCGATGGCGAAGCGGCAAAAAGAGGCGAAAAAGTTCGAACAGAAATGCGTTGACCGTCCGCAGAAAATTCCAAAATTTGAAGCCAGCCGTCGCCGCCATTTCCGTGCCAGCCGCCGCCAAGAGCTTGCGTATCAAAAAGCATTTGATGAACCATTTTTCCTGACTCATTTTTCTCTTTTGCATAACCGACGCAACCGTTAAAATCGTCCGCTTTGGAAATATGACCGCATAAAACAAGTCGGATAATCTTCGACGGATAGACGAGTTTTTCCCAAATCGTTTGACCGCAATTTGTTCCTTCGACTTGAATTTTATAACCCGTTTCCATTTGAATCCGTTTATTGTTCGAGCTCAGATAAGAATGCGTCAGAAGAATGCCGAAATGATTTTCATATTCGGGGCGAGCGGCGATTTCTTTTGCCCAATTGATTATTTCGTCGCGCGGGGCGAATTCCAAAGCGAGAACCAGATATTTCTGACCGGCGGGCGAAACATATTCATAAGCGGCATTTTCAAGGGTTTTTTCGCCGAATGCGTTTGTTCCGCATTCAATCAAATGCCCCATTGCGGAGTCATTGCCGTCTGCCGGAAAGAATTGATTCAACTTCGATTCTCGATTTTCTGCGCTCTTAAAACCATAATCATGATTTCCGGGAACAATAATATAAGGAACGCGACTGTCAAGCCGTTTTAACGTTTTTGACGTTGCGGTCCATTGTTGAATGCTGTTTTGATTTCCTTCTTTTCCGTTCATTTCCGGAACATCATTTCGTTCAACAAGGTCTCCAGTACAGAGAACGAGTCCGATTTTCAGCGGATCGATATTTTCTGCAATCCAGGCGACCATTAAATCATAAATCGGTTGATTCCGTTCAAACTTGACATAAGACTGCGGATCAGGAATCAAAATCATCGACCAGGCGTCATTTTCGGTTAAAGCCGGTTTCTGATATTCGGTTTGAGCCAGCGTCCAGGAATTTGCCAAAACCAGAACGAAAAACGTCATCATTGCCAAAGAAATTCGTTTCATTTTTTTTCCTAAAACTCTTAATCTTCGATAAAAAACGGAGACCGAAACGGATTCTGTCTCCGACTAAAATGCTTTTTGAATATAATTATTGTTTTATATCAACTTCAAGCGTTGTATTTTTAATGGTTCTGCTTCGCGGCTCAAAAGCGCGAATCTCGATTTGCAGTCCCTTTAACGGAACATTATAAGGCGGCGGAAAAACGTCCAAAACTTCCGGATTGATTTTGCCATTGAGCGGAATATCGTTTATGGAATAATTGGAAGAAACGTTAAAAGAATTCCCATTAAGAACAGCGTTAAAGAATTCCTTTTGATATTGTTCCGTCCAAGTATCATAAATGCAAGGGGCAAATGGGCGAATTTCCGGAGAATAATTGTTTCCTGTCGAGAAAACAGGGGGATTCTGCAAATCCAAATCCGCATAATAACCGGGAGTATCTAAATAATTCGGGTTGCCTATGTTTTGAGGGACAATATTGCCGTCGAATTGAGTTTGAATTCCCAGATCTTGAAATAAAGTGTAATTCGGATCCCAAACGCGAACGTTGAAACTCAAAACATTTGTCATGATAACGTCTTGATTTAAGCCCTCCTGTTTAAAATCGGTTAAATCGGTTAAATTTCCCGTTTCATTATCAACTTCGTTCCAACAATTTGGATTAGTCCAATAATCAATAAAGGGCGTCCCGTTGGGAAGATTGATCGCATTGACAATATTATTATTGACTTCCGTTGTTAGTCCAATGTCTAATTGACTCCCCATTGGAACTCCCGCCTGAAACTTTGACGACGCGCTTTCCCAAAGCGTCGGGAGCCGCAGCCAATACCAGGCGCCGTTCGTTCCGCTGATATTCCCTGAACTGCTGCCAAAATAGGATGACCAATAACCGTAACGATTTTTTCGATTGCTCAAATCGCCCAATGTATTCGCAACAATATAACCGTTATCATCTAAATGAACGGAAACGTCAAAATATTTGAAAAAAGCCTGGCCTGTCTGAAGGGTGGCGGCACGATCAATTAAATTATTTGAAATTAAATACTGAATGAAATACTGAATTCGTTCCTGAAGCAATTGGTCAGGAACAATAAGAAGAACGCGGCGATAAAGCGTTGAACCGCGAACAAACCAGACGATTTCGGCGAACTCGGATTCAATCATTTTGCCGCCGAAGCGACCGCGAAAATAATTTCCAGCGGGCGCTTGAGCTGTAAACATTAAAATGTCGTCCAAATCGCCGACCGTTGAATCGCCCGCAGATCGATCGCCATCCAAAGCGATCTCTTCGGTTGTATAAACTCCTGAACCTCCCGCAATGATTTCCTGACCGGCTTTTGGCAATGGGTTGCCAAGTCCTTCGATATAACAGAAATAACCTTGATTATCAGAAGAATTGAGCGGCGGCGTCAACGGAGCGGTTAAGGAAGTCAAATCCGCTTCAAGACGATTGCGGACATTGCGAATGTTATTGGCAACTTCCATTGTTCGTTGCGTATCGTTTATAATGGAACCAACGCGGCTGAATAATTTTGCAACGCAAAACATCAGAACGAGCATTAATGTTACGGAAACCAGAATTTCGAGAAGCGTATAACCGGCGCGATCAAATTGTTTCAGACGATTTGCGTAAGGCCGTTTCGGTTTTTCATTTGAAAAATCGGCAAATCGGTTGGCATTCGTTTTCATGAAATCTCTCCTGTTGAGCGACGGTTCAAAATTCCAGATCAAAGAAGGTTTTTTCATAAGGAACTCTCTTTTGCGGAGAATCAGCGCCGCATTTCTGAACGATTGAAATGAGTTTTCCAAAATGAAATTTCCGACTAATAATATTGACGCAACATTATATTATTATTTCAATCATTTTTCCCAAAAAAGTCAACACTTTTTTTTCCATTTTAATCCCTTTTCGAATATTTTGCAACTTATGACCCGAAGAAATGACGATTTTCTTTTTCAAAACGATTGAAATATTCAAAAATGAAGTTCTAAAAACCTGTTTTTAACAATAAACGCCATTCGGAAAATGTCGCAAAAATCAGTTCCTTGACGAGACGTCCGCGCTTCCAACGGTTTTTTAGAACTTCCTGAAAGAAATAAGATATTCAAAACGAAATGAATATTTGGATTGGGTTGCAACCCTTCCATTTTAGCTTAAAAGGATTATAATTTTATTTGTCGTTAATTTAAAAATACAGAAGACTCTGTTGATTCTCGAATTTTTCGTCGACAACGTTTTGGCCTTAATAATCAAGTCCGTTGAAAATCCCTGATCGTTTGGGTTGAACGCCCCGACAAAATCGGACGGATTACGAAAGGCGAACTCTGTTGCCCTTTCCGACTTCGGTATAACGTTTTTGTCGGAAATCTTTTGGAAAATCAATTGATTGAGTTTGACCCGATTTTAATCAACCATTTTTGAAAAGTTGAATCGTTATGCTTTGGGAAGTTGAAATTTTTGCGGCGCCGGGTTATCCGGACGTTATCGGAAATGAAACCGTCGCGGACGCGGCCGATCTGGGCTTGTCCAATCGTCTGAGTATTCATTTTGCTCACGGTTATCTTGTTCAAGGGGAATTGACTCAAAATCAGGTTCAAATGTTGGCGGAAAAATTTCTTGCCGACGCCGTTGTCGAACAATTCGTTCTTCATGCGGTCGATTCTTCGAACTCCCAAAATCCAAGCGATTCCGGCGAAAAAATCGTTTATGTTCTCCCGAAGCCGGGCGTTACCGATACAGTAGCCGATAATGCCAAGAAAACAATGCTCGAATTTGGCATTCAAACCGAGGCGGTTCGAACATTCAAAAAATATCGAATTTCCGGAGCGGAAGACGCCAAAGTCAAGCAATTGGCACAAAAATTGCTTGCGAACGATGCCATTGAACAGTTTTATCTCGATTTTCTTCCGTTCGACCGGCTTCAATTGGGTTCGCCATATCAATTTAATCTGATAACCGTTCCGATTCGATCAATGAATGACGATGAGTTGGCGACACTCAGCAAAAAAGGCCAACTTTTCCTTTCTTTAACGGAAATGCAAACGATTCGGGATCATTTTATCCAACTTGACCGCGACCCGACCGATATTGAACTCGAAACGATCGCGCAAACCTGGAGCGAACATTGCAGTCATAAAACGCTTGCCGGTCGCATTTCCTATTCCGGACCGGAAGGGGAACGGGTTTTTCAAAATATGCTCAAAGAAACGATTTTTGCGGCAACGGTTCAAGTTCGCAAAAACCTTGGTCCGCTCGACTTCTGCGTCAGCGTTTTCTCCGATAACGCCGGGGTCGTCAAATTCGATAACGATTATAACGTCTGCTTTAAAGTCGAAACGCATAATCATCCGTCCGCTTTGGAACCTTATGGCGGCGCGAATACAGGAATCGGAGGCGTTATCCGCGACCCAATGGGAACCGGAATGGGCGCTAAACCGATTTGCAATACAGATATCTTCTGCTTTGCCCCGCCTGCCTGGGACGAAAATTTAACCCAAACTAACCCGTCTGATCAATCGTCGAAAAGCCAATCGTTAAAATCGGAATCAACCGAGCAACTTCCGCCGGGCGTTCTTCATCCCCGACGAATTATTAAAGGCGTCGTTGCCGGCGTTCGAGATTACGGAAATCGAATGGGAATTCCAACGGTTAATGGCGCGGTTTATTTTGATCGCCGTTATTTGGGCAATCCGCTCGTTTATTGCGGAAATGTCGGGCTGATTCCTGTTGATCAATCGTTTAAAAATCCGCAGCCAGGCGATTATATTGTCGCAATGGGCGGCCGAACCGGTCGAGACGGCATTCATGGGGCAACGTTCAGTAGCGCCGAATTAACCAGCGACAGCGAAACGCTTTCCGGCGGCGCAGTTCAGATCGGAAACGCCATTACAGAAAAAATGGTTCTCGATATTCTTCTCGAAGCGCGGGATCGCGGACTTTATAACGCTGTTACCGATTGCGGCGCAGGCGGCTTTTCCAGTGCCGTTGGCGAAATGGGCGAAAAAATAGGAGCCGAAGTCAACCTTGACGCGATTCCCTTGAAATATGAAGGGCTTTCGTACACAGAAATGTGGATCAGCGAAGCCCAGGAACGAATGGTTTTCTCCGTTCCGAAGGAAAAATGGCTCGAACTGAAAGCGCTGTCCGACAGCGAAGGGGTTGAAACCGTCATTTTGGGCGAATTCAAACCGACCGGTCGGCTCGAATTAAAATATAATGGAACCAAAGTCGCCGATTTGACAATGGCGTTTCTTCATGACGGTCGTCCGCCGGTTGTTCGTCAGGCCGTTTATGAAACGGTTCCGACGCTTCCGCTTGCTCCGCTTCTGGAAAATCAGGAATTGCCGGGTCAAACAGCCGTTTCGCCTATTTATTTTGTTATTAATGATTCGAATGACGCCAATCTTCATGAAAGATTGGCAAAATGGGAAAAAGAAGCGAATAAAACGAAATGGACCGCCGATCTCGAAACGATTTTGAGTTCTTTAAATGTTTCGAGCAAGCATTGGATTGTCCGTCAATACGATCATGAGGTTCAAGGGGGAAGCGTTATCAAACCGCTTGTCGGCGTTGCGAACGACGGCCCGGGGGACGCTGCTGTTTTGCGCCCTCGCATTTCTTCGAGACAGGGGCTTGTTATTTCCTGCGGAATGAATCCGCATTATGGCGATTTCGATACATATCATATGGCGGCCAGCGCTATTGATGAAGCGGTTCGAAATGCCGTTGCTGTTGGCGCGGATCCGGCAACGTTGACCGTTTTGGATAATTTCTGCTGGGGAAATACAGATCGTCCGGAAACGCTTGGTTCTTTGGTTCATGCTTCGCTTGCCTGTTATGATTTATCGGTCGGTTTAGGGATTCCGTTTATCAGCGGAAAAGATTCTCTCAATAACGAATTTCGTCCGAATGGGGCGAAGGAACCAATTTCGATTCCGCCGTCTCTTTTGATCAGCGCAATGGGGCAAATGCCGGACGTTTCGCGAGCCGTTTCAATGGATTTGAAAAAGGCGGGCAACGCGATTTATCTGATTGGCGAAACGAAAAACGAACTCGGCGGTTCTCATTTTTCTCTGGTTCGAAATTTGATGGGCGGCCAGGTTCCGACGGTTGATATTGAAGTCGCTCGGCGAACTTTTTATGCCGTTTATCAAACGATTCAAAAGGGACTCGTTCGTTCGGTTCATGATTTGAGCGAAGGGGGGTTAGCGGTTTCGGCTGCGGAAATGGCGTTTGCCGGCAATCTGGGGGCAGAAATCTGGCTTGAACATTTGCCTTCGCCGTTAAAACCGGGCGACGCGGAACATTTGTCGAGAGTTCCCGGCGTTGAGGAAAACGAATTTGACGACTTTGTCCGACTTTTCAGCGAATCGAACAGCCGTTTTTTAATTGAAGTTCCGATTGAAAAAAGCTGCGAATTCGAGTCCATTTTAGCAGAAGCGAACGTTCCGCATTATCAAATTGGAAAAGTTGTCGAAAACGATAATCTTTCTATTTTGGGAAAAAATGGAACCGTTTTGATCAGGCAATCGCTTTCGCAACTCAAATTTGCCTGGCAAAAACCTTTTGATCTCGGAAACGAATATTAGAAAATGTTTAATATTCCTTTTTTAATTTATGATTAAACGGAGAAAGGCTTAAAGGAAGTTTTAAAATCTGTTTTGTATAATAATTCCAATTCAGAAAACGTCGCGAAAACCAAATCCTGCGGACGAGATGTTTGCGTTCCCTGCGGGGTTTTAGAATTTCCTTTTAATATATCGTTAAACCGATAGAATATTTGGGTTTGCAAGTCAAGCAACGGCGATCGGGTTTGATAAAAGCGAGGTTTGCTGTTCATCGCGGCGGCTTCGTTTAATAAAATTGACAATCGAGAAGCAACAAGGATTAATTTAAGGGAATCATTCATGAGAGAAAAAAGAGCAATCATAATGGCGGCGGGAAAAGGAACGCGAATGAAATCGGACCTTCCAAAGGTTTTGTGTCCGATTCTTGGGAAGCCAATGATCGATTATGTTTTAGACGCTCTTGAAAATGCGGGAATCGACGATATGCTGGTTGTTGTCGGTTATCGCGGCGATCTTGTTCGGCAACATTTGGAATCTCGCAAGAATATTCGTTTTGTTGAGCAAACGGAACAGCTTGGAACCGGTCACGCCGTTATGATGTGCCAGCCGCTTTTGAAAGAGAGTCAGGGGCCGATTTTGATTATTGCCGGCGACAGTCCGATGACGCAAACAGAATCTGTTATTGCCCTTTTTAACGAATATGAAAAAGCTTCTCATCAAACCGAATCATTAAACAGCAATATTTCCTGCATTTTAGGAACATCCTATAAAGAGAACCCGTTTGGACTCGGACGCATTCTTCGCAATACAAACAATGAATTTTGCGGGATTGTTGAAGAACGGGACGCAACGGATGAGCAAAAAAAGATTAATGAAGTCAATATGAGTTATTATATTTTTAACATTCCGGATATGCTCGCCGCTTTGACTGAATTGAAAACGAACAACGCTCAGAAAGAATATTATATAACAGACATTCCATCGATTTTAATGAATCAAAATAAAAAAGTGCTCGCCCTGCCTCTTCTTAAACCGATCGAAAGTCTCGGCGTCAATACAGTCGATGATTTGAAAGTTGTCGAAACGGAAATGAAAAAAATAATCGAAAAAAACTGATTTTATATTAAAAAGACTGGCATTGCCTCTGTTTTTTTGATATACTGTTTTTGTCTTTAACGAAGACTTTTCTTCTGTTGTTATTTCGATAAAACCTTTGGAGAACGAATAATGAAAATCGTTTTTGCTGCGGATCCTTTTGCTTTGAGTTTAAAAAAAGCTATTGTTGATCATCTTGAAAAAAATGGCCATGAAGTCATTGATGTTGGAGCAACGGAAACCGATAGTATCCCTTATTTCAAAAGCAGTGTTGCTGCTTGCAAAGTTCTTCAGGCAGGCGAAGCGTCGCGCGGGATTCTGCTCTGCGGAACTGGAATGGGAATGTCCGTCATTGCAAACCGTTTTAAAGGAGTTCGCGCTTCGGTTGTTGAATCCGTTTTTGCCGCGAAAATGTGCCGCGCGATCAATGACGCCAATATTCTTTGCCTTGGCGCAATGATTTGGGGCGATTGGATGGCTTGCGAAGCAGTCGATACTTTTTTGAAAACGAATCTTGCTGACGGTTTGGATGATTTGGCTGATTTTCTCAAAGAAACAGCGAAAACCGTTGAGTCTATTGAGGACAAATAATTGTTGCTCTTTTTTGAGCGTTTTCCAAGATCAATGACTTGTTCTTCAAATGATTCGCTTTTGAATTGATCTGTCAGGGCAACGCTCTTTTGTTGGTCTGCTTCTTTACTTTTATTCAGAGAATTCCCCCAAATTTTCCGGAAAAGCCTTTGGGTATTTGCCGCAGTTTATATTCTGTAATTCATGAATGGATTTCAAGAGATAAAAAAGTCAATGCGAACAGTTTTGCGAGCAAAGAGGCAATTCGTCCTTTTCAACGTTTTTCTCCGTTAAGAGAATCCGGAATTTCGTCCGTTTTCTTATTGAAAAGAAGAAAAAGGAAACAATTGATAACGAACGAAGCGGAGATTCCCCATTGGATTGAAACGTCTTACGCTTTTGCGATAAAGCCGCGCTGACAGATTCCTGGAATTATTTTCGACTCAATTTTGTCGAATCAATTTTGTCGAAAAGCGGAATGTTCGTTTTGAAAACCGCAATAAAGCGGTTTATTGAGGGGCAATACTTGTTCCTCATTTCGACTTCGATCTCTTCATCGAAACTGAATTATCGATTGTTTGTTGAAAACTGCAACGAAATATTGCCGCCAGTCATTTTCTCGAAATGAAATGATTCGATAAAATGATTTTTGCTTGCTTTTCGTTTTTCTGTCTGATTTTTTATTTGTCCGAAAAGGAGAGTTTTAATGTCGTTATTGAAAACCGTTTTTCGTTATTTTTTATCTGGCGTTATTGCTCTTCTCCCTTTTGTGATAACGGTTGCAGTTGTTCTTTGGCTTTCCAATTTTTTTATTATCTATTTAGGGCCAGAAACTTTTTTCGGGAAATGTTTGAAATTGATTGGAATTCGTTTCGCGGATCAAGGGATTATGGCTTATATTTTCGGCTGGCTCATTGTTCTTTTGGTTATTTTTGCGATCGGTTTTTTTATCGACGTTTTTACAAAAAAAGTTGCAATTCGATATTTTGATTATGTAATCAAAAAAATTCCGATTATCAGTCCGATTTACGGAACCGCTCGCCAGTTTACGGATCTGATTAATACAGAAGGAAATCAAGAGATTAAGAATATGAGTCCGGTTTTTTGTCGGCTCGGAAATACGCTTGTTCTTGCTCTGACGCCAACAGCCGATCAATATGAAATTGAGGGCATTTCTTATCGAATTGTTATCGTTCCAACGGCTCCGATTCCTTTTGGCGGCGCGATGATTCTGGTTCCTTCGACGGACGTTTTTGCGGCAAATATGAAAATTGATTCGCTCATTAATTTTTATGTCTCAATGGGCGTTTCAGGAAATGAATCTTTAAAAAAAGTGTCGGACTTTTAACAACAAAGTTCAAAATGAACCAATTCGCTAAAACAAGGTTTTAAGCAGGGAAACGCATTTTATTTTGGATTTCCTTTATTCTGTCAAAATGTGACAAAAACGTTAACGCTTTTTTTATTTGAAAGGCAAAACAATGTTTATTCAGAAGTCTCTTGAAAGTCCTGAATTTTGTATTCGTAAGCTTGGCAATGACGAACTGGTTACAGAAGACAAAACCAGTCGTCGTCCAAACCGTTTTCAGAATCGTTATTTTTTGTCTATTTTGTTGCTTGGTTTGATAACTTTTTTTCTTGATCATTCTCTCGCTGAAGAAAACGCAATCAATGAGCCGGAAAATCCGGAAACAGAAACGATTCAAATATTGTTTCTCGGCAACAGTTTTACTTATTACAATTCATTGGATCAAATGGTTCAAGATATGTTCAATGTTTCGGGCTTTTCGATGAATGCGACTCGCAATGCGCCCGGCGGTTGGCGACTTCGTCAGCATTTTCTGGGCGAAGTTCCAAATGATAAATTCAAACCGACGCCGGAACTGATTCAAAATGAACAATGGAATTTCGTTGTTCTTCAAGAACAAAGCGCCGGAACCGTCAATGAACGGGACGAATTTCTCGAATTCGGCGAAAAAATGAATCAAATGATTAAGGAAAAGTGTCCGACAACAAAAGTTCTTCTTTATCAAACCTGGGGACGACATTTCGGAATGTTTGACGGTTATGCTGAAGATCCGTCGCAAAAAGACGATATTATTGCGGCTTGGGAAGCTCGATATAACAAAAAGGCCAACGAAATTGTCATTGAAAATCTTCGAGACGGCATCCAGGGCGGATATGCTGCGTTAGCGGAAAAAATCGATGCGACGGTTGTTCCTGTCGGAAAAGCTTTTGATTTTGTTGGCGACAAAATTAATCTTTATTGCGATGAAGGCAATCAGGTTCCGTTTCATCCGAATCAGGCGGGAACTTATTTAGCCGGTTGCGTCTTTTTCAAAACAATCAGCGGTCAATCTCCTGTTGGACTCTATGCAAAACTTGTTCAAAATGGAAAGGAACTCTCTTTTTCTGCCGATGACGCTGCTTTACTGGAAAATGTTGCCGATCAAGTTGTTGATTAACTCAAATAAAAAACAAATAATCTGTTTGAGTTTCGCAAATCATTAAGACAATAACTTTTGGCCTTTGAATCAGGAGAATCCCTTTTAACGTTTTTCTTTTAAAGGGATTCTATTCAAACTGTTGAAAAACCACAAAACTGAATTCGTAAGACCGACAGCGATAAAGAATTTCAATCTGATTTGGAAATAAGGGTTACAGAAGGCGAAATTCCGGCGTCGAGATCGGGTTTTATGTCATTCTGATTTTTATCAAAACGGAGGGCATTTTTTAATGCGTTGCGTTAATCAAATGAAAAGCATTCGTCAAAATATCAATTAATAACAAAAACTTCAAACAAAAAAACAGATCCAGTCAATGCCTTGAACAGGAACTGAAGGAACCGGAAAGCAAAAAACCCTGACTTTATCAAATAAAATCAGGGCAAAATGAACAATGTTCTTCAAAGAGCATTGTTTTCAATATTTTGATTCAGAACTTTTTAATCCGTTTCCATTTTTTATGAACTCGAATTATTAAAGAGTGTTTTGCGGAGCCGCAACGGCATGAAGATGATCTTTATCGACATAAATAACTTCGCTGGCATCCTGTTTTCTGATCGTATACGGAATTGGCCAGCCAACCCGAATAACCTGTTCATAATAAACTGTGCATTTATAATGGACATGATGAACCTGAACAGGCCCGACCATTGGGAAAAACCGAACCGGATCAACATAATCGGCAATCAGTTCTTTTGTGATTTTCGCATTATTTCGATATCGGGTTTCGAGGAACGGAACTCCTCCGTTATTCGGTTTGGCTTTTTCTAAAAGTCGAATAACTTCATCGTCGGAAGGTTCATCCAAGCCGATTGGAGCTCCTTCCGTGATTGGAGGAAGAATAGGAACCTGACTATAACGATCTTTTTCGAACGCCATATCCTCATAGGCTCCTTGAAAATAAGGACTGACAGGAATCGGAACACTGAAAATTCCTAACGACGGACCTGGAACGCCGATACAACCGCCGGAAAGAGCCGCCGCTAAAAGCGCCAGGCACACAGCAAATCTGAAATTCATCTTTCTCATCTTAACTTCCTTGACGAATGATTTTAAAGACAATTTGTCTTTTCTGATTATGCAAGTTCCTGTTGTGTTGCCTTTTCTGTCTCCATACTTGATAGGAAGCCGGCCTCGTTTGGGACTCTTTTATGAATTTGTCCGATTGTTCCTTGAAAAAATCAAAAAACAAACGGTTGCCCAAATGATCCTTGGAGCGAAATAGTTCTTTTTTCAGGAAATTCTTACAAAAGCAAACGTTTCCATACGCTGATACAGGTTGTCATTGAATTAAGGAATCCAATGACTCAAGTTTATTATCTTGCTTCATTATTATCGTTCATTCCAGTTGACAAACTTGCGGATTTTTTATGTTATATTGATTAATCGTCAATTTTTTACAAAATTTTTCAAAAAATTTAGGTCAATATTTTTTCGCGTCTTTTGTATTTATTAAAATGGGCAATATGCAAAGAATGGCAGGTTTTGTTTTAAGGCAATGAAACAATTCTTTGTTTGACTTGACAAAGGAACCTGTTCCGTGTAGATTGACTTTATTCTGTAAACTTTTTCGTCAAAAATTTTGACCTTCATTAAGAATAATCGGAATAAAAATGTCAACCTATTTAATAAAAATCAGAAATTGGACATTCCTTTTCTTTCTTTTGTTTTTTGTTCCAGAACTTGGATGTTTGAATTTTTCTTTTTCTGCTGAGAAAGTTCAAGTTTCAAACAGAGTCGACGGTTACTCGGCTCCATGCGATATTTTATTGGATTCGCGGGGCGAAAATCTTTATATTCTTGAGTCAGATGCCGGTCAACTGCGACGAGTTCGTCTTGACGGTTCTGAATCGGCGGAATTTGTGACGCTTGCTTCTCGTCCTATTCGAATGAAATGGTTTCCGGATGAATCGGCTATTGCTATTGTTGGCGGCGAAGAAAATGGTTGGTTGCAGATTATTCATATAAATTCTCAATCCGATAATGCGGTTGGCGATTTTTTGAGCAGAGATTTATCGAACGGCGAATCAACAAACAG